>NZ_LSMW01000012.1:0-455650 GCF_001566765.1 Pseudomonas sp. HUK17
GAATCCGTATTGTTGGGCTTCGCCGATGGAGTCGTCTCAACCCAACCTACGATCTAGCCGCCTCTCCTTTCGGGAGAGCCGCCGTAGGTTGGGTTGAGCGCAGCGAAGCCCAATAATGCCCAGATCGAATCCGTATTGTTGGGCTTCGCCGATGGAGTCGTCTCAACCCAACCTACGGTCTCTACAGCAGCGTTCGCGCCAGGGCCTGGCGCCAACCGGCGTAGAGCTCGGGTACGGCATTAGCCCGCGGCTCATAGCGGCGACGGGGTCGTTCGAGATCGGCCAGGGCCGCGGCGTCCTGCCACCAGCCGAGGGCGTGGCCGGCCAGGTGGGCGGCGCCAAGCGCCGAGACCTCCGGCGACAGGCTGCAGATCACCGGCCGCTGCAGGAGATCGGCCTGGAATTGCAGCAGCCATTCGTTGCGCGTGGCGCCGCCATCCACCCAGAGTTCTTCCAGGGGCGTCGGGCTGTCCTGCTGCATGGCGTCGAAGACGTCGCGGATCTGGTAGGCGATGGCTTCCAGCGCCGCGCGCATCAGGTGCGCCCGCCCGCAGTTCTCGGCCAGACCGCAGAACAGCCCACGGGCTTCGGCCCGCCAGTGCGGCGCGCCCAGGCCTCCCAGCGCCGGGACGAAATAGACCCCGCCGTTGTCCGGCAGCGCCGCGGCTTCCGCGGCCAGGGCCTCCAGCTCTCCGGCGCCGCCCAACAGCCGCGCGGTCCAGCCCACGGCGGCGCCGGTGTGGACGATGTTGCCTTCCAGGGCAAAGGTCGGGGTATCCCCTAGGCGCCAGGCCAGGGTGGTGGCCAGGCCATGGGCGGACACCACCGGCTCGGCGATGGGTGTCATCAGCGAAGAACCCGTGCCCAGGGTGGCCTTGACCTTGCCCGGCACGAAACCGCCCTGGCCGAACAGCGCCGCATGGGAATCGCCGATCATGGCCAGGATCGGCAGACCGGCCGGTAACGGACCCTGGGCACGGGTCTCGCCAAAGTAGCCGGCACTGGGTCGGATCTCCGGCAACGCCGCCCGGGGAATGCCGAAGAGGCTCAGCAGCTGTGGGTCCCAGTCGCCGCCGCGCAGGTCGAGCAACTGGGTACGGGCCGCGTTGGCCGCGTCGATGAGAAAGCTCGTGCCACCACTGAGTTGCCAGAGCAGCCAGCTGTCCACGGTGCCCAGGCAGATGTCGCCGGCGGCGGCGCGGGCCGTGCCGTCGGGGATCTGCTCGAGCAGCCAGCGCCATTTGCCGGCGGAAAACATCGGATCCAGCGCCAGGCCGCTGCGCTGCAGGATCAGCTCGCCCTGCCCGGCGGCGTGCAAGGCCTCGCACTGCGGCTGGGATCTCTTGCACTGCCAGCTCACCAGCGGACCGAGCAACTGGCCGCTGCTGCGCTCCCAGGCCAGGGCGGATTCGCGCTGATTGCTGATGGCGATGGCTGCCAGGGGGGCATCCGTCTGGGCCAGGCAATCGCCGATGGCGCCCTGCAGGGCTTGCCAGATGGCCAGGGGATCCTGCTCGGCATAGCCCGCCTGGGGATGCTCGACCGTGAGCGGCCGGGACCCGCGGGCCACGACCCGCCCGGCGCGATCCACCAGGATCGCCTTGGCATTGGTAGTGCCCTCGTCGAGGGCGAGGATCAGCGGTTCGGCGGCCATGGCAGCTCCTGTTGTTGTTCTTGTCCTAGGCGCCGGCGTATCAGCGCAGGCGCTGCACCGCAGCGACGATACCGGCAGCGTCGATGCCGTGCTTGGCGCGGGTCGGCCCGCGCGCGCCGGCGGCAGCATACTCGCCATCGGCGATGCCCAGGCGGATCAGCGGCACGCCCAGGGCGGCCTCGGCCATGACCTCGGCCACCAGACTGCCCACCCCGCCGTTGGCATTGTGTTCTTCCACCGTGACCACCCCGCCGCGGGCGGCGCAGAGGGCTTCCAGCAGGGCTTCGCGCTGTAGCGGACGGATCGACGACAGGTTGATCACCTGGGCGCTGATGCCCTGCTCGGCCAGCAACCGGGCGGCGTCCACCGCCTCATGGACCACGGAACCCAGGGCCACCAGGCTGACGTCGTGACCCTGGCGCAGCACGTCGACCTGACCGGGGACGAAGCGGTAGTCGGACCCATGCAGATCGGGCAGCGCCTTGCCGTCCAGGCGGATATAGACCGGACCGTCATGGGCCAGGGCGTGCTCGACGATCTGCCGGCACTCGGCGCCGTCGGCCGGGGCATAGATTTCCACGTTGCCGAAGCCGCGCATCACGGCGATGTCGTCGAGGCTGTGGTGGGTACTGGCCAGGGGACCGTAGCTGGCCCCGGCGTTGAGGCCGAACATCTTGACGTTGGACCTGTTGTAGCAGACGTCCACCTTGACCTGCTCGTTGGCGCGGGAGATCAGGAAGGGCGCGGCGTTGCAGGTCACCGCCACCTTGCCGGCCAGGCCCAGGCCAGCCGCCACCCCGACCAGGGTCTGCTCGGCGATGCCGACGTTGACCAGGCGCTCGGGGAAGCGTTTGACGAAGGGGCCGATCTTGGCCGTGGAGGTGGAGTCGCTGACCACCGGCACCAGGTCGACGCCGGCGTCCACCGCGGCGATGAAGGCCTCGACCATGACGCTGGCGAGATGGGCTTCGCCCGGGATCTGGGTATCAGTGGCCATGGTCGAGCTCCTCCAGTGCAGCGGCGATCTCGTCGCCCTTGGGCACCCGGTGGTGCCATTCGGGTTTGCCCTCGATGAAGGAAACCCCCTTGCCTTTGACGGTATTGGCGATCAGCACCTGGGGCTGGCCGCGGTGATCGCGCAACGCTTCCAGGGTCTCCACCAGTTGGGCCACGTCGTTGCCATCGCACTCGACCACATGGAAGCCGAAGGCGCGCCACTTCTCGGCCAGGGGCTCCAGCGGCAGGATCTCGGCGGTGGGGCCGGCCAGTTGCAGGCGGTTGTGGTCAACGATCACCGTGAGGTTGTCCAGCCGATACTTGGCGGCGGTCAGCGCCGACTCCCAGTTGGAGCCCTCGCCCAGTTCGCCATCGCCGGTCAGCACATAGACGCGGCGCGGACTGCCATCGCGCTGGGCGGCCAGGGCGATCCCCGTGGCGACCGGCAGGCCATGGCCGAGGGCGCCGGTGTTGAGCTCGATGCCGGGGGTCTTCTGCCGTACCGGATGACCCGGCAGGTGGGAATCGAAGTGCTGGTAGGTGTCGAGCCATTCCGGCGGGAAGTAGCCGGCTTCGGCCAGGCAGCAGTAGAGGCCGCCGACGCCGTGGCCCTTGCTCTGGATGTAGATGTCGCGCTGGGGATCGGCGAGGCGTTCAGGGGCGACGTCGAGCAGGCGGAAATAGAGGGTGGCGAGGATGTCGGTCTCCGACAGATCCGCCCCGGTATGGCCGCCGGCAGGCGAGCCGGCGTTGAGCTGGATGACGTGCCGGCGGATCAGCCGGGCCTTTTCGCGAATCTGCGCGACGTCGTACTGGAACGGATTCATCAGGCGACCCCCTCGGGTATCCGAAGCTGCAGTGGAGCAGACGCCTGCCGAGGTTTCAGTGGGCGTCTTATGAATATTTATTCGTCACTGAAAATATATTTATCATTTAGACCCCAATCCGCAGGGTCGTCAATAGCCAGGAAAGGCCATTGGCGATCTGGCGAGCGGATAGAATGCGTGGCGGGATGCGGGATTGCCGAAGCCATCGCGTTCGGCATACAGCGATGAAAAGGCGCTTGACTTCCACCCGGAACAGGCAGAGTCTGAATTAAAAATCAGGCACGCATAAATATTCAAGCGAGCCCTACACAAGAACAATAACCTCAGGAGAAGCTCGTGGACGCCAAAGCCCCGATCGCCTCGCCACCCGCCAAGCCCCTCGCCCGCCTGGCGCTACGCCTGCCCCGCAACGTCGGCGGTCCGCTGATCGGTCTGGCGCTGCTGATCGCCGTGTTCTCCTTTGCCTCGGAGTATTTCTTCTCCGTGCGCAACGCCCTCAACATCCTTGACCAGGTGACGGTGCTCGGCATCCTGGCCATCGGCATGACCCTGGTCATCGTCATCGGTGGCATCGACCTGTCGGTGGGCTCGGTGCTGGCCTTTTCCATGATGCTGCTGGGCTGGCTCTATCAGGACATCGGCTGGCCGCTGGGCCTGGCGATTCCCGCAGCCATCCTCGGCGGTCTGGTGTGCGGCCTGGTATCGGGAATGCTCATCGCCAAGGCACGGTTGCCCGCCTTCATCGCCACCCTGACCATGATGTCGGTGGCCCGGGGTCTGGCCAACATCCTTACCGACGGCCGCCAGATCGTCGGCTTTCCGGACTGGTTCACCAGCTTAGCCACAGTACGGCACTTCGGCTTCCTGTCGGTCACCGTCGGCCTCTTCCTGCTGATGCTGCTGGTGGCCTGGGTGTTCCTGCGCTTTCGCGCCGGTGGCCGCAACCTCTATGCCATGGGCGGCAGCGCCGAGGTGGCGCGGTTGTCAGGCATCAAGGTGCGCACCCTCACCATCTGGATCTATGCCCTGAGCGGGGCCCTGGCGGGCCTGGCCGCGGTGGCCATGGCCGCGCGGCTGGATTCGTCCCAGCCCAGCGCCGGCCTGTCCATGGAGCTGGATGCCATCGCCGCGGTGGTGATCGGCGGTGCCAGCCTCAGCGGCGGCGTCGGCAGCGTCGGCGGCACTCTGGTGGGCGTGCTGATCATCGGCGTGCTGCGCAATGGTCTGAATCTGCTGGGGGTCTCGCCCTTCGTGCAGCAGGTGATCATCGGCATCGTCATCGCCCTGGCCGTCACCCTGGACACCCTGCGCCGCCGTAACGGGCAGCGCTAGGTCTGCTCTGCTTCGTCTCGTCACCGCAGTACAACAATAACAACGGAGTGCCATCCATGCTGACCCCCAAGAAGCTGTTGCTCAGTACCCTGTTCGCCGCCATGACCTGCACCGCTGCCTTCAATGCCCAGGCCAAGGAACTCACCGTGGGCCTGGCCGTGGCCAACCTGCAGGCCGACTTCTTCAATCAGATCAAGCAGGCCGTCGAGGCCGAGGGCAAGGCCAAGGGCATCAAGGTCATCACCGTGGACGCCCAGGGCAACTCGGCGACCCAGGTCAACCAGATCCAGGATCTGATCACCCGCCAGGTCGACGCCCTGATCTATATCCCGGCCGGCGCCACCGCCGCCGGTGTCCCGGTCAAGGCGGCCAAGGCCGCCGGCATCCCGGTGGTGGCGGTGGACCGCAACGCCCCCGATGCCCCGGGTGACACCTTCATCGCCAGCGACAGCGTCGCCGCCGCCCGCACCCTGGCCGAATACGTCGGCAAGGTCACCGAAGGCAAGGGCCGCGTAGCCATCCTCCAGGGCCAGATCGGCACCACGCCGGAAAACGATCGCGCCAAGGGCTTTGCCGAAGGCCTGGCCAAATTTCCCGAGCTGAAGGTGGTGGCCCAGCAACCCGCCGAGTGGGCCCAGGACAAGGGCTTCGCCGTGGCCCAGGACATGCTCCAGCGTGACCCCAACATCAACGTCTTCTTTGGTCGCGCCGACGCCATGGCCCTTGGCGCTGCCCAGGCGGTCAAGGTGGCCAACCTCGATCATCCGGTGACCATCGTCGGCTTCGACGGCGACGTGGCCGGCCTCAAGGCCGTGGCCGCCGGCACCCTGTCCGCCACCATGACCCAGCAGACCCGCAAGATGGGCCGCATGGCCCTGGAATCGGCAGTGGCGCTCAAGGAAGGCAAGCAGCTGCCCAAGGAGCAGCTGCAGCAGGCGATCCTGACCACCAAGGACAACGTCGCCCCCTTCATCGAGAACCACCCCTAACGGTGCGTCTGGCCCGCGGCGGGTAACGGCCGCCGCTGCCAGCTCCTGCCCCAGGTGCCTCCCAAGGGAAGCACCGTTTCAGCTCCCCCCTTCGGAGGCCCCATGTCCGCCGTCATGCCCCTGGAACAGCCCGCGGCCCTCAGCCTGAGAAACATCGGCAAGAAATACGCCGGCATCGAGGTGCTCAGCGGCGTGGACGTCGATATCCAGCCCGGTGAAGTCCTGGCCCTGCTCGGCGAGAACGGGGCCGGCAAGTCCACCCTGTCGTCCATCATCGCCGGCCTGGTGCCGCCCGAGACCGGTGGGCGCATGACCTGGCTGGGGCGCGACTACGCTCCGGATTCTCCCGGCGCCGCCCTGGCCGCCGGCATCGGCCTGATTCACCAGGAAATCCGCCTGCTGCCGGAGCTGACCATCGCCGAGAACATGTTCGTCGGTCGCCTGCCCATGCGCGGCGGCCGCATCGATCGAGCCTTCATGGAAACCGAGGCCCAGCGTCAGCTGGATCGCCTGGGCTTGAAGGTACCCGCCACGCGCACCGTGGCTGGCCTCAGTGTGGCCGCCCAGCAGCTGGTGGAGATCGCCAAGGCGCTGACCCTCAAGGCGCGCCTCTTGATCCTCGACGAACCCACCGCGGCCCTGGGCGGCGAAGAGACCGAATTGCTGTTCGCCCAGGTCGAGCGGCTCAAGGCCGAGGGCGTGTCCTTCATCTACATCAGCCATCGCCTGGAAGAGATCGCGCGGATCGCCGACCGGGTCCTGGTGTTGCGCGACGGCCGCCAGATCGCCCTGCACGCCACCGCCCAGGTACCGGTGCGGCAACTGGTGGAAGAGATGGTCGGGCGCAGCGTGGAGCGCATCTTTCCGGCCATGGCCGCGCCCGCCGCCCGCGAGGTGCTTCGGGTGAAGGGTCTGAGCTGCCGCGAAATGCCGCTCAAGGACATCGATTTCAGTGTGCGCGCCGGCGAGGTGTTCGGCGTGGCCGGGGTAGTCGGCGCCGGCCGTACCGAGCTGGTCCGCGCCATAGCCGGCGCCGCCGAACAGGTCACCGGCGAGCTGGCGCTGGAAGGCCAGACCTGCCGCTTCGCTAGTCCCTGCGAAGCCATCCAGGCCGGCATCGTGCTGGTGCCCGAGGATCGCAAGCAGCAGGGCGTGGTGGTCGACCATGCCATCGAGGAAAACCTCATCTATGGCAACACCGACCTGCTCGCCGCCGGTGGCTGGGTGTCCCCCGGTGGCCTGCGCGCCTTCGCTCGCAAGGCGGTGGCCCGGCTCGGCGTCAAGGGCCATCCGGAGCAGGCCATCGCCGCCCTCTCCGGTGGCAACCAGCAGAAGGTGATCATCGCCAAGTGGCTGGCGCGCAACCCCAAGGTCTTCATCCTCGACGAGCCCACCCGCGGCATCGACGTCGGCGCCCGCGCCGCCATCTACCAGGTGATCGCTGAACTGGCGGCCACCGGCATGGCGGTGATCGTGGTCAGCTCGGATCTCGACGAGGTGCTCGGCCTGTCGCACCGGGTCATGGTGATGAGCCGTGGCCAGCAGATGGGCATTCTCGAACGCGAACAGGCCACTCCGGTGGCCGTGATGGAACTGGCTACCGCCTGACTAGGAGTTTTCTCATGCGTCTCTTCGATCTCGGCGGCCAGACCGCCTTCGTCACCGGTGCCGGCAGCGGCATCGGCCAGGCCATCGCCGTCGGCCTCGCCGAGGCTGGCGCCAATGTGGCCTGCTTCGACCTGCCCGGCAGTCGCGACCTCGCCGGCACCGTCGAGCGCATCCAGGCCCACGGCCGCCGCGCCCTGGCCCTGGAAGGCTCGGTGACCAGCGCCGCTGACCTGGAAGCCGCCGTGGCCCGCACCGAGGCCGAACTCGGCCCCTTGAGCCTCGCCGTCAACAGCGCCGGCATCGCCAACGCCCAAGCCGCCGAGGAACTGGAGCTGGAGCGCTGGCAGCGCATGCTCGACATCAACCTCACTGGCGTGATGCTGAGCTGCCAGGCCCAGGCGCGGGTCATGCTGCCGCGCGGCAAGGGGGCCATCGTCAACATCGCCTCCATGTCCGGCAGCATCGTCAACCGCGGCCTGCTGCAGGCCCACTACAACACCTCCAAGGCCGGCGTCATCCACCTGACCAAGAGCCTGGCGATGGAATGGGCCGAGCGCGGCATCCGGGTCAACTGCATCAGCCCCGGCTACACCGCCACCCCCATGAACACCCGTCCCGAGGTGGCCGACCAGGTCAAGATCTTCGAGCAGACCACCCCGCTGGGCCGCATGGCCGAAGTGGAGGAAATGGTCGGTCCGGCGATCTTCCTCTGCAGCCCTGCCGCATCCTTTTGCACCGGGGTGGATCTGATCGTCGATGGTGGTTTCGTCTGCTGGTAACACGTCGCTGGCGATTCGGCACAGCCAGCCTGCGCCGGGCTGCCGCCAGACTTTAGGAGGTTTCACGTGGAACGTCGCTTCGCTGGTCAAACCGTGGTCATCACCGGCGGTTGCCGAGGCATCGGCGAGGGTATCGCCGAGCGCTTCGGTCGTGAGGGTGCCAATCTAGTACTGGTGTCCAATGCCGAGCGGGTGCATGAGACCGCTGCACGGCTGGTGGCCGATACTGGGGCCGAAGTCCTGCCGCTGGTGGTGGACATCACCGACGAGGCGGCGGTGGCCGACCTCTATGCCCAGGCCGAAGCCCGCTTCGGGCGCATCGACGTCTCGGTGCAGAACGCCGGGATCATCACCATCGACGCCTTCGACCGCATGCCGCGCGAGGACTTCGATCGTATCCTGCAGGTCAACACCACCGGCGTCTGGCTGTGCTGCCGCGAGGCGGCTAGGCGCATGGTCGCCGCCGGACGTGGTGGACGCCTGATCAACACCAGCTCCGGCCAGGGGCGCCAGGGCTTCATCTACACGCCCCACTATGCGGCGAGCAAGATGGGCGTCATCGGCATCACCCAGAGTCTGGCCCACGAACTGGCGCGCCATGGCATCACGGTCAACGCCTTCTGCCCGGGCATCATCGAAAGCGAGATGTGGGACTATAACGACCGGGTCTGGGGCGAGATCCTTTCCACCCCGGAAAAGCGCTATGGCCAGGGTGAGCTGATGACCGAATGGGTCGGCAACATCCCCATGAAGCGCGCCGGCACCCCGGCCGACGTGGCCGGCCTAGTGACCTTCCTGGCCTCGGCGGACGCAGCCTACATCACCGGCCAGGCGATCAATGTGGACGGTGGCCTCATCATGTCCTGAGATCGCCCCCTGGGCGCCCAGGCCGCAAAAGCCTTGGCGTCCAGCGAGAGGCTGAGGGAAAATAGCGGGAAAATGCGCCTTTCTAACAGGTACGTGCCTGCTTTTCGGCGGTTCGTCATGGCCAGGCCGGCCTGGCGACCCTGGGCGCGACCTAGCCGCTGGTACCGGGAATCTGGATGAGTAACCTCGAAGAACAACGCCTGCTGACCAAGATCGCCTCCCTCTACTACGAAGAGGGACTCAAGCAGTCGCAGATCTCCGAACAGCTCGACCTGTCGCAATCCTTCGTCAGCCGCGCCCTGAGCCGAGCGCTCAAGGAAGGCATCGTGCGCATCTCGGTGCAGCGGCCACGCAACTTCCACCTGGAACTGGAGCGTCAGCTGCAGCAGCGCTACGGCATCCGCCAGGCCATCGTGGTGGAGCCCACCGGCGATGACGAAGAGGCCATCAAGCAGGCCATCGGCTCGGCCGCCGCCCATTACCTGGAAACCAGCGTCACCGAGAAGGACCACATCGGCATCTCTTCCTGGAGCTCCACCATCCGCGCCATGGTCGGCCACATGCATCGGGGCAGCAGTCGCCAGGGCGCGACCGAGGTGGTGCAGCTGCTCGGCGGGGTCGGCAACAAAGGGGCTTTCGAAGCCACCCTGCTGACCCAGCAACTGGCCAATCTGCTCGGTTGCCCGGCCTATCTGTTGCCGTCCCAGAGCATCGAGCAGTCACCCGAGAGTCGCCAGCGCATCCTGCAACTGGACGAGGTACGCGAGGTGACCGAGCGCTTCGCCCGGCTCACCGTGGCCCTGGTCGGCATCGGCGAGTTGGAGCCTTCGCAGCTCCTACGCAACAGCGGCAACTACCATGGCGAGGCCATGCTGGAAGTGCTGGCCGCCCGCGGCGCTGTGGGCGACATCTGCCTCAGGTACTTCGACGCCCAGGGCCGGCCGGTGCTGGACGACAGTGAAGAGACCGTAGTGTCGGTGGGCCTGCCGCAACTGCTGGAGATCGACCGCGTGGTGGGTCTGGCCGGCGGCCTGCGCAAGGTCAACGCCATTCGTGGTGCGCTGCAGGGTGGCTATCTGGATGTCCTGGTGGTGGATCTGCGCACGGCCCTGGCGCTGGTGCCTTGAGCGCACCGCGCCGCTGAGGCGGGGCACGCCTGCGCTGTCTTGTGCTGCCTACAAGCGGAACTGTCGCACCGCACCGCTCAGGTCACCGGCCAGACGCGCCAGGTCGGTGCTGGCGGCCGCGGTCTGCCCGGCCCCGGCGGCGTTCTGGGTGGACAGGTCGCGAATGCTGGTGAGGTTGCGATCCACCTCGCGGGCCACCTGGGCCTGCTCTTCGGTGGCAGCGGAGATGCTCAGGTTGCGCTCGGTGATCTGCACGATGTGGCGACCGATCTCGGCCAGGGCCTCGCCGGCGGCCGCGGCCACCGTCAGGCAGGCACCGGCCTGCTGATTGCTGGTGGCCATGGCGTCCACCGCCTTGCCCGCGCCACCCTGGATGGCGCCGATCATGTCTTCGATCTCACCGGTGGATTGCTGGGTGCGGGCCGCCAGGGCGCGTACCTCGTCGGCCACCACGGCGAAACCGCGCCCCGCCTCGCCGGCCCGCGCGGCTTCGATGGCGGCGTTGAGCGCCAGCAGATTGGTCTGTTCGGCGATGCCGCGGATGACGTCGAGCACCCCGCTGATGCGCTGCACCTGGGCGGCCAGGCCGTCGATCTCGCCGCTGCTGGAGGTCACCGCCGTGTGCAGCGCGTGAATGGTGGTGAGGGTCTCCTCGACCCGGCGCTGGCCAAGATCGGCCGAGGTGCGCGAATCCTGGGCGGCGGCGCTGGCGGCAGCGGCATTGCGCGCCACCTCCTCCACCGCAGCGGTCATCTGGTTGACGGCGGTGGCGGCCTGGGCCAGTTCGTCGTTCTGCCGTTGAATGCCGCGCAGGCCGGTCTCGGTGACCGTCGACATCTCCTCGGAGGTAGACGCCAGGGTGGTGGACGACAGGGTCAGCCGCTCCAGGGTGCCGCGCAGGTTGTCCTGCATCCGCGCCATGGCCGCCAGCAGCCGGCCGGGTTCGTCACGCCCGTCCTGCTCGACCGACCGACTGAGGTCATTGGCGGCGATGCGTTCGGCCACCGCCAGGGCCTTTTCCAGCGGCCCGGTGAGACTGCGGGTGAAGCGCCAGGCCAGCAGCAGGGTACCGGCCAGGGCCGCCACCATCACCGCCACGGTGATGGCGATGGCGTTGTGGTAGCTGGCCATGGAAGCAGCGGCCAGACGCGTGACCTTGCCATCGACCAGCCCGGCGAGTTCGTTGACGGTGGCGCTCAGGGCATTGCCGCTACGGGCCATCTCGCCGTCCTGACCGGCGAGCTTGAGCAACTCGGCGTCGTTCTGGTCGTCCAGCGCCTTGAGATAGCGGTTCTGGTTGTCCAGGTAGGTGGTCAGCTGGCCGGTCAAGCGGGTGTAAACCTCACGCCCGTTGTCGCTCAGCAGCAGGGCGTCGAACTGGCGCACGTGCTGCTCCAGGGTGGCCTTGGCCGCGTCTATGGCCTTGTGCACGGCCTGGGTCTCGGCGTTGGAGGTCGCCAGCATCAGGCCCTGGTTGTGCATGCGCAGACTCAGCAGGTCGGCGCGGATCTCGCCGATGACCTGGACGCTGGGAATCACGTTGCCGACGATCTGCTCCTCGCCCTCCTTGATGACGCGATTCTGGCCCAGGGAAAACAGCCCGAGGCCGATCACCAGCAGGGCGAAGAAACCAAAGGCAACCAGGGCCCGCGGGGCGATGTTGAGGGAGCGTAGCTTCACCGGGAAGACCTCGAAAAAAAAAGATTAGCCTCCTCATGATCGGCCAAACGGCGTCAGGCTTTAGGGTTCACCGGCGCCGGATGGACGATTTATCGCCTAGGCCTCCCCCGCCTCGCTCAACCGCGTCTGCGCCAGACGTTTCGCGCCGGCCACGTCGGCCTTACCGGTCCCCAGTTTCGGCAGGCTGTCCACCGCCAGCCAAGCCGAGGGCAGCAGCAGTCCGCTCACCCCCTGGGCCAGCAGCGTCTTTTCCACCGCCGCGCCGTCCAGGGTGCCGGTATGCAGCACCACGATGCGCTCGCCCTTCCTGGCATCCGGCAGATTGACCGCCTGCAGCTCGATCTCCGGATCGGCCACCGCCTTGGCCAGGGCCTGCTCCACGGCGCCCAGGCTGACCATCTCGCCGCCGATCTTGGCGAAGCGCGAATAGCGGTCGACGATGGTGAGAAAGCCGTCCTCGTCCAGCCGACCCTGGTCGCCGGTCACGTACCAGCGCTCGCCGTCGATCTCGCGGATCGCCTTGGCGGTGCGCTCGGGATCGTTCAGGTAGCCCTGCATCAGTTGCGGTCCGCCGATCAGCACCATGCCCGCCTCGCCGGTGGGCAATTCGGCAAGGGTCTGGGGGTCGACGATCTTGAAGCCGGTCCCTGGCAGCGGCATGCCCACGGTGCCGAGCTTGCCGCCACGCTGCACCTGCAGGTAGCTGACGTCCAGGGCGTCGGGCAGGTTGACCGACGCCACCGGCGCGGTCTCGGTGGCGCCGTAGCCTTCGTAGATGTCCTGGTTGAACTTGAGCTTGAAGGCCTCGCGCACCGCCGGATCCAGGCGCTCGGCACCGGCCACCACGATGCGCAGACTCTCCAGCATCAGCGGATGCACCTTGGTGTTGCGCACGAACAGCCGCAGGAAGGTCGAGGTGCCGCAGAGCACCGTGGCGCGATGGGTGGCCACCGCCTTGGCGATGCCGGCCACGTCGGTGGGATCGGCCTGGCAGACCACCGGCACCCCCTCGATCAGCGGCAGGAACTGGGTCACGGTGAGGCCGAAGGCGTGGAACAGCGGCAGCGAGGCCATGAAGACGTCGTCGTCCTGGGTGTTGAGCACGTCCGAGGTCTGCTTGAGATTGGCCATGAGGTTGCTGTGGCTGAGCATCACCCCCTTGGGCGTACCCTCGCTGCCACTGGAGAAGAGGATGGCGGCGGTGGCCGCGGGATCGTGGGCGCGGCTCACCAGCACCTGCAGCATAGCGGTGGGCAACAGCCGGACCGCCAGCCAGTTGGCCAGTAGTTCGGCCTTGCCGATGCCGGCGCGCAGCTCTTCCAGGTCCACCACCTCGCGTCCGGCGAGCAACTCCTCCACCGGCAGACCGCGCTTCTGCAGGCGTTCGAGAAAGCGCCGGGAGGTGTAGACGGTACGGATGCCGGCCTGGTCCAGGCCGGACGCCAGGGCCTCGGGGGTGGCCGTGTAGTTGAGATTGACCAGGGTCTTGCCGGCCAGCAGCACCGCCATGTTGGCCAGCATGCCGCCACTGCTGGTGGGCAGCAGCAGGCCGAGATTGGCCTCGGGCCGCTTGCGCATCCGCCGCGCCAGGCAGGCGGCGCCGGTAAGCGCCTGGGCGGCCTTGAGCGGCGCGCCCAGGTCGTCGATCAGGGCCAGGCCATTGGGCCGGCGCTTGACGCTGGCGACCCAGGCGTCGGCCAGCGACGGCAGGCCCTGCATATAGCGCTCCCAGGAGCGAATCGACAACTCGAAGATCCGCCGCTTGAGCACATCGGCCGGGGTGTCCTTGGGCAGCGCCTTGCCAAAGGCCACCACCACCTCGCGGTGCAGCGGACTGTCGCGCAGCTCCTTGAGCTTGCTCGAAGAACGCGAGAACTGGCTGCCCCAGAGGCCGCGCAGATAGAAGGGCACGATCCGCACCTCCGGGCCGACCCGCTCGCAGGCCTTTTCATAGCCGCGGCGGAATTCGCCGAGCTGGCCGGTACGGCTGATGGCGCCTTCGGGGAACAGGCAGACCACCTCCCCCGCACTCAGCAGGCCAGCCACCTGCTCCAGCGCCGCGCCGGCGCCGCTGCCCTGGGCGATGGGCAGGCACCCCATCGCCTTGAGGAAGGGCTTCAGGTACCAGCGCTCATAGATCGACCTGAGCATCACGAAGCGCACCGGTCGCGGACTGGCGATCTGCACCA
The DNA here is from genome assembly GCF_001566765.1 of Pseudomonas sp. HUK17. NCBI lineage: Bacteria > Pseudomonadati > Pseudomonadota > Gammaproteobacteria > Pseudomonadales > Pseudomonadaceae > Pseudomonas > Pseudomonas sp. HUK17. The sequence goes on from NZ_LSMW01000012.1 coordinate 14,049, forward strand.
TGGCCCAGTCCACCCAGCTGATGTGATTGCCCAGCAGCAGCACCCCGCCCTGGGCCGGCAGGTTCTGCAGCCCCTGGACCTGGATGCGGTAGTGGCGGGTGACCATGAGGCCGAGCAGGAAACGCACCAGACTCTGGGGCAGCTTCCACACCGTGTAGGCCCCGCCGATCAGGGCCACGGCGGCGATCAGCAGCAGTAGCCAGCGACTGTCCAGGCCGAGCAGAGCGATCACCGCGGTGAGCACCAGAAAGCTCAGCATGGCGACGTTCTGCACCCAGTTGTTGGCCGCCAGCACCGTGCCGAGCTGGTCCTCACGGGCATGGAACTGGATCAGGGCATTGAGCGGCACGATGAACAGCCCGCCCATCAGGCCGATGAAGACGAAATTGAGCGCATGCACCAGCGCCGAAGTGGGCGCCGGCAGCCACCACAGGCCAAGGGCGATGCCCAGGGCGCCCACCGGGATCAGCCCGGTCTCGATGCGCCCGCGGGAGGCCCGGCTGGCCAGCGCCGAGCCCAAGGCGATGCCGATGCCGGCGCAGGCCAGGATGCCCTGCAACAGCAGCACGTTGTCGATGCCCAGGTGATCCTTGGCATAGGCCGGAAAGCTCGCCAGCAGCACCTGGCCCACCGACCAGAACACCGCCAAGCCGATGATCGACAGGCGGATCACCGAATTCTCGCCGATCACCGCCAGGTTGCGCCGGGCGGTCTGCAGCCGCAGATAGGCATGCCAGTCGAAGGGCTCGCGCGGCTTGGGCTCTTCCAGCAGCGGCAGGCGATAGAGCAACGCCACCTCGGCCAGGCTGCAGAGCACCAGCAGCCAGCCCAGCGGCGCGATGTCCTGCAGGATCGCATGGGGCGTGGCATGGCCCTCGCCCAGGTGCAGCTGGAAGAAGGCGGTGAAGACCACGGTGCCGGCCAGGATGGCGATGATGGAATTGGCCTGCACCAGGCCATTGCCCTCGGCCAGCCGCTGCTTGCCGAACAGCGCCTTGATGTAGCCGTACTTGGCCGGCGAATAGAAGGTCGCCTGGATGGCCAGCAACAGCGTCATGGCGAAGGCCAGTTCGAACAGTCCGGCATAGTAGGCCAGGGTGATGCCCAGGGTGATGGCTACCGCCGCCCAGCCGCCGAGTCGCAGCACCCGCACCTTGGCGAAGCGATCGGCCACATGGCCGGAGGGACTGAACAGCAGGATGAAGGGCAGCAGCATCATGCCGTTGACCAGGGCGGTCAGCACCACCTGGGTGGAACCGTCATAGACCTTGAACACGGTGTTCTGGATGACGATCTTGTGGCCAAGATCGACGAAGGCGTTGAGAAAGACGGCGATCAGGTAGGGCCAGGCCCCCTTGATCCGGTGCAGCTTGTCCATGCGGAGTCTCTTTCGAGCAGGGGAATCCGTAGCCTGAGTGAGACGCCCTGGCAGCGCAAGCAGCGCCACTGGTCAACAAATATGCGAATCAGGGCTATACAAGCTCGCGAAAGCGAGTATGGTGTGGGCACTGCTACTGCAATAGTTACTCGATACCTGCTTGATGTTGCTTCATTTTCATCTCCTGGCTCGTCTCACTCTCGCATTACAGTCCCGTTAACGAATGTCTCGCTAACGTGGTTGTTCCCCCTACACCTGGAGATACTCATGTCCAATCGTGAAAATGGCACCGTCAAGTGGTTCAACGATGAGAAAGGCTACGGCTTCATCACCCCGGAAAGCGGCGCCGACCTGTTCGTGCACTACCGCTCCATCGAAAGCGCCGGCTTCAAGAGCCTGAGCGAAGGCCAGAAGGTCACTTTCGTGGCTGTCAAAGGCCAGAAGGGTATGCAAGCTGACCAGGTTCAAGTCGTCTAACGACTGATCCGGTTGCAGAAAGGCCCCGCTTCGGCGGGGCTTTTTCGTTTCTGGGGTTTAGCATTCAAGCCAGCCTTACCACGCTTCACTCCGATCCCCCACCTGGCAATCAAACGTCCAGGCGCGGCCAACGCCCCTTCCAACAGGGCGAGCGCAATCGTTGCGTAAGGGGTCGAGCGGCATGGATGCCGCGAGAGTCGCGAGGGCCAAGGAAGGCCCTTCGCGGCGGGCCCTTGGAGCGACGATGGAGAGAGCGGACCCCGGCGCAGCCGGGGCCGGATGGCGGGGCAAGCGTTTTTGCTTACTTTTTTGGCGATTGAAAAAAGTGAGTCGCCCGGCGGGGCGAAACAAAAGTATCCCCAAAGCACGATAACGAGCTGAGCAACCGTTTTTACCGAAAGCCGGGCTTAATTCAGCCCTTGTCATACGCCCTCTCTAGCGCCTCGTTGAGTGTCCTCAGCACCTTAACCCGCGCGAAACGCTTGTCGTTGGCCTCCACCAGCGTCCAGGGCGCGATGGCCGTGCTGGTCTGCACCACCATGTCGTTGACGGCCTGGCTGTAGAGGTCCCACTTGTCGCGATTGCGCCAGTCGTCCTCGGTGATCTTGAAGCGCTTGAAGGGCGTTTCCTCGCGGGCACGAAAGCGCTCCAGCTGAGTGTCCTGGTCGATGGCCAGCCAGAACTTGGCCAGCACGATGCCGGCGTCGTGGAGCTGCTCCTCGAAGTCGTTGATCTCGCCATAGGCCCGCTGCCAGTCGGCGACCGGTGTCAGCTCCTCGACCCGCTCCACCAGCACCCGGCCGTACCAGGAACGATCGAAGATGGTGAAATTGCCCAGGCGCGGAATGTGCCGCCAGAAGCGCCAGAGATAGGGCTGGGCGAGTTCCTCGTCGCTGGGCGCGGCCACCGGGACGATGCGGTACTGGCGCGGATCCAGGGCGCCGGTGACACGGCGGATGGCGCTGCCCTTGCCGGCGGCATCGTTGCCCTCAAAGGCCGCCACCAGGGCATGACGGCGATACTTCTTGTCGCGCAGGCGCCGCGCCAGGCGGGCCTGCTCGGCGAGCAGCTGGTCCTCGTAATCGGCCTTGTCCAGGCGCTGACCCAGGTCCATGGCCTCCAGCACGCCGCGGCCATCCACCGGCGGCGGCAGCACGGCGGCGGCCCGGCGCTGCTTGCGCGGCTTGTTGGCCAGGGCGCGCTGCAGCGCCTTGAGCAGCACGGTGCCGACGGTCAGGCTGCGAAAGCGCTCGTCGAAACCGGGCACCACGTGCCAGGGGGCGTAGTCGTGATGGGTCCGCCGCACCACCCGCTCGCCCTCCTTGACGAAGCGGTCGTAGACCTTGGCCTGGCGCCAGTCCAGCGGACTGAGCTTCCAGCCCAGGCGAGGATCGTTCTTGAGGTGCTTCAGGCGCTGCTTGAGCTGGGGCTTGGAAAGGTGGAACCAGAACTTGAGGATCAGCGCGCCCTCGTCGGCGAGCATCCGCTCGAAACGCTCCGCCTGGCCGATAGCGGCATCCAGTTCGACGCGACTGAGCGCCTTGTTGACCCGCCCATGCAGCATCTGGCTGTACCAGTTGCCGAAGAAAACGCCGGTCCGACCCTTGCCCGGCAGGCGCTGCCAGTAGCGCCAGGCCGGCGGGTGCTGGCGCTCCTCGACGGTGGGCTGCAGAAAGGTCTCGACGCGGATCAGGCGCGGATCCATCCACTCGTTGAGCAGCTTGACCGTCTCGCCCTTGCCCGCACCCTCGATGCCATTGATCAGTACGATCACCGGGAAACGGCCCTGCGCCTTGAGTTCGTATTGGGCGGCCAGCAACGCTTCGCGCAGCTTGGGCAGCTTGGCGTCGTAGGTGGCCTCGTCGAGCAGGTGTTCGTTTTCGGCGGCTTCGAACATCCGGATCTCCTCGCTCTGGTGGTCGGGCAACTATAGCCCTTCTGACCGGCCAGGCGGCAGGCGGTGCCCGCTGCTAGATCTCATGAAGGAAATATGACGTTTAGATGAAATTTGGCATCTCCCGCTGTCGTGGAGGTCTTTCTTACCGTTACGCTCCCGCGCAGCGCGGGTCTGCAGTCCACCTATTGAGGAGAGTTCGATGGCCTTTCGTTTCGATGCGCGGCAAGCAGCTGACGAGGAAGTCCGCCGCGTGGTGACGGATCGTCTGGTACAGGCTGAAACGTCCCTGGCGAGCGGTACCCCCAAAGGCGTCCACGAGACGCGCAAGCGCCTCAAGGAACTACGCGCCCTCTTGCGGCTGTTGCACGGCGCCCTGGGCAAGCGCGCCTTCGCCAGTCGCAATCGGCGCCTGCGCGACCTGGGCCGCCAGCTGTCGTCGCTACGCGACAGCGCCGCCCTGGTGGAAAGCTGGGACAAGCTGGGTGAGTCCGACCGCAAGAGGTTCGCTTCGCCGGCCATGAAGCGGGTGCGCCAGCGCCTGCAGGAGCGCGCCGACCAGCAGATCGCCGCGGCCAGCGGCCATCCCGAGTTGCTCGAGGAACTGACCGCCCTGCGCGAGGAAGTGGCTGGCTGGAAGCTCTCCGGCAAGGGCTTCGGGCTGTTCGCCCGTGGCCTGGAAGACAACTACAAGGCCGGGCGTCAGGCGCTCAAGACCGCCCGCGACAAGCCCACCGACGAGACCCTGCACGACTGGCGCAAGCGGGTGAAGGATCACTGGTATCACACCCAGCTGCTGGCCGCGGCCTGGCCGGCGGAATTCAAGACGCGCCAGAAGAGCCTCAAGCGTCTTTCGGAATACCTGGGCGACGATCACGACCTGGCGGTGATGCAGCTGTTGCTGGAAAGCGAGCCGACGCTGTTCGGCGCCAGCAATACCCGCCTGGCGATTGGCGAGAGCCTGGCCCAGCAGCGCGAGCGCTTGCAGGCGAAGGCCTTTTCCCTGGGCCTGCGTCTCTATCTGGACAAGCCCACCGCCCTCGCCGAACGCTGGCGGGACCTCTGGCGATTGGCCAGCCGCCCCTATGAGTCGCGCAAAGCCAAGCCCAAGAGCGCCAAGGCCCCTGCCGGGCTGTTGCCACACCTGGTCGAAGAATCGTCAGTCTAACGCCTGGGCCAGACGGATCTGTCGCACGTGGTGGTGGTCCAAGGTCAGGACATACCACCACGACGAGGTCTCGCGATGAAATCCAAGCTGCTCGCTTCCCTGTTTGCCTGTTCCGTCCTGGCCAGCACCGCGGCCCTGGCCGACCAGCCCGGCGCCGACTGGATGCCCATGAACGACGTCAAGTCCAAGCTCATGGAGCAGGGCTACACCTCGATCACCAAGATCGAAGCCGATGACGGTCAGTGGGAAGGCGAAGGCATGAAGAAAGATGGTATGAAGTATGACTTCCATGCCGACGCCAAGACCGGCAAGATCACCAAGGAAAAGATGGACATGTGATCTCTCGGGGACCTGGCCGTAGCGCCGGGTCCCCCTTCGCGCCTGCCGTCTCTTTCCCACACCCTCTTCGTCCGGTCGGCCCTTCCTGAGCCGCCCTCTTCGTCACCTAGGAACCCCCATGTACAGTACCGCTTTGGTCGAGCTGCTGCGCACCCACGAGCGGGCGCTGCTCGACGCCTGGATCGGCGCCCAGCGCGCGGCCGGCATGCGCATCGACCTGCTCGACGAAACCACCATCCTGGCCAACTCCGCCGAGCTGTTGCGGCGCATCACCGTGGCCGCCGCCCAGGGCCTGGGTGATCTGCGCGAGCCGCACTGGCAGCCGGTGCGCGCGCTGCTGGAGCGGTTTTCCTTCGACCAGAGTCGTGCCGGCCTGACGCCGTCGCAGACGGCGACCTTCGTCTTCTCGCTCAAGGAGCCGCTGTTCACGCTGATCCAGAACGAATGCGACGATCCCCTCGCTGAAATCTGGGCCGCCACCCGGCTGATCGACGACCTCGGTCTGTACAGCATGGAAAGCTATGTGAACGGTCGCGAGACGGTGATCCGCGAGCAGCAGGAAAGCATGCTGGAACTGTCCACCCCGGTGGTGGAACTGTGGGACGGCATCTTGGCCATCCCGCTGATCGGCGCGCTGGACAGCAACCGCACCCAGGTGGTGATGGAGTCGCTGCTGGAAAAGATCGTCCAGACCGAATCGGACCTCGCCATCATCGACATCACCGGCGTGCCCACGGTGGACACCATGGTCGCCCAGCACCTGCTCAAGACGGTGACCGCCGCCCGGCTGATGGGCGCCCAGTGCATCATCAGCGGCATCCGCCCGCAGATCGCCGCCACCATCGTCCATCTGGGCGTGGACCTGGGCGATGTGATCACCAAGGCGTCGCTGGCCGATGCCTTCCGCCTGGCCTTGCGCCAGCAGGGCGTGCGCCTGGCCGCCCCCGCCAAGGGCTAGGAGCGCGCCATGATCGACCGGATTCCGATTCTCAAGCTCGGCCCCTTCCTGCTGCTGAGCATCCAGGTGGACATGCACGACCAGCTGGCGCTGGACCTGCAGGAAGACCTCACCGAGAAGATCGTCCGCCACAAGGCCAAGGGCGTGCTCATCGACATCTCGGCCCTGGAAATCGTCGACTCCTTCATTGGCCGGATGCTGTCCCACATCGCCCAGGTCTCGCGCATCCTCGATGCCAAGGTGATCGTGGTCGGCATGCAGCCGGCGGTGGCCATCACCCTGGTGGAACTGGGGCTGTCGCTGGAGGGCATCGCCACGGCGCTGAACATGGAAAAGGGCATGCGCCGGCTGGAAGCCATGGTCGCCGCGGACGAATCGCTGGAGGAGTCAGAGGGTGGCGAAGACACAGACGCTTCCACTCCGCCAGGAGACTGACATCGTGCTGATCCGTCAGCAGGTGCGCAAGGTCGCCGAAGCCATCCGCCTGGGCCTGATCTCCCAGACCAAGATCGTCACCGCGGCCAGCGAGATTGCGCGCAACGGCCTGGTCTACGGACTGGGCGGCGAATGCCTGATCGAGGAGACACTGCGCGCCGGCAAGCCGGCGATCCGCCTGGTGATCCGTGACCAGGGTCCGGGCATCGCCGACCTCGACCGCGCCATGGTCGACGGCTACACCTCGGGCAAGGGCCTGGGTCTGGGGCTCTCCGGTTCGCGGCGGCTGGTGGACGACTTCCACATCGAGAGTCAGCCCGGCCAGGGCACCACCGTCGAGCTCTGGAAGTGGCGATGAACGACCAGCCGTGCAGCCTGGTGCTGCCGGTGACCACCACGGTCCATGTCGATGCCGCCCGGCGCGCCCTGGTCCGCCTGGCCGGCACCGTCACCACCGATGAAACCCTGCTCGGGCGCCTGACCATCGTCGCCCAGGAGCTGGGCTACAACCTGGTTCGGCATGCCGGACATGGCGAACTCCTGGCCACCCTGAGCGGCGAAGGCGTGCTCGATGTCCTGGCGGTGGATCGCGGCCCGGGCATGCACGACGTCGCCCGCTGCCTGAGCGATCACTACAGCACGGCCGCGACGCTGGGTGCCGGCCTGGGGGCGATCCGCCGGCAGGCCGATGTGTTCGACATCCATTCGCGACCCGGTCAGGGCACCGTGGTGCTGGCCCGCTTTCATCTGGCGGGCACGCCCAGCAGCCGGCTGCAGCATGGCGCCCTGTGCACGCCGCATCCCGAGGAAGAGGTCTGCGGCGACACCTGGGCGGTCAGCGAGCGCCGCCTGCTGGTCTGCGATGGCCTGGGACACGGCCGGCAGGCCGCCACGGCCAGTCGCCGGGCGCGAGAATTGTTCCTGCGCCATGGCGCGCACCTGCCGCTGCAGCGACTGATGGAGAACCTGCACCAGGCGCTGATGGACACCCGTGGCGCCGCCCTGGCCCTGGCCGAGCTGGACCCCGATCAGGGCCAGGTGAGCTTTTGCGGCATCGGCAACATCGCCGGGCGCCTGCTCGGCAACACCTCGCGCAGCCTGGTGTCCAACAATGGCACCCTGGGCTACCGGATCGGACGGATCCAGACCTATACCTACCCCTGGACACCCGGCACCCTGCTGGTGCTGAACTCCGATGGACTGACGTCCAAGGTAGGCCTGGGCGAGCACTCCGGGCTCGGGGCGCGCCATCCGGCGCTGATCGCCGCCCTTCTGCATCGCGACTTCCGGCGCTCCGCCGACGATGCCACCGTTTTGGTACTCAAGCATGTCTGACGTCTTGCCCCTGCTGACCCTCGCCCTGCGCAGCGAGCAGGACATCGTGCATTGCCGCCAGGCCGCCAAGCGCCTGGCCGCGGCTCTGGAATGGCCGGTGCTGGAGCAGATCCGTCTGGCCACCGCGGTCTCCGAACTGGCGCGCAACATCCATCAGTACGCCGGCAGCGGGCATTTCGACTTCGCCCTGCTGCGAGATGACGGCCAGCGCCTGCGCGGCCTGGAGGTGCGTGCGGTCGACCAGGGCCCGGGCATCGCCGAGATGGACGCCATCCGCGCCGGCAGCTATCGCTCCAACACCGGCATGGGTATCGGCCTGCGCGGCGCCCAGCGGCTGTTCGACGACTTCGACATCCAGACCTCCCCCGCCGGCACCTGCATCACCGCCCGCAAGTACCAGGCGCCACGGCCCTTTCCCCACGCTGACCTGCTCCAGGCGCTGACGGCCGACCTGCAAGGCAGTCCGCCACCGGATCCCTATCAGCAGATCCGCCTGCAGAGCGAAGAACTGCTGCTGACCAACACCGAACTGCAACTGCGCCAGTCGGAGCTGGAGGTCACCAACAAGGAACTGGAAAACACCAATCAGGGGGTGGTGGCGCTCTATTCCGAACTGGAAAAGGCCACCCAGGAACTCAAGGAGGCCAGCGAGGCGAAGACGCGCTTCTTCTCCAACATGACCCATGAATTCCGCACCCCGATCAACATCATCGAGAACGTCGCCAAGCTGCTCGCCAGCGGCGTGGACGGGGCGCTCAATGCCGAACAGCAGCGCCAGGTGCGCTTCATCAGCGATGCGGCGCTGGAACTGGCCAATCTGGTCAGCGAGCTGCTGGCCCTGGCCGAGGTACAGTCCGGTCGCCTGACCATCGTGCCCCAGCCCTTCCCGCTGGGGACCTTCGTCGACCGCCTGGAACAGTTCGCCGCCGCCCTGGCGCCGCGCTATCCCCAGGTCAGTTTCAGCGTCGCCCCGCCGCCCGCCGAGGTGCTGCTGGATACCGACGAGAGCCGGCTGTTCCAGGTGCTGCGCAATCTGATCTCCAACGCCTTCAAGTACACCCCTCGGGGCCAGGTGCGCATCCAGGTGTTCCAGCCGGACGACGCCAGCCTGGAATTCCTGGTGGAAGACAGCGGCATCGGCATCGCCGCCGCGGATCAGCAGAAGATCTTCGAGGAATTCGAGCGGATCCGCTCGCCGCACCTGACCCATATCGAAGGCACCGGCCTGGGCCTGCCCCTGGCGCAACGCCTGGCCGTGCTGCTGCGCGGCGAGCTGTCCCTGGACAGCGAGGTCGGCCGCGGCAGTCGCTTCACCCTGCGCCTGCCGCGCCACTACGCCAGTCACCGCGCTGCCGAACCGGAACCCGATCTCAGCGGCCTCACCGTGCTGGTGATCGAAGACAACGAAGGGGATCGCTATCTGGTCCGTCGTACCCTCGAACGGCTCAATCCGGTGCTGCTAGAGGCCGATAGCGCCCGCAGCAGCCTGGATCGGCTCAATGCGGTACGCCCGGACATCATCATCCTCGACCTCGACCTGCCCGACATCAACGGCGAGGATCTACTCGCCAGCATGGACTGGAGCATGCACCGACGGGTGCTGATCAACACCGCCCAGCCCCTGGACGAAGCGGGTCGCCAGCGCCTGCAGGACTACTGCCACGCCATCCTGTTTAAGCACGCCCCCGATCACGCCGAGCGGCTGCTGGCCGAGGTCTGTGCGCTGGCGCGGAGCCTGTCCGATGACTAGTACCCAGCGCCGTATCGTCATCATCGATGACACCGAGGCCAATCGCTATGTGCTGCGCAAGATCCTCGGCAGCCAGACCCACTACGAAGTGCTGGAAGCGGCTAGCGGTGCCGCTGGCCTGGCGCTGATCGACGAATCCGTCGAACTGGTGATCATCGACGTCAATCTACCGGACACCACCGGCTTCGAGCTGATCCAGGCCATCGAGCAGAGGTGCGGTTGGGGTCGGCTGCCGGCCATCATCAACATCTCGGCCACCTTCGTCTCCGGCAAGGACAAGGCCCAGGGCTTCAACACCGGGGCCCAGGCCTACCTGACCCACCCGATCAATCCGGAAGAGGTGCTGGCCACCGTCGGCGCCCTGCTCAAGGCCAGCTCCCGGGTCGGGCACATGGAGCAGCAGCGCAATTCGGCCATCGCCCGCAGCGAGAACCTGCAGGCGGAAAAGGTCATGCTGGAACGCTTCATGAGATCGCTCAACCACGACCTGCGCTCGCCGCTGACGGCCGCCACCATGGTGGTCAACCTGATGCAGCGCAGCCCGGCGCGACGCACCGACGATCTGCTGCAGACCTTGCACGACAACCTGCAGCGCATGAACCAGATGATCACCGACGTGCTGGACATCAGCCACATGAGCCTGGGCGGCGGCGTCCGTCTCAGCGGCGATCCGCTGGTGCTGGGTCCGCTGCTGAACGACGCCGCCGCCAATCTGCAGCTGCAATTCGGCAATCACCTCGAGCTGCAACTGGAGACCCCGGCGCTGGAGGTGCTGTGGGACAGATACGCCTTCCTGCGCATCTTCGACAACCTGGTGCTCAACGCCGCCAAGCATGGCGACACGGGAACGCCGATCCAGGTGCGGCAATGGCTGGCCGGCGATCAGGTCATGCTGGAGCTACGCAACCTGGGGCAGTTTCCCGACGAGGTCCTGGCCAACCTGGCCACGCCCTATTTCATCTCCACCCGCAGCGACAAGCGCGGCTGGGGCCTGGGCCTGCCCATCGTCAAGGCGCTCAGCGAAAGCTTTGGTGGCGAGGCGCGCTTCGCCAATGGCGCGGGCGAGGTGATCATCACCCTGCACCTGCCGCTGCGCCTGGCCTAGCGCAGCGCCTAGGGACCGGATGTAGGTGGAGCTGAGACAGCTCCACCGTCGCAGCCCGACATGGCGGGCTCGACCTGAACAGCGTTGGGCTTCGCTGCGCTCAGCGCCAACCTACTGAAGTTCGTGATGTAGGTTGGGCTGAGACAGCTCCACCGTCGAAGCCCGACATAGCGGGCTCGATCTGGGCAGCGTTGGGCTTCGCTCAGGTTCAGCCCAACCGCCCTCCTCCTCAAAACTCGATCTGCACATCCCCCTGCGGAATACTGCAGCAGGACAGGATGTAGCCTTCGGCTTCGTCTTCCTCGGTGATGCCGCCGTTGTGGTCCATGACCACCTCGCCGCTTTTCTTGAGCACCTTGCAGGTGCCGCAGATGCCCATACCGCAGGCCTTGGGAATGTGCAGGCCGAGCTTGGCCGCGGCGCCGTGGATGGTCTCGCCGGGACCGATGCTGACGCTCTTGTCGCTCTCGGTGAAGGAGATCAGGCACTGGGCTTCCAGGGGAATCGGCGGCAGGTCAGCGGCGGCTTCGGCCTGTTCGGCGGCTTCGACCTTGGCTTCCGGTGGCGTCGCGCCAAAGGATTCCTCGTGGTAGCGGGTCATGTCGAAGTCCAGCTCGCGGAGCATGGCCTTGACGGCGTTCATGTAGGGCGTGGGGCCGCAGCAGAAGATCTCGCGTTCACGGAAGTCCGGCGCCATCAGCTCCAGCATGCGGCGATCGAAGTAGCCGCGGAAACCGGCCCAGGACTCACCGTGCTCGGTGCGCTCGCACACCAGGTTCAGGGCGAAGTTGTCGATCCGCGCGGCCATGTGCTCCAGCTCACCCTGGTAGATGATGTCGCGCGGGGTGCGGGCGCTGTGCACGAAGACCATGTCGACGCTGGCGTTGGTGTCGTAGAACCAGCGCGCCATGGACATCACCGGGGTGATGCCCACGCCGCCGGAGAGGTAGAGCACCTTGTCGGCCGGGTAATCGATGGCGTTGAACAGGCCGACCGGGCCATGCACGGCCAGGTTTTCACCGACCTTGAGGTTGTCGTGCAGCCAGTTGGATACCAGGCCGCCCGGCACGCGCTTGACGGTGATGGAGAAGCTGTAGGGCACCGAGGGCGAGCTGGAGATGGTGTAGGAGCGCATCACCTGCCGGCCATCGATCTCCAGTTCCAGGGTCACGAACTGGCCCGGCTTGAAGAAATACATCAGTGGGATTTCGGCCGTGAAGCAGAAGGTGCGCACGTCCCAGGTTTCCTGGATGACCTTGACGCAGCGCACGGGATGGCGGCCATTGGTCCAGGTCTGGGTGGTTACGGGGTTGAGGAAGGTATTCATGACGCACCTCGACTGCCACTGGGGCTATTGGCGGCGATTCTGGGAGGGCCCCACGACCGCCACTTTCCCAATCGCGACATCCACATGCCGATGGCGACCGGCCCAGCAGGGGCAAGGGCTGGGGCGTCGTGAACAGCGTCGGCCATGTCGCCCATGAGCAAGGCCCCCTCCCGGCTCCGGCCCCACACTCCGCCCCAAGCCGAACCTGAACAGCGCGCGACGGGCGAAGCACGGGGTCATTCGGCGGCCCTGTCCTGTCGGCCAATAGCCTTGCAATACCGTGACCAACCACTTTCGCCACCCGCTGCGGTGGCCACGAGGATGTACGATGGACGTCAGCACCTTGAGTTTGGGCGACCCTCTCGATCCGGCCCGCAAGGCCACGGCCGAGATGCTGCGCACCCGCGAGCGCACCTACTCCCTGCCCCAGCCGTTCTACAACGACGAGCGCCTGTTCCAGATCGACATGCAGGAGATCTTCGGCAAGGAATGGCTGATCGCCGGCATGACCTGCGAGATCCCCACCAAGGGCAACTTCATCACCCTGCAGCTGGGTGACAATCCCATCCTGGTGGTCCGCGGTGCCGAGGGCAAGGTCCACGCCTTCCACAACGTCTGCCGTCACCGCGGTTCGCGCCTCTGCGTGAGCGACAAGGGCAAGGTCGCCAAGCTGGTCTGCCCCTACCACCAGTGGACCTACGAGCTGGACGGCCGTCTGCTGTTCGCCGGCACCGAGATGGGCGCCGACTTCAACATGGCCGACTTCAACCTCAAGCCGATCCACGTCAAGACCGCCGGCGGCTACATCTTCATCTCCCTGGCCGACGAACCGCCGGCCATCGACGACTTCCTGCGTACGCTCGAGCACTACATGGAGCCGTACGACATGGAGAACGCCAAGGTCGCGGTACGCACCGACCTGGTCGAGCAGGCCAACTGGAAGCTGGTGCTGGAAAACAACCGCGAGTGCTATCACTGCAGCGGCTCCCACCCCGAGTTGCTGAACACCCTGCTGGAATGGGACGACGTCACCGATCCGCGTGCCTCCCAGGCATTCAAGGATCAGGTCGCCGCCTGCACCACGCGCTGGGACGCCGACAACATCCCCTACGCCCATGCCAGCTTCGGCTTGCGCAACCGCATCGTGCGCATGCCACTGCTCGCCGGCACCGTGTCCATGACCCTGGACGGCAAGCCCGGCTGCCAGAAGCTCATGGGTCGCATCAAGGACCCGGACCTGGGCTCCATGCGCATCCTGCACCTGCCGCACTCCTGGAACCACTGCATGGGCGATCACATGATCGTCTTCACCGTCTGGCCGCTGGGTCCGACCGAGACCGTGGTGACCACCAAGTGGCTGGTGCACAAGGACGCCGTGGAAGGCGTCGACTACGATCCGGTCAACCTGCGCAAGGTCTGGGATGCCACCAACGACCAGGATCGTCGCCTGGCCGAGGAAAACCAGCGTGGTATCAACTCCAAGGCCTACCAGCCGGGTCCCTACTCAAAGACTTACGAATTCGGCGTGATCAACTTCATCGACTGGTACAGCGAGCGGCTGCTCAACAACCTCGGCGAAGAGGCGCCAGCCGCGCATCTACGCCAGGTCGGCGGTGACTGAGGAACGCGAATTCCAAGCCGCCCATGGAGTCGCAAGGGCTCCATGGGCATGCCAATAAACTGTCTTTATGTTAATGCGGTTTTTTGACGCACCCCTTTTTAGCGTCTTTATTTTAAAACATCACATAAAGTTGTGAGCCTGTTCACGTTTTGAATCGTCTTTCACGGGCTCATCATGACTCTTCGCTCGCTGTCCATCGCTACTCGCAATCTGCTGTGTTTTGGCATTCTTGCGACACTCGTCGCTGCCCTCGGCTTGTTCGGTTGGTTTCAGTTGGCGCAAATCCGCCAGTTGGGTCATCAGGTAGAACAGCGCCATATCCCCACGCTCGTCGCCGCCAATGACTTGGGGATGCTGCTGGCCCGAACCCGCATCGAAACCCTGCGTCTGCTGGCCATGCCCGATGCCGAAACCCTGACCAACACCCGCAAGAAGCTGGACGACCTGAGTACCGAGGTCCAGGCCGCCTTCGGGCGCTATCAGCAAGGCGCGCTGTCGCCACAGAGCCGACAGGCACTGGACGATCTGCGCCAGGTGCACCGGGAATACATGCAGGGCGTACGGCAGCTGGCCGACCTGGCCGGTGCCGGCCAGATGGCCGAGGCGCGCCAGGTGGTCCAGCAGAACATGGCGCAACTGGGTCTCCGGATGAACGCCAGCATCGAGACGCTACGCAACGTGGTCCAGCAGGATATCCATACGGCCAGTAACGAGGCCGATACCGCCTATGCGCGCTCCACCACCGTGACCTGGCTGATGATCCTGCTGGCGCTGGCCCTCACCGCCCTGCTCGCCTGGCGGCTGACCCGCAGCATCGCGGGGCCCATCGCCCAGGCCGTTGCGGCGGCGCGTACCATCGCCACCGGCGACCTGACCCAGCCGCTGGACGCTCGCGGGCGCGACGAGGCGGCCCAGCTGCTGCAGGCCATGCAGCAGATGCAGGGCCAGTTGCGCGAGACCCTCGCGCACATCGGCGATTCGGCCACCCAGTTGGCTTCGGCCGCCGAGGAGATGACCGCGGTGACTCAGGAAAGCGCCCACGGCCTGCGCCAGCAGAACAACGAGATCGAAATGGCCGCCACGGCCGTCACCGAGATGAGCCAGGCGGTCGAAGAGGTCGCCGGCAATGCCGGCTCGACCTCTACCGCGTCGCGCCAGGCCGCCCAGACCGCGGCCCAGGGCCAGCGCCAGCTGGGCGAGACCCTCGGCGCCATCGAAGCCCTCACCGAGCAGGTCCTCGGCGCCAGCGCCCAGGCTCGTGAGCTGGAAAGCCAGACCCGCGATATCAGCCAGGTGCTGGACGTGATCCGCGCGGTGGCCGAGCAGACCAATCTGCTGGCGCTCAACGCCGCCATCGAGGCCGCCCGGGCCGGTGAGGCGGGCCGCGGCTTTGCCGTGGTGGCCGACGAGGTACGGGCCCTGGCCAAGCGTACCGGGGACTCGACCAGCGAGATCGAGAAGATGATCGGCAATATCCAGCAGGGCACTGGCCAGACCGTCGATGCGCTGCTGAGCAGTGCCGATCAGGCACGACTGACCCGGGAACAGGCCCAGGCGGCCAATGCCGGCCTCGCTGCCATCGCGGATGCGGTATCCGGCATCGACGAACGCAACCTGCTGATCGCCAGCGCCGCCGAGCAGCAGGCCCAGGTGGCCCGCGAGGTGGATCGCAATCTGGTACGCATCCGCGATCTATCGGTGCAGACCGCCGCCGGTGCCGAGCAGACCCGGGGCGCCAGCCAGCAACTGGCGGATCTGGCAGCGACCTTGAGTGGTCAGGTACGCCGCTTCCAGTTCTGAGCGAGTATCAGCCCCTAGGCTAGAAGCCGTCGGGTCGTCAACAGTCAGCTTTAAGACGAATGACCATAAAGTCGCGGCGCCTCTAGCCGTTAAAGGAGACCTCACTCTTCACCGGGGCTGCCGCCGTGACCTTTCGTTCCTTCTCCCTAGCCATTCGCAGTGTGTTGTGTTTCGGCCTGCTGGCCATCCTCGTCGCCAGTCTGGGCCTGTTCGGCCTGCTGCAACTGTCGCAGATCCGGGCCCAGGGCCAGGTGATCGAGACCAACAACGTGCCCAGCATCGTCGAAGCCGACAACCTTGCCCTGCAACTGGCCCGCACCCGGGTCGAGGTACTGCGCCTACTGGCCATTCCGGACGCCGCTACCGTCGCCAACACGCGCAAGAAGATCGACAGCATCAATGCCGACATCGGCGCCGCTTTCGGTCGCTATGACAAGCTCGTCAGCAGCGACCGCGAGCGCCAGGCCTTCGAGGCCCTGCGCCAGATCCATGGCGACTATGTCCGCTACACCGCGCAACTCGCCGACCTCATCGGGGCCGGCAAGGTCGACGAGGCCCGCAGCCTGATCCAGACCAGCATGGCCCAGCTCGGCGTGCAGATGAACGAGCGCACCGAAGCCCTGCGCAAGATCAACCAGGAAGACATCAAAGCCGCCTCCCAGCACTCCGGCGACACCTATGCCCAGGCCACCTCCATCACCTGGATGGTCATCGCCCTGGCCCTGGGTCTGACCGTGCTGCTGGCCTGGCGCCTGACCCTGAGCATGACCCGGCCCATCGCCGAGGCCGTGGCCGCCGCCCGGACCATCGCCAGCGGCGATCTGACCCAGACCCTGGATACCCGCGGTCACGACGAAGCCGCCCAGCTGCTGCAGGCCATGCAGCAGATGCAGACCAATCTGCGCGACACGCTGGGGCACCTGGGCCATTCCGCTACCCAGCTGGCCTCCGCCGCCGAGGAAATGACCGCGGTCATGCAGGAGAGCGCCAACGGCCTGCAACAGCAGAACAGCGAGATTGAGATGGCGGCCACCGCGGTCACCGAGATGAGCCAGGCGGTGGACGAAGTGGCCGGCAATGCCACCTCCACCTCGTCCGAATCGCGCCAGGCCGCCGATACCGCGCGCCAGGGCCAGCGGCAGCTGGGCGATACCCTGGGCGCAATCGAGGTGCTCACCGAAAACGTGCTGGGTGCCAGCGAACAGGCCCGCCAGCTGGCTGAACAGACCCGCAACATCAGCCAGGTGCTGGACGTGATCCGCTCGGTCGCCGAACAGACCAACCTGCTGGCGCTCAACGCCGCCATCGAAGCCGCGCGTGCCGGTGATGCCGGTCGCGGCTTCGCCGTGGTCGCCGACGAGGTGCGCGCCCTGGCCCATCGCACCGGTGAATCCACCCGCGAGATCGAAGGCATGATCGGCAGCATCCAGCAGGGCACCGGCCAAACCGTCGATGCGCTGCTGACCAGCGCCGACCAGGCGCGCCAGACCCGCGAGCAGGCGCAGTCGGCCAACGCCGCCCTGGCCGCCATCGCCCAGTCGGTATCGGGCATCGACGAGCGCAACCTGGTGATCGCCAGCGCCGCCGAAGAGCAGGCCCAGGTGGCCCGCGAAGTGGATCGCAACCTGGTGCGCATCCGCGATCTGTCGGTGCAGACCGCCGCCGGTGCCGAACAGACCCGCGCCGCCAGCCAGCAGCTCTCCGAACTGGCGGTGGAGCTCAACGGCCAGATCCGCCGCTTCCGCGTGTGACCTGTCCGGCAGGGACACCCCTACCGGATCCCATCGCGGTGGCAAAACCGGGAGGCGACCGCTACGCTGGCGCCTTCGCCCACCGCGCCTCTCTCGCATGAGCTATCGCTACGTCATCTTCGACTTCGACGGCACCCTGGCGGACAGCCTGCCCTTTCTGTTGAGCTGCCTGGGCGAGCTGGCGCGAACCCATGGCTTTCGGCAGCCGGCTGCCGACGAGTGGCCCCGGCTGCGCGCCGCCTCCCTGACCGGCCTGCTCGACAGCCTGGGCATCCCGCTGTGGCAGGTACCGCGCATCGCCCGCCACTATCGCCGCCTGCTGGTCCAGCGCGGCGACCAGGTGGCGCCCTTCGCCGAGATTCCCGCCACCCTCGACCGGCTCCAGGCCAACGGCCTGGCGCTGGGTCTGGCGACCTCCAATTCCGCCGCGGCCGTCCACCAGGTACTGCCCCAGGCCGGACGGTTGTTCCCTGATGGCGAATTCGATATCCCCCTGCTGGGCAAGGCCCGGCGCCTGACACGGTTGCTCCGCCGCCAGGGCATCGCACCGGCCGAGGCGCTCTATGTCGGTGACGAGCTGCGCGATCTCCAGGCTGCGCACCGCGCCGGGCTGGATTGCGCGGCCGTGGCCTGGGGCTATGGCTGCCCGGTGACGCTGCGTGCGCAGCAGCCCGATCTCTTCTTCGAACACCCGGTCGAGCTGTTGCGGCTGCGGCCCTCCCCCTGCTGAAGGAATGTCCATGAAGTCTCTGTTGCTGGTCGCTGGTCTTTGTCTGAGTGGTGTGCTGCACGCCGCCGAGCTGCAGGTGCGGGTGGAGACGGTCGATGCCTCGGGAGGCCAGTTGCTGCTGGCGGTATTCGATAGCGAAGAGGCCTGGAAGGCGCACAAGACGCCGGTGGCCCAGGCGCATCTCGCTGCACAGGCAGGTGCCCAGGAACAGCGCTTCGACCTGCCGCCCGGACGCTACGCCGTGTCGGTCATCCACGACAGCAACAGCAACAGCCAGCTGGATACCAATTTCATCGGCATGCCCACCGAACAATACGGCTACAGCAACAATCCGCCGTTGCGCATGCGCATGGCCACCTTCGAAGAATGTGCCTTCACCCTACCGGCTGCCGGTCTGCGCCAACAGGTGACGCTGCGCTAGGACGCAGGCTTAATGCACAGGCTTCCAAACAGAAAATCAACAGAGTTATCCACATGGCTTTTAGCGGCGATCGCTGAACTCCGAGCTGAACAGGCGTGGATAACTCCTTGGGCTGGCGAAAGAAATCCCTTGACTCGGGCATATCTCGAAAAACTGGTCATTATTTGATCGATCCTCTGGAGACCGCGCCAGCTCTGGTCTCTGGCACTGGACAAACAACCTATCCACAGCCCTATGCAACGCTATTGTGGGTTGTGGAAAACGCCTGAAACAGTATTGATCATTTTTTGTACGATCCTCTGCAGGCCTTGCCAGCCCTGGCGTACAGATCAGGTCCCACATCTTTTCCACAGGCACGCACACAGCAGATGTGGGCAAACCCGCCAGGAGAAAAGTCTTCTGGGGTCATGCATAGCCTGAGCGGAATTGGTTATTTATTGAGCAATTTTCCTTGGACAGTTGCCCCAACGGTTGCTGACAACTTGCCCAGGGCTTATCCACAGCCTTTACCTGTCAAGCAATGACGGCACGACAGGCAATCGTCCGCAGCCTGACCGGTTGAATCTGACCGTCGCCAATTCGATCAACAAGGTCAGTATCCCCGCAGCCCTTCTGGCACGCGGCTTTGCGCCGGTAGCGAACAGACTGCCCACAACCTTATGCACAGTTTGCAAAGCATTCAGACATAAAAAAGACCGCTTTAGGCGGTCTTTTCAAGCACTGGCAAGTGCTCAGCGCGCGGTGCGTACGCTGTCCGACAGCTGCTTGCAGAGGCCGAGCACGCCATCGATGGCAGCGCCCGAGGATTCGGCCTTGGCGATCTGGTCGACGAATGCCGAACCCACCACCACGCCATCGGCGATCCGGGCGATCACCCGGGCCTGCTCCGGGGTACGGATGCCGAAGCCGACGGCTAGCGGCAGGTCGGTGAAACGACGCAGGCGCGCCACGGCGGCCTCGACGTGCTCGGTGGTGGCCGAGCCGGCACCGGTCACGCCCGCGACGGATACGTAATAGACGAAGCCGGAGCTGGTGTTGAGTACGCGCGGCAGGCGGGCGTCATCGGTGGTCGGGGTGGTCAGACGGATGAAGTCGATACCGGCGGCCTGGGCCGGCAGCGCCAGCTCGGCGTCGTGCTCGGGCGGCAGGTCGACCACGATCAGGCCATCCACGCCCGCTTCGGCGGCTTCCACCAGGAAGCGCTCCACGCCATAGCGATGGATGGGGTTGTAGTAGCCCATCAGCACCAGTGGAGTCTCCCCTTCCCCACGACGGAAGTCACGCACCATCTCCAGGGTCTTGGCCAGATTCTGGCCACCCTGCAGGGCACGGAGGGCAGCGGCCTGGATGGCTGGACCGTCGGCCATGGGATCGGTGAAGGGCATGCCCAGTTCGATGACGTCGGCGCCGGCCGCCGGCAGGCCCTTGAGGATGGCCAGGGCGGTGGCATAGTCCGGATCGCCCGCGGTGGTGTAGGTGACCAGGGCCGCGCGGCCCTCGGCCTTCAGCGCGGCGAAGCGGGTTTCCAGACGGCTCATAGCTTGTCTCCCAGGTGACTCATCACGGTCTGCATGTCCTTGTCGCCGCGGCCCGAGAGGCAGATCACCATGAGGTGGTCCTTGGGCAAGTGCGGCGCGCGCTTGTAGGCCTCGGCCAGGGCGTGGGCGGATTCCAGGGCCGGGATGATGCCTTCCAGACGGCAGGTCTGGTGGAAGGCGGTGAGCGCCTCGTCATCGTTGATCGGTACGTATTCCACCCGCTGCACATCATGCAGGTGGGCGTGCTCCGGGCCGATGCCGGGATAGTCCAGACCGGCAGAAATGGAGTGGGCGTCGATGATCTGGCCGTCGTCGTCCTGCAAGAGGAAGGTGCGGTTGCCGTGCAGTACCCCGGGCACTCCGCCATTGAGGCTGGAGGCGTGCTTGTCGGTGTTCACGCCGTGACCACCGGCCTCGACGCCGACGATGGCGACGTCGGTGTCATCGAGAAATTCGTGGAACAGGCCCATGGCATTGGAGCCACCGCCGACGCAGGCGATCAGGCTGTCGGGCAGGCGCCCTTCCTTTTCCAGGATCTGCGCGCGGGTCTCGCGACCGATCACCGCCTGGAAGTCGCGGACCATGGCCGGATAGGGGTGCGGACCGGCCACGGTGCCGATCAGGTAGAAGGTGTCGGCGACGTTGGTCACCCAGTCGCGCAGGGCCTCGTTCATGGCGTCCTTGAGGGTACCGGTACCGGCGGTGACCGGAATCACCTCGGCGCCCAGCAGCTTCATGCGGAAGACGTTGGCCTGCTGGCGATCGATGTCGGTGGTGCCCATGTAGATGACGCAGGGCAGGCCGAAGCGCGCGGCCACGGTGGCGGTAGCCACGCCGTGCATGCCGGCGCCGGTCTCGGCGATGATGCGGGTCTTGCCCATGCGCTTGGCCAGCAGGATCTGGCCGATGCAGTTGTTGATCTTGTGCGCGCCGGTGTGGTTCAGCTCTTCGCGCTTGAGATAAATCTTGGCACCACCGAAATGCTCAGTCAGGCGCTCGGCGAAGTACAGCGGATTGGGCCGGCCGATGTAGTCGCGCTGAAAATAGGCCAGCTGCTCGAGAAACGCCGGATCTTCCATGGCGGTCTCGTATTCGCGCTGCAGATCGAGGATCAGCGGCATCAGGGTTTCGGCGACATAGCGGCCACCGAACTGGCCGAACATGCCTTGAGCGTCGGGGCCCTGGCGATAGGCGGTCTGGGTCATGGGATTCTCCTGCGAAGATGGATCTACCTTACCTGCTTGAGTGCCAGTGATAAATCGATAAGATCGCGATGACCCGTCAGGAAATCTCACAGATGAGCGAACCCCGCGACCTGCCTCCCCTGAATGCCCTACGTGCCTTTGAAGCCACCGCTCGTCTGGGCGGTATGAGTCGCGCCGGAGATGAACTGCATGTGACCCACGGCGCCGTGAGTCGCCAGATTCGTGCACTGGAGGAACAGCTCGGGGTGGCGCTGTTTCGCCGTGAAGGGCGGGGGCTGGCGTTGACCGAGGCCGGGCTGCGCCTGCGCGAGGTGAGCGGTGAGGTTTTCGAACGATTACGCGAGGTGTGCGCTGAACTCAAGGCTGGCAGTCGCCAGGGACCCTTCGTGCTGGGCTGCCCGGGCAGCCTGGTGGCCCGCTGGTTCATTCCGCGACTGGATCGCCTCAATCGCGATCTGCCGGAGCTGCGCCTGCACCTTTCGACCCGTACCGACGACACCCCGCTGGCCGCTGCCGGCCTGGACGCCAGCCTGTTGTTCACCGAGACGGCGCCGCCCCAGGACGTAATGCCCTATCACCTGGCGCCCGAGCGGATCGGGCCCGTGCTGAGTCCCTACTGCCCGGCCTATCTGCGGCTCAGGGACGGTGAGCTGCAGGCCTTGCTGGCGGAGCGACTGCTGCACACCCTGTCGCGGCCCCAGGCCTGGCCACAGTGGTTCGCCATTCAGGGCCTGGCGGCACCGGTGCTGGAGTACGGGCAGGGCTTCGAGCACCTCTATTACCTGCTGGAGGCGGCGCTGTCGGGATTGGGAGTGGCGATCGCACCGGAACCACTGGTAGCGGCGGATTTGAAGGCGGGCAGGCTGGTCGCGCCCTGGGGCTTCGCGACGACCGGTGCGGAGCTGGCGCTATGGGCGCCGGGTCGGCTGGCGGATGAGCGGGTGGAGCGGTTGGCGGCTTGGCTCAGACAGGAGCTGGCCGAGCGCTAGCGCCCAAGGCATCCCGTGGGATGCCTCGAACTGCCACGATCAGTGGTCGCCGCGCAGCAGCGCCCAGCCGACCAGAACGGTCACGCCAGCGGCGATGCCGACGGTGGCCCAGGGATGTTCGCGCGCCACGCCACTGGCGGCACGGCCGTACTGACGGGTCAGGCGACGCACGTCGTCATAGACTTCTTCCAGCGAATCGCCCGAATGATGCAGGGCTTCGCGAGCGGTGCTCTTGAAGGAATTCAGGCTGCTGCGGGATTCGCGCGCCGCGTTCTTCTTCAGCGATGCCAGCGAGTCGAGCAGGCTGTTGATTTCGTTCTCGATGCTGGCGATGGACGCCTGGTAGTCGGTATTACGGGCCATGACAACCTCCTGAGATGGACGGATTCAGGAAATGTGACTACCGAGCCGTTGGAAAGTGCTGCATAGCCGTATCCGAGAGCCTGGGCAGTGAACTTATCGGGACCTTTCGCAGCCTCAAATGGCAGAGGCACCCTTCCCGGCGAGTCGACCGCGACACCGGTCAACGCGTTGCCGGCTATCCGCTGCAGCGCCCGTCATTGCTGACCCAGGAGATTTTCATGTCCGATCATCACACCTACAAGAAGCTGGAAATCGTTGGCTCTTCCACCACCAGTGTCGAGGACGCCATCAATAATGCCCTCGCCGAGACTTCCAAGTCGGTGAAGAACCTGGAATGGTTCGAAGTGGGTGAAATCCGCGGTCATATCCAGGACGCCAAGGTGGCGCACTATCAGGTCACCCTGAAGATCGGCTTCCGTATCGAAGCCAGCTGAGCAGCTATTCAAGACCTCCCTCCCCTCGCAAAAGGACAGGCAAGATGCGTAGAGTCGTGATTACCCTCGGTTTTTTGGCCCTGAGCAGCGGAGCTTTCGCCGCTGGCACTTCGTGCGACACGGTCAAGGCCGATATCGATGCCAAGCTGCAGGCCAAGCAGGTAGCGCACTACAGTCTTGAGGTGGTGGATAAGGGCAGCGCCAGCGCCTCCGCCAAGGTGGTGGGTAACTGCGAAGGCGGTAGCAAGGAAATCGTCTACCAGCGTCGCTAGGTCTCCGGCTGCCGGGTGCTGCCCAAGGTAGTGCCGGCCGCTGCCGATGCAACGCCCGCCACCGAGAGGTGGCGGGCGTTGTCGCATCTAAAGGTCCGTAGCAGGTCCGAAGAATTCGTGACGGATCTGCTTTTCCGGCACCCCCAGCTCCAGCAGATCCCGTCGCACCTGGGCCATGAAGGGCTGCGGGCCGAGAAGGTAGGCGTCCAGGTCGCGATCCTTGGGCAACCAGCGCTGCAGGCGCGTCCGGTCCAATCGCGAGGCATAGGCCTCCTCCGCCACCGGCTCGCTGTAGCAGAAGTACAGCTGCAATTGCGGATGATGGGCGGCCTGCTCTTCGAGCCAGTGTCCGAAGGCCTGCACCCCGACATGGCGGGTGCAGTGGATCAGCTGGATCGGCCGGCCGCTGGGCAGGGCCGCCGATACCATGGGCAACAGCGGCGTGATGCCGACGCCGCCAGCGATCAGCAGCAGCGGCTTGGTCGATTCCTGCAGGACGAATTCGCCGGCTGGCGCGAAGACCTGCAACACGCCGCCTTCATGGGCATCGGTGTGCAGGTAACGCGAAACCACCCCACCTGGCTGATGCTTGACGCTGATGCGATAGCCCTGGCCATCGCTGGCTGCCGAAATCGAATAATTGCGTCGGTATTCGACTCCGTCCAGGGTCAGGCTCAGACCCAGGTACTGGCCGGGCTGGGCGATGCTGGTCGGCAGGCCGTCCACCGGCTCCAGGTAGAAGGAGCTGATCTCTTCGCTTTCCGGTTCGATCCGCGCGATGCGGAACGGGCGTCCACCGCGCCAGCCTCCAGGCGCCTCGGCCTGGGCCGCATAGCGCTGTTCCTCGGCACCGATCAGCAGGTTGGCCAGCTGACCATAGGCGGCAGCCCAGGCATCGATCACCGCATCGGTGGCGACCTCGGCCCCTAGCACCTCGCGAATGCTCTGCAGCAAGGCGATACCCACCAGTGGATAATGATCCGGCTGGACCTGCAGGGAGACGTGCTTGTTGACGATCTGCTCCACCAGCGGCCCCAGGGTATCCAGGCGATCGATGTAGCGGGCGTACATCAGCACCGCCCGGGCCAGCGCTCGCGCCTGGGCACCACTGGCCTGGTGGGCGCCATTGAACAGCGGGCGGATCTCGGGATTGTCGCCCAGCAACTTGGCGTAGAAATGCCGGGTGAGGGCCTCACCCCCGGTTTCCAGCAGGGGGACGGTAGCCGTGATGATGGCTTTTTGGTCGGATGACAGCATGGCAAGGATCTCCAAACAGGACTGCCCTGTCCCTATCACGAGTCGTGCCAGCCTAAAACTTGCCCTGGATCAGGCTTTTAGCCAGTGCGCAGGTCATAATGACCAGGTCCCTATGACTCGCCGAGGTCAAATTGACCCGCCCCACTCTGCTCGATGTGATGGTACCGCTGGTGGCGGATCTGGCCCGCGACCTGCCCGATCAACAACGCTACGCCAGTCTGCTCGATGCCCTGCGCCAGGTCCTGCCCTTCGATGCGGTGGCCCTGCTGCGCCTGGATGGCGAGGTGCTGGTGCCCCTGGCGGTGCGCGGGCTGGCAGCCGACACCCTGGGACGCCGCTTCAAGGTCGGTGAGCACCCGCGCCTGGCCCTGCTGCTGGCGAGTCGCGCGCCCACTCGCTTCGCCCTCGATTGCGACCTGCCCGATCCCTACGATGGCCTGGTGGAAGGCGTGCAGGGGCATCTGGAGGTCCATGACTGCCTGGGCTGTCCGCTCTATGTGCAGGACCAGCTCTGGGGCCTGCTGACCCTGGATTCGCTGCAGGCGCAGAATGCCCGACCCGAGGATCTCACCACCCTCGCCGCCTTCGCCGGCCTGGCCGCCGCCACCGTGGCCGCCGCCGAGCGCATTGGTCAGCTCTCCGCCCGCATCGTCAGCGAGCACGAATTGACCGTGGCCTATCAGCAATCGGTGGGGCACCAGCGGCCTCGCGAACTCATCGGCCAGAGTCCGGCCAGCCTGCGGCTGCGCCAGGAGATCGACACCGTGGCGGCCAGCGATCTGACGGTGCTGATCACCGGTGAGACCGGAGTCGGCAAGGAACTGGTGGCCGAAGCCGTGCATGCCCGCTCCCTGCGCCAGCAGCGGCCGCTGATCAGTCTCAACTGCGCGGCGCTGCCCGAGGCGCTGGTGGAAAGCGAACTCTTCGGCCATGTGCGCGGCGCCTTTTCCGGTGCCGTCAGCGAACGCCGCGGGCGCTTCGAACTGGCCGATGGCGGCACCCTGTTTCTCGACGAGGTCGGCGAATTGCCGCTGACGGTGCAGGCCAAGCTCCTGCGGGTGCTGCAGAGCGGCCAACTGCAGCGGCTGGGCTCGGATCGCGATCTCAAGGTGGACGTGCGCATCATCGCCGCCACCAACCGCGACCTGGCCGACTGCGTGCGCGCCGGACGCTTTCGCGCCGATCTCTACCACCGCCTGAGCGTCTATCCGCTGGCGGTACCGGCCCTGCGCGAGCGTGGCCGGGATGTCCTGCTGCTGGCCGGTTTCTACCTGGAGCAGAATCGCGCCCGCCTGGGCCTGCGCGGCCTCCGGCTGACACCCGCGGCGCAGCGCACCCTGCTGGCCTACGCCTGGCCGGGCAACGTGCGCGAACTGTCGCACCTCATCAGCCGGGCGGCGCTCAAGGCCCATGCCGGCAGCGAGGAACGCGGCGGCATCCTGACCCTGGACAGCGAGCAGCTCGGCCTGCCGCTGGGCACCACGGCGCTGCCCGACGAGGATCTCGTCCTGCCCGCCACCTCCCTGCGCGAAGCCACGGAGGCCTTCCAGCGCCAGACCATCACCCTGGCCCTGGAACAGCATGGCCAGAACTGGACCCTGGCCGCCGCCGCCCTCGACCTGGACCGCGCCAATCTCGCCCGCCTGGCGCGGCGGCTGGGGCTCAAGTGAAGCGTCCGGCCTAGCGCCTAGAAGCGGAAACGCGCCACCAGACCGGTAAAGGTGCCCACCACCTGGGACAGCTCCTGGCTGGCCTGGCGGGTCTGCTGGGCGACCGTCGCCGTCTGCGTCGACAACTGCTGGATGTTGGTCAGATTACGATCCACCTCCCGCGCCACCTGGGCCTGCTCTTCCGCGGCGCTGGCGATGACCAGATTGCGCTCGTTGATGCCGCCCACCGTCTGGGTGATGTGCGCCAGGGCCTGATCGGCGGCGTGCGCGGCGGCCTGGGTCGCCTGGGCCAGACTCTGGCTGTCGCCCATGGCGCGAACCGACTGCACGGCGCTCTCTTGCACGCCGCCGATCATCCGCTCGATCTCGCCGGTGGAGGCCTGGGTGCGCGCAGCCAGGGCGCGGACCTCGTCGGCCACCACGGCGAAGCCCCGTCCCTGATCGCCGGCCCGAGCGGCTTCGATGGCGGCGTTCAGCGCCAGCAGATTGGTCTGTTCGGCGATGCCGCGGATGACATCCACCACACTGCCGATGCTGCGCACCCGCTCGGCCAATTGCTCCACCGTGACACTGGAGGTGCCCAGCGCCTGGCTCAGACTCGCGATGGTGGCGACCGCCTCCTGCACCTGGGTGCGCCCGCTGTTCGCCTCCTGGCTGGCGTTGCGCGAGGCCGCGGAGGTGGACACCGCATTGCGCGCCACCTCCTCCACGGCGGTGGTCATCTCGGTCACCGCGGTGGCCGCCTGCTGGATCTCATCATGCTGCCGGGTGAGGCCGCGAGCGCTCGCGTCGGTGACGGTATCCAGGCCTGCGGCGGCCCTGGCCAGCCGGCTGGCGGCGTCACCGATCTCCTGCAGGGTACCCCTGAGCTGCCCCTGCATGCGTTCCAGCGCCTGCAGCAACTGGCCCGGTTCGTCCCGTCGGGTGCTGTGGATCACGCCGTTCAGATCCCCGGCGGCAATGCGCTGGGCACTGGCCACCGCGATGCTCAGGGGCCTGGTGATGGAGCGGGTGATCAGCAACCCCAAGCCGATCGCCACGATGAAGGCGACGAGGATGCCACCATAGAGCTTGGCCTTGATGCCTTCGGCAGTGGCCGCGGCCTGCTCGGCACCCGCCCCGATCTGCTCATCCTTGAGGGCGCTCAGGGCGTCGAAGGTGGCCATCACCTGCAAATAGCGGGGAAAGACTTCCTGACGCAGGAGATCAGGCAGCGGCGCCATGTCGCCGCTTTCCAGTGCCTTGAGTACCCGGGTCGCACTGTCCTGATAGGCTGACCATTGCCCTTCGAGCGGCGTCCCCAGCGCCCGCTCCTCCGCCCGCAGCGGTAGCGCGCGATAGTGGGCGAAGGCGCGCTCGCTGGCCTGGCGGTCCGCCTCCAGCCAGGTGCGCATCTGCGCGATCTCCACGGCGGGCGCACGCCCCATGGTCATCGACAGCACCACATAGAGATCACGGTTGTGAGAAATGGCCGCGGCCTTGGCCTCGGCGACCTTGGCCACCGATACCAGGTCCTGGGCGAAGACCTGCTGCAGACCGCTGGAGAGTCGGGCAACGCCCAGGCTGCCCAGGCCGCCGATGATCAGGGTGATGAGCGCGCAGCTGAAAAAGGCGATTTGCAGTTTCAGCCCCAGTCGCAGATGGGAAAACCTTTCCATGGACGAGCCTCGCGGCCGCACGAGCGGCAAGCTTTGTTGTTGTTTGTCCGGCTATTTAGTTAACACCATTAATTAGTGACCGAATTCGCCGGGGAGCTCAAGGCAGCTCGCCGCCAAAACGTCTACGTCTATCGGCTGGTCAGGGAAGGGAACGACGGTGGCCAGAACGGCTAGGGAGGGCATGGAGCAGCGTCCGACACCACGGGGATGCCGGACGAGGGAAAGGATCAGAGCGCTTGCTGTACCGCCGGCAAGCCGGGTTGGCCGGCGCGGGTGGTGACGCCCTGCAGCCAGGGCTCCAGCACCTGGGGATGGGCCTTGAGCCAGGCCTTGGCGGCGGCCTCGTAGCTGCCGCCCTTGTCCCGTGCGGCGCTCATGACGGCGTTTTCCATGTCCAGGGTGAATTTCATGTTGGTCAGCAACCGGGCCGGATTGGGGCACTGCTCGGCGTAGCCATTGCGTGTCAGGGTGTTCACCGTGCCGGCGGTACCGAAATACTTGTCGCCCCCGGTCAGGTACTTGATCGGGTAGTCGACATTCATGGGGTGCGGCGTCCAGCCGAGAAAGACCACCCACTTGTCACGCTTCACCGCGCGCCCGACCTGGGACAGCATGGCCTGCTCGCTGGATTCCACCAGCTGCCAGCCGCCCAGGCCGAATTCGTTGTCCTGGATAATCTTCTGCAGCGACTGGTTGGCCGGCGCGCCGGCCCCGATACCGTAGATCTTCTTGCCGAACTGGTCGGCATGCTTGGCCAGATCGGCGAAGCTCTTCACCCCGCCCTCCCAGACATAGGTGGGTACGGCCAGGGTGAATTCGGTACCGACCAGGTTCTGCGCCAGCTCGGTCACCTGGCCGGTCTTCACGAACTGGTCATAGTGCGCCTGCTGCGCCGGCATCCAGTTGCCGAGGAAGGCGTCCACCTGCCCGTTGCGCATGCCACCGTAGATGATCGGCACCGCCAGGGTCTCGACCTTGCTGGTGTAGCCCAGCGCGCCCAGGACCGCGCCGGTGAGGGCGTTGGTGGCGGCGATGTCGCTCCAGCCCGGATCGGCCAGGCGAACCGTTCCACAGGCCTGATCCTCGGCCTGGGCCGACAGGCTGACCAGGGCCAGCGTGAACGTAGCGATGATTCCGTGTTTCATGGCCGTGCTCCAGTTAGCGGTTCAGGGTTGAGGGTAGCGGGCGCGACGCTCCAGGTCGTCGAGATCGATGTGATTGCGCATGTATTGCTGGCTGGCATCGACGAAGGGCTGATGATCCCAGCTGGTCCGCTCGCCCTGCTCCAGGGCCGCCGCGACGAAGCGCCGCCGCCGCTGGCTGGCCAGCACCTCGCCATGCAGGCGCGCCAGGTCCCAGCGCTGGCGGACCTCGGCCTGGAAGCTGGCGAGCAGCTCGGCATAGTCGGGGCTGGCGGCCAGGTTTTCGCGTTCCAGCGGATCGTTCTGCAGATCGAACAGCAGTGGCGGGTCCAGCTCGCAGTGGATGTACTTGTAGGGGCCGCGGCGGATCATCAGCAGCGGGCTGACGGTGCCCTCGGCCAGGTATTCGCCGATGACCTCGTCATGCCCTGCCCGGCCTTCCAGGTGCGGTAATAGCGAACGACCATCCAGCGGCAACTCCGCTGGCAGCCTGCCGCCGGCCAGCTCGACGAAGGTCGGCAGCAGGTCCATGGTCGACACCGAGGCCTGCACCCGCGCCGGGGCGAAGCGCCCGGGCGCATGGATCAGCAGCGGTACCCGGGCGGCCATCTCGAACCAGTGCATCTTGTACCAGAGTCCGCGCTCGCCGAGCATGTCGCCGTGGTCGCCGGAAAAGACGATCACCGTGTCATCGGCCAGGCCGCACTCCTCCAGCGTCTTGAGCAGGTGGCCGACCTGGGCGTCGACATAGCTGCAGGCACCGTAGTAGGCCTGGCGGGCGTCACGGATCTTGGCCTCGGGCAGCGGCTTGTCCCAGAGGTCGATCACCTTGAGCAGGCGCTGGCTGTGGGGGTCCTGCTCGGCCTGGGGAATGGTGCCTTCCGGCAGGGGGATGTCGACGTCGTCGTACAGGTCCCAGAATTCGCGGGGAATGGTGTAGGGATCGTGGGGGTGGGTCAGGGACACGGTCAGGCAGAACGGCTGGTCATCGCCGCGACGCACGTGATCGTAGAGATACTGACGCGCCTTGAAGACCACCTCTTCGTCGAAATCCAGCTGGTTGGTGCGCACGCAGGGCCCGGCCTGCAGCACCGAGGACATGTTGTGGTACCAGCTCGGGCGCACGTCCGCCGCGTCCCAGTTCACCGCCCAGCCATAGTCGGCGGGATAGATGTCGCTGGTCAGGCGCTCCTCGTAGCCGTGCAGCTGATCCGGTCCGCAGAAGTGCATCTTGCCCGACAGCGCCGTGCGATAGCCGAGGCGGCGCAGGTGGTGGGCGTAGGTAGGGATGTCGGCGGCGAAATCGGCGGCGTTGTCGTAGCCGCCGATCTTCGACGGCAGCTGGCCGCTCACCAGCGTGAAGCGCGAGGGCGCGCACAGCGGGCTGTTGCAGTAGGCGGAGTCGAACACCACGGCGCGCTCGGCCAGGCGTTGCAAATTCGGCAGCTTGATCGGCGAGGCGGCGTCGTACAGCGGTAGGATGGGCGCCGCCATCTGGTCGGCCATGAGAAAGAGGATGTTCATCGGCTTGGACAAGAGGGCCTCCGCTTCGAATCAGGGTTGCTTATGGATAACCCATCATCCGACGCCAGGAAAATCACGTGAAGGGCATAGAAGATGATGTTTCGGATAAGCTGGGCTTATGCCTGACCCTCACAGGGATTTCACCTTGGACGCCACTACGCCTGCCGACCGCCCTGCCCTGGCGCTGGCGCTGGACAGCCTGCGCACCTTCGAGGTGGTGGCGCGCCGCCTGAGCTTTACCGCGGCGGCCAGCGAACTGGGCACCACCCAGCCGGCCATCAGCCAGCAGATCAAGCGCCTGGAAGCCCAGTTGCAGGTGCGGCTGTTCGATCGGGTCCATCGCGGCATCCTGCTCACCGAAGCCGGACGGCTGTTGCAGGAATACGTCGAGGCCGGCCTCGCCACCCTGGACGAAGGGGTACGCCTGGTCACCGCCCGGCCTGCCCATGAAGTCCTGCAGGTGGCCACCGACTTCGCCTTCGCCGCCTATTGGCTGCTGCCGCGCCTGCCGCGCTTCCATGCCCGCCATCCGGAGCTGGACGTCAGCCTGGTCACCAGCGATCGAGTGCCGCTGCCCGGCCCGGAGATCGACATCACCCTGGGCTTCGGCGACGGCCGCTTCAAGCATGGCGAGGCCTGGCCGCTGTTTCGCGAGGAAGTCTTTCCGGTGTGCAGTCCGCGGCTGCTCCAGGGCCGGCAACCGCCGCTGCCCGCCACGGAGCTGGGGCGCTGGCCGCTGCTGCACCTCAAGGCGGCGCCCAACAGTCGCTGGTACGACTGGAAGACCCTGTTGCCGGCGCTGGACCTGGCGCCCCTGACCGCGGCACCGTCCAGCGCGGTGCTGAGCTTCGACAACTACACCCTGGTGATTCAGGCGGCCATTGCCGGGCAGGGCCTGGCGATCGGCTGGCGCCACCTGGTGGACGACCTGCTGCAGCAGGAGCTGCTCTGTCGTCCCTTCGCCGGACTGGCCACCTCGCGCTACGGCTATTACGCCATCCTGCCCGAGCGCAAGCGGCGCCAGCGGCTGGTGCAGCGCTTTCTCGACTGGCTGCTGGAAGAGCTGGAGATGCCACGCGAGTCCCTGGCCGGCGCACGGCTGGCGACCTGAGCCGAACTCAGCGCTCGTAGACTTCCAGTGGCAGATCGTCCGGATCGGCGAAAAAGGTGAATCTCCTGCCGGTCAGCTCGTCGGTACGGATCGGCTCGGTGACCACGCCATGGCCGTGCAGGTGGGCGACGGTGGCGTCCAGGTCGGCCACGGCGAAAGCCAGGTGGCGCAGGCCCTGGGCCTCCGGGCGCGACGGCCTGGGCGGGGCATCGGGAAAGGAGAACAGCTCCAGCTGGGCATGCGTGCCCACTGCCAGATCCAGCTTCCAGGAGCGCCGGGCCTCGCGATAGGTCTCGGCGATCACCGGCAACCCGAGGATCTCGGTATAGAAGTGCCGGGAGCGTTCGTAGTCGGCGCAGATCAGCGCCACATGGTGCAGACGGTCGAAGTGGGTCATCAGGGTACCGCGACGAATTTGAGGTCGGACGGAGCACCGACGTCCAGGCTCTGCAGTTCATCGCCGAGCTTGCCGCTGTCGGGATCCCGGGCGAAGACCTTGAGCTGGTTGGATTTCTGGTTGGCCACCAGCAGGTACCGCCCGGACGGATCGATGGCGAACTCCCGCGGCGACAGGCCGTTGACCGGATGGCGCTCGACAAAGGTCAGGGTACCGTCGGGATTGACCGCGAACACGGCAAGCTGGTTGTCCGTGCCACGGCTGGCGACATAGAGGAAACGTCCGTCGCCGGACAGGTGCAGGGCCCCGGCATCCCGCTCGCCGGTGAATTCCTGGGGCGTCAGGCTGTAGCTCTGCAACTGCCGCAGCATGCCGTCCTGGTGGGCGAAGGCCATCACCTGGCCGGCCAGCTCCAGGGTCAGGTAGGCGTAGCGGCCATCGGCGCTGAACACCAGGTGGCGCGGCCCGCTGCCTTCCGGCACCGGCACGAAGGGCGTCTCGGCGGCCACCAGCGGTCGCTCCGGCTGCTGCGGCAGATAGCGATAGACGAATACCTTGTCGGCGCCCAGATCCGGGGCGAAGACGAAGCGGCCGTCCGGAGTGGTCACCGCCGCGTGCACATGGCTGGACTGCTGGCGCGGGTGCTGTTCGCTGGGCTGGTGGAATTCGATCTGCGCCACCGGACTGAGCACGCCGCCGTCCTGGATCGGCAGCACCGCCAGCGAGCCCTCCGGCAGGCTGGAGTAGTTGGCCACGAACAGGAACTTGCCGTCGGTGCTGAGGCTGGAATGGGTCGGCTCGTCGCCCAGGCTCTTGACCTGGCTGATCTGCTGCAGGCGGCCATTGCCCGGTTCGAAACGATAGGAGGTGACCCGGCCGATGCTGTCGCCACTCGAACCGCGGCCGTTCTCGTTGACGGCGAACAGGGTGCGGCCATCGCGGGACAGGGTCAGGAACGACGGATTGGAGGCCTTGACGATCCGTAGCGGGCCATCGATCTGGCCATTACGACTGTTGAAGCGGTAGACATACAGTCCCTGGCTGCTGCCCGCGGTGTAACTGCCCACCAGCAGATTGAACAGACCGGGTTCGGCGCGGGCTGGGGCGTTATGCCCCACGAGCAGGGCGAACAGGGCCAGCGGCAGCAGACGGGGCAGAGCTCTCATGGGAAATCCTTGGCGAGCGATGGGCGTTGAGACCGATACGAAGCGGCCCGGTTTCCCTACCGTCTGAAGGCGGAGGGCGGCCGCGCGCGGCGGTTATTCTACTGAAATCCAGGCTGGCACTGTGCCAGAGGTCTTTCTCCATTTATCGCCTGCGATGGCGCGCCGGCCAGTTCCGCCGGGCCGGCAGGCCCAAGGAGTCTGTGCCAGAGCCTGCGGTGAGCTCGGCACTACTCCTTGGCTACCGCTAAAAGAATCGTCCCGGTCAGTCCAGTACGCCTTGCAGGATGGCGTAGACGATCCCGGTGCCCACGGCGACCAGTACCATGTCGGCTCCCAGACGCCGCCATTCGTAGCCCGGGTAGTCCGGCAACTGGCGGGCGATACCCGGCGGCAGCGGTCGGCCATAACCAGGTGGGAGAGGGCGTCCGCGCTCCAGACGCAGCCCCGGCGGCAGGTCGCCCCCGCGACCGATCTGGCCGCGCAGCGCCTGGATACGCTCCCGCGCCGGTCCCAGATCCGGCGGGCCGCCGGCACCCGGTCCGGCACCCGGGCGACCCTGGCCACGCGACTCGGGACCCGGTCCCTTGCCATGCGGACCGCCCTGGTCCTGCCAGCCTGGGCCATGCGGCCCCTTGGGTCCTCCCGGTCCATGTTCCGGCGGCGCGGCCAGGGCCAGGTTGCCTATCAGACAGAGGACTGCAGCAGAAAGGACGGTACGCATGGGATTTCCTCGTCAGGGACGATGGCGTCGGCTATCCACTTGGAGTCTGATTGCAGGAAAAGACTCCCAAGTCATTCCAGGACTCTTCAGCCTGTGGATAAATCGGGGATAAAATCGGTATAACTTCAGGAGAAAACCCTGACGCCAATCAGAGACTCAATAAAATCCCTTTATTATCAATAGATTAAAAAGATGATCGGCTGGCTATCGAATCCGCTTTTTGTGGATAAAGCCTGGGACCCCCCTGCGCTGACGCTCGTTTTCGCCTGCACTCAAGCCGTGCGCGGATCGATTTTCCCCAGCCTGGAAACGGAAAAGCCGCGCCTGGATGACCGGGCGCGGCTTTTCTGAAGGTCGCCTTTCGCTATTCCGGCTTTTTCAGCTTGGGATTGGGAAAGAACTGCACGGCCTGCACCTTAGGATCAGGCTTCTTGGGTTTCAGCGCACTGATATTGACCCGCGTCGGCAATTCCTTGGGGACCGAATTGCCACGCTCGTCCAGGGTGTCGCTGTAGCCGCAGGAGAGGCACTCGCGGTGGGGCGTACCGTCCTGGGTCCACATCTTGAGGGTGTCCTGCGCCTGGCACGCCGGGCAGACCGCCCCGGCGATGAACCTCTTGCGGATCGGCTCGCTCACGCCGCCTCCTCGCTCAGCCCGGAATGGCGGAGCAGGGCGTCGATGCTGGGCTCGCGACCGCGGAAGTCGACGAACAGCACCATGGGCGCCTGGGAGCCGCCGCGGGCCAGGATGGCCTCGCGGAAGGCGCGCCCGGTCTCGGGGTTGAAGACGCCTTCTTCCTCGAACTTGGCGAAGGCATCGGCGGACAGCACCTCGGCCCACTTGTAGCTGTAGTAGCCCGCCGCATAACCGCCGGCGAAGATGTGGGCAAAGCTGTTGGGGAAGCGGTTGTAGGCCGGCGGCCGTACGACGGAGATCTCGTCGCGGATGCCTTCCAGCACCTCGCGCACGCTGCGACCGTCGCCATGGGTAGCGTGCAATTCGAAGTCGAACAGCGAGAATTCCAGCTGGCGCAGCATCATCAGGCCGGACTGGAAGTTCTTGGCCGCCAGCATCTTGTCCAGCAGTTCCTGGGGCAGCGGCTCGCCGGTCTCGTAGTGACCGGAGATCAGCGCCAGGCCCTCGGGCTCCCAGCACCAGTTCTCCATGAACTGGCTGGGCAGCTCCACCGCATCCCAGGCCACGCCGTTGATGCCGGAGACGCTGGCGTGCTCGACGCGGGTCAGCAGGTGGTGCAGGCCATGGCCGAATTCGTGGAAGAGGGTGGTCACCTCGTCATGGGTCAGCAGCGCCGGCTTGCCGGGGCTGGCCGGGGTGAAGTTGCAGACCAGGTAGGCCACCGGATCGATCAGCCGGCCCTGGGCATCGCGGCGCTTGTCGCGGGCGCCGTCCATCCAGGCACCGCCGCGCTTGTTGGCACGGGCGTAGAGGTCGAAATAGAAGCGGCCGATGGAGGTGCCGTTCTCCTTGATCTCGAACAGGCGCACGTCGGGATGCCACTTCTCGAAGTCGCGCAGCTCGGCGATCTCGATGCCATAGAGCTTCTGCACCGTGGCGAACAGGCCGGAGAGCACCTTGTCCACCGGGAACCAGGCGCGGACCTCTTCCTGGGACAGCGCGTAGCGCTGCTGGCGCAGCTTCTCGGCAAAGTAGCCGGTGTCCCAGCTCTGCAGATCCTGCACGCCCTGTTCGGCGGCGAAGGCGCGCAATTCTTCCAGGTCGCGCTGGGCGAAGGGCTTGGAGCGCACCGCCAAGTCGCGCAGGAAACCCAGCACCTGATCACTGCTCTCGGCCATCTTGGTGGCCAGCGACAGCTCGGCGTAGTTGGCGTAGCCCAGCAGACGCGCCAGTTCCTGGCGCAGGTCGAGCAGTTCTTCCATCACCGGGCCGTTGTCGAACTGACCGGCGTTGGGGCCCTGCTCGGAGGCGCGAGTGGCATAGGCGGCATAGACTTCCTCGCGCAGGGCACGGTCGTCGGCGTAGGTCATCACCGCGTAGTAGCTGGGGAATTCCAGGGTCACCAGCCAGCCGTCCAGCTCCTTGGCCTGGGCGGCGGCCTGCAGCTGGGCCTTGGCCGATTCAGGCAGGCCGGCAAGGGCGGCTTCATCGGTGAGGTGCTTGGTCCAGGCCTGCGTCGCGTCGAGCAACTGGTTGGAAAACTTGCTGCCCAGCTCGGACTTACGCGCCTGGATGGCGGCATAGCGCTGCTGCTCGGCCGGCGGCAGGTCGATGCCGGACAGGCGGAAGTCACGCAGGGCGTGTTCCAGGGTGGTCTTCTGGCCGGCGTCGAAGCCCTTGGCTTCTTCGCTTTCAGCCAGGCGGCTGTAGGCCTGGAAGAGATCCTTGTTCTGGCCGATCTCGGTGGAGTAGGCCGACAGCTTGGGCAGACAGGCCTCGTAGGCGGCGCGCAGCTCGGCGCTGTTGCACACGGCGTTGAGGTGGCCGATGGGGCTCCAGGCCTGACCCAGCCGATCGTTCAGCTCGTCCATCGCCAGCACCAGGCCGGCCCAGGTGGGGTGTTCCTTCTGGGTCTCCAGCAGCTTGGCCAGGGCGGCACGGTTCTCGGCCAGGACGGTGTCGATGGCCGGCTCGACGTGCTCGGGCTTGATGGCGGAAAAGGGCGGCAGGTCGTAGGACTGAAGCAGCGGATTGCTGGCGCTCACGGCGTTCCCCTCGGGGCGATGGCTTTGACAGTTATATATGGAGCCCATCCTAATAGGTCTCAAGACCCTTCCGACGAGAAAAGGTATCTATCGTGACCATAAGGACCTTCCAAGGTAAGACCCCGCACCTGGGCGAACGCGCCTTCGTCGATGCCACCGCGGTGGTGATCGGCGACGTGAGCCTTGGCGCAGACAGCTCGGTGTGGCCGCTGACGGTGATCCGTGGCGACATGCACTGTATCCGGATCGGCGCCCGCACCAGCATCCAGGACGGCAGCGTGCTGCACATCACCCACGCCGGCCCCTTCAATCCGGACGGCTATCCCTTGCTGATCGGCAGCGACGTCACCGTCGGCCACCAGGTGACGCTGCACGGCTGCACGATTGGCGACCGGGTGCTGGTGGGCATGGGCAGCATCGTCATGGACGGCGCGGTGGTGGAGGATGACGTGGTGATCGGCGCCGGCAGCCTGGTTCCGCCGGGCAAGCGGCTGGAAGGCGGCCACCTCTATGTCGGCCGTCCGGTCAAGCAGATCCGCCCGCTGGAGGAAAAGGAGCTCGCCTTCTTCAGCTACAGCGCCGGCAACTACGTGAAGCTCAAGGACCAGCATCTGGCTGAAGGCTACGGGGAGGAGGGGGCCTAGCAGGCCTGGTCCTGTTGGGCTTCGGCGATGGAGCCGCCTCAACCCAACCTACAACTGATCACAGCCATGGCGGTCCGTCGATACGACCGCTCCTACAGGCTCCAACGCAATGGTAGGAGCGGCCCATGGCCGCGATCGCCGCTCACGGCCGTAGGTTGGGTCGAGCGCAGCGAAGCCCAACGCTCAGCTACGTCCGCAGCGGACAGGCTTCACCCAGGCGCGAATACAGCACCCCACGCAACGCCTGCAATTCGTCGATGCGCGCCTCGATGACCCTGAGCTTGTCGCGCAGCAGTTCCTGCAGATAGGCGTCGGGATCGGCAGCGCGCTCGACGTCCTCCAGGTTGGCGGCGATTTCCTGCAGGCTGAAACCCAGTCGCTGGGCGGTACGGATGTAGCCCAGCCATTCCACGGCTTCGGGCGGATAGTCACGATAGCCGTTGGCCCGCCGCGGCGCCTTGAGCAGCCCCTGGCGCTCGTAGAATCTCAG
Organism: Pseudomonas sp. HUK17; assembly: GCF_001566765.1. NCBI lineage: Bacteria > Pseudomonadati > Pseudomonadota > Gammaproteobacteria > Pseudomonadales > Pseudomonadaceae > Pseudomonas > Pseudomonas sp. HUK17. Next base: position 51,801 of record NZ_LSMW01000012.1, read on the forward strand.
GGTGTCGCGACTCAGGCCGGTGGCCTGGGCGAGGGTGCCGATACGCATCCGTTCTCCTTGACCCTGGACCTAGCTCCAGGGTCGACACTGGATTTCCTCTGTTCTAGGAAGTCCGTCCATGTGGAAGCTTGCGCCCTATCTGCGACTGGTCCGTGCCAGCGCCCTCTATGATCTGCTGGTCACCGCGCCCTTCGCCACCCCCTGGAGTCTCGCCTGGCTGCTGCGGCAGCTCGACGCCCTGGGGCAGTGGTTGGGATTCGCCCCCCTGGCGACCTTCAGCCCGGAAGCCCTGCTACTGGGCAACCTGCTCGGCTCAGTGGTATGCGTCTGGGCGGCGCTGCGGCTGGCCAGCCCCTCGGTGGCACTGGGGCGCTACGACGCCGTGGCCAGGGGCCTGTTCGCCCTGTGGCAGGCCTGGGCGCTGTACCAGGGTGCCAGTCCCTTGTTGGCAATGTTCCTGGTGATCGAAATCGGCTTCGGCATCGCCCAGGCGTGGCCGGTGTCTTCGACCTCCGGCAGACTTCAGCCCCGGCTGGCGGGCTGACCGCGGCCCGTTGGGCTTCGGTGATGGAGCCACCTCAACCCAACCTACAACTGATCGCGGCCATGGCCGTAGGTTGGCGCTGAGCGCAGCGAAGCCCAACAGCATCCCGGAACTAACCCAGCTGCCGCCGCAACTCCGCCAGCACCGGCGCACCGTCGGGGAGCACGCCGCGCCAGAGTTCGAAGGCCTCGGCGGCCTGTTCCACCAGCATGCCCAGGCCGTCCAGGGTATGGAAGGCACCCTCGTCCTGCGCCCAGCGATTGAAGGCGGTCAGGTCTTTGCCGTACATCATGTCGTAGGTCACGGTCTGGGGGCCGATCACCGCTTCCGACAGCGGCGGACGACCGCCACCGAGGCTGGCGGAGGTGCCGTTGATGATGACGTCGAAGGGCTCGCGCAGGGTGGAGAAGGCGGCCACCTCGATAGGCCCCAGCTCGGCGAATTCCCGCGCCAGCTGCACCGCCTTGAGTTCGGTGCGGTTGGCCAGCACCAGTTGCCCGGGCTGGCAGGCCAGCAGCGGCTCCAGCACGCCGCGTACCGCGCCCCCGGCGCCCAGCACCAGGACGCGCTGGCCAGCCAGCTGCAGACCGGCGTTGACGGTGAGGTCCCGCACCAGCCCGGCGCCATCGGTGTTGTCGCCCAGCAGGCGACCGTCAGGCTGGCGCTTGAGGGTGTTGACCGCCCCGGCGCGCCGGGCGCGCGGGGTGAGGTCGTCGCACAGCTGGTAGGCCTCTTCCTTGAAGGGCACCGTGACGTTGGCGCCCAGGCCGCTCTGGAAGAAGCTGCGGGCGCTTTCGGTGAAGCCGTCCAGCGGTGCCAGCAGCGGCCCGTAGTGCAGGCGCTGACCGGTCTGGTCGGCGAACAGGCTGTGGATCAGCGGCGACTTGCTGTGGGCGATGGGGTTGCCGAAGACGGCGTAGCGATCCATGGGGCTATCCTGCAGGCGTCGGGGCGAGCGCGAGCCAGTCGCGGTCGGTGAGAAAGAAATCGGTCAGTCGCGCTTCCGGCGAGCCGGGTACGGGTTTCCAGTCATAACCCCAGCGCACCTCGGGCGGCAGCGACATGAGGATGGACTCGGTGCGGCCGCCGGATTGCAGGCCGAACAGGGTGCCACGGTCGTAGACCAGGTTGAATTCCACGTAGCGCCCACGACGATAGGCCTGGAATTCCCGCTCGGCCTGGCCATAAGGCTGGTCACGGCGGCGTTGGACGATGGGCAGGTAGGCGTCGACGAAGGCATCGCCGATGGCGCGCTGGAAGGCGAAGCAGGTGTCGAAGTCCCAGTCGTTCAGGTCATCGAAGAACAGGCCACCGATGCCGCGCGGTTCGCCGCGGTGCTTGAGGTGGAAATAGCGGTCGCACCAGGCCTTGTAGCGCGGATAGACGTCGGCGCCGAAAGGTGCGCAGGCGTCATGGCAGACCTGGTGCCAGTGCACGCAGTCGGCCTCGTTGCCGTAGTAGGGGGTGAGGTCCAGACCGCCACCGAACCACCAGACCGGCGCTTCGCCGGGCTTCTCGGCGAGAAAGAAGCGCACATTGGCGTGGGCGGTGGGGATATGGGGATTGCGCGGGTGCATGACCAGCGACACGCCCATGGCCTCGAAGCTGCGCCCGGCCAGTTCCGGACGATGGGCGCTGGCCGAGGGCGGCAGGCTGTCGCCATGCACATGGGAGAAGTTCACACCGCCCTTTTCCAGCAGGGCGCCCTCGGCGATGACCCGGGTACGGCCACCACCGCCGGTCGGCCGGGTCCAGGCGTCTTCGACAAAATGCGCAGCGCCATCCTCGGCTTCCAGTGCGGCGCAGATGCGCTCCTGCAGATCGAGCAGATAGGCCTTGACGGCCTCCAGGGAGGGATTCATCGCAAGGATTTCCACAACAGGCGGGGAGGGCGGAGAGCATAACACCCGTATCCGACCGGTTGACGTGGCCCGCGGTTGCGGCTTGGATGAAGGCTCACGTCAATAAGGAACCGACAGCATGGCCCAGCGCATCCAGTTCAGCCGCACCGGTGGTCCCGAAGTACTCGAACTTGTGGATTTCGAACCCGCCGCGCCCGGCCCCGACGAGGTGCGGGTGCGCAACCACGCCATCGGCCTCAACTTCATCGAGACCTACTACCGCAGCGGCCTCTATCCGCCGCCGTCGCTGCCCTCGGGCCTGGGCACCGAGGGTGCCGGAGTGGTGGAGGCGGTGGGCAACGCCGTCACCCGCTTCAAGGCCGGCGACCGCGTCGCCTACGCCACCGGTCCGCTGGGCGCCTATGCCGAGGTCCATGTGCTGCCCGAGCGGCATCTGGTGCACCTGCCGGAGGCGGTCTCCTTCGAGCAGGGCGCTGCGGTCATGCTCAAGGGCCTGACGGTGCAGTACCTGCTGCGCCAGACCTATCCACTGCAGGCCGGCGACACCGTGCTGTTCCATGCCGCGGCGGGTGGCGTCGGCTCCCTGGCCTGCCAATGGGCCAAGGCCCTGGGCGTACGCCTGATCGGTACCGCCGGCTCGCCGGAAAAACTGGAAAAGGCCAAGGCCCTGGGCGCCTGGGCAGTGATCGACTATCGCCAGGAAGACGTCCCGGCGCGGGTCCGCGAGCTAACCGAGGGTGCCAAGGTGCCGGTGGTCTACGACGGCGTCGGCAAGGACACCTGGGAGATGTCGCTGGACTGCCTGGCCCCGCGCGGCCTGATGGTCAGCTTTGGCAACGCCTCGGGCGCGGTCACCGGGGTCAACCTGGGCATCCTCTCGCAGAAGGGTTCGCTCTATGTAACCCGGCCGACCCTGGCTACCTACGCCGCCTCACCCGAAGCGCTGCAGGACATGGCCGATCAGTTGTTCGAGCTGATCACCGATGGCCGTATCCAGGTGGACATCGGTCGCCGCTATCCGTTGGCCGAGGTGCAGGAGGCGCACCGCGCCCTGTCAGGCCGCGAGACCAGCGGCTCGACCATCCTGCTGCCCTGAGGCTAGACGTTCGCGCGCCTGGCCGGGTAAATCGTGACGGCCATTAAGTTTCCCGTAACCAGGCGGCACGACGGGGGTAAACGCCGGTCTATCTCGGACAGTCAGGCCGCCAAGGTCTCGACGCTCTTTCCAGAATCGGCCGGATCGCTGCCCTCGTCATGCCCATCTCCAGCCCCCTCGCCAACCTGCTCGACACCGCCACGGACACGGCACTGATCACCCTGACCGCCGAAGGGTGCATCGGGCAGTGGTGCCCGGCCGTCGCCCGGCTGCTGGGCTGGAGCGCGCAGGACAAGGTCGGCGAGTCCATCGTCGGCCTGTTGCTCCCGGAACCCCCGGCGGACGGCTGGCTGACCGCCCTCGAACGCTGCCAAACCCGGGGCCTGCGCCATCGCGATGGTCATCTGGTACGCCTCGACCTGCACCTGGTGCCGCTGCGCCGGGCGGATGTCGCCGTGGGTTGGCTGCTGCACGTCTGGCAGGCCCCAGCGAGCCGGGCCCGCTTCGCCGCCCGGCGCAGCGCCGAGCGGGATCTGCCACAACGCCTGCAGGCGCTTGGCGAATGGTCGCGGCGCCTCAGCGGCACGGCGGATCTTGCCGCCCTGCGCCTGTGCGCCACCCAGGCCCTGCGTGACCTCGCCGACGATCCCCAGGCGCGGCTGCTGTCCGTGGCCGAAGCCGGCAGCCTGCCGGCGGGTCAGTCGCTCCTCCCGTTCGGCGCTGCGGCGCAGCCCCTGGGCTATCTGCAGCTGAGCAACGCCGTCGAGGCGGACACCCGGCTGTTGCTGGACCAGTTGGCCCTGCTGCTGGGCGCCCTGCTGGTGCGGCAGCAGACCCAGGACCAGGTCCGGCACCTGGAACGGCGGTTGTCGCTGGAACAGGGGCTCTTGGCCAGCGTGCTGCAGCAGGCGCCCCTGGGCATCTCCATCACCGAGGCCGGCAGCGAAGAAGCGGTGATGCTCAATGACCGCGTCGACCTCCTCCTGGGCAAGCGCCCGGCCGGTGAGACGCTGGACGAACGCTATGGCGCCATCGGCGCCCTGCATGCCAATGGCCAGCCCTATGCGGTGGACGACTATCCCACGGTCCGGGTGCTGCGCAGTGGCCAGGCGGTATCGCCCGAATTGATGCGCTATCGACGGCCCGACGGCAGCATCCGGCTGCTGGAAGTGTCCAGCGCGCCCGTTCGCTCGGCCACTGGCGAGGTGATCGCCTCGGTCACCCTGTTCGACGACGTTCAGCAACGGGTTGATGCGGAAAATGCCCTGCGGGAACACAGCGCGCGGCTGGCCAGCCTGATCAACCAGGCGGCGGTCGGCATCTGCCAGACCGACGCCCGCGGGCGCATCCTGCTCGCCAATCGCCGCTACTGCGAATTGCTCGATCGCAACGAGGTCGGGGTGCTGGAACAGACCCTGCAGGCCCAGACCCATCCCGAGGACCGGGCCATCCTGGAGCGCCATCTCGACACCCTGCGCGAGCGCGGCGACAGCTTCAAGCTGGACCAGCGCTTCCTGCGCCCGGATGGCTCGGTGGTCTGGGTCAGCCTGCATGGCTCGCCGCTGCAGTCGGAAATCGGCCAGGAGCTGTCGGTGAGTCTGGTGGTGGTGGATCTCACCCAGCGCAAGCAGGCCGAAGCCGCGCTGCACCTGTCCAACCAGCGTTTCCGCAACGCCGTGGAAGCGGTGCAGGGGGTGGTCTGGACCAGTAATGCCCAGGGGCACCTGCTCGGCGAACAACTCGCCTGGAGCACCCTGACCGGGCAGAGCTATGCCCAGTATCAGCAGGACGGCTGGGCCGCTGCCCTGCATCCCGAGGATGCCCCCCGCACCCTGCGCCGCTGGCGATTGGCGGTGCAGCAACAGGTGGACTTCCACGACGAACACCGGCTGCGCTGCCGCGACGGTCAGTGGCGCACCTTCAGCGTGCGCGCCCTGCCGGTGCGGGAAAACGGCGTGGTCTGCGAATGGGTGGGCGTGCACACCGACGTCAGCGAGATCCGCATGGCCGAACACCGCCTGCGGCGCCTGGCCGAACTGCTGGAACAGCGCGTCCATGAGCGCACCGTCGAGCGTGACCGCATGTGGCGGGTGGCCGACGACCTGCTCGGTGTCATCCAGGGGCAACGCTGGCTCAGTCGCAATCCGGCCTGGGGCCGCACCCTGGGTTGGGACGACGAGGAATTGCGCCACCAGCCGCCGACCTCGCTGGAGCACCCGGACGATCCGCCGGTGTTCCCGCGCCTGGCCGCCCTGCGCCATGGCGAGGTGCTCAGCGATCTGCCGGGCCGCCTGCGCACTCGCGACGGCCACTGGCGCCACATGATGTGGAAGGCCACCGCCGATCACGATGGCCGCATCTATGTCTTCGGCCGCGACGTCACCGTCGAGCACGACGCCGCCCTGGCCCTGCAGAACGCCGAAGCCGCGCTGCGCCAGGCACAGAAGATGGAAGCCATCGGCCATCTCACCGGCGGCATCGCCCACGACTTCAACAACCTGCTCACCGGCATCAGTGGCTCCCTAGAATTGCTGCGTCGGCGCCTGGACCAGGGCCGCCACGACAACCTGCAGCGCTACCTGGACACCGCCGAGCAATCCGCCACCCGCGCCGCCGCCCTGACCCATCGCCTGCTGGCTTTCGCGCGTCGGCAGACCCTCGACCCGCGGCCGGTGGACGTCAATGACCTGATCCTGTCCCTGGAAGAACTCTTCCAGCGCACCCTGGGCGAACGCATCAGCCTGCGCAGCAGCCTCGCGCTGCAGTTGCCGCCGGCGCGCACCGACACCAACCAGCTGGAGAACGCCCTGCTGAATCTGGTGATCAACGCCCGCGACGCCATGCCCGAGGGGGGTCAGCTGACCCTGGAAACCGCCCTCGATCACCTCACCGACCTGGCCGCCGAGCATGACCTGCCGCCGGGTGACTATGTGCGCCTGACCATCGCCGACACCGGCAGCGGCATGCCGGTCGAGGTGGTGGATCGCGCCTTCGATCCCTTCTTCACCACCAAGCCCATCGGCCAGGGCACCGGCCTGGGCCTGTCGATGCTCTATGGCTTCATCAAGCAGTCGGGTGGCCACGTGACCCTGGAGAGCGAACTGGGCAGCGGCACCCGGGTCAGCCTCTGGCTGCCCTGTGCCCAGCCCGAGCGACCGGCAGCGAGCGATACACCTCAGGCGGCCATCGCCCAGAGCCGGGGCGAACGCCTGCTGCTGGTGGAAGACGATGTCTCGGTGCGGCTGTTGCTGCGCGAGATGCTCACCGAGCTGGGCTATCGCGTGCGCACCGCGGCCAGTGCCTCGGCGGCGCTCACCCTGGTCGACGGCGACCTGCCCTGTGACCTACTGATCACCGATCTCGGCCTGCCGGATCTCGACGGCGCCGACCTAGCCGGGCGCCTGCGCGAGCGCTGGCCGGAGTTGCCGGTGCTGTTCGTCAGCGGTCACGCCGAACGGCCCACCCCGAACGGTGAGCTCTCGCTGGCCAAGCCGTTCCAGATCGATGCCCTGGCGCGGCTGCTGCGCCAGTTGCTGGACTGACCTAGGGCCGGAAGACCTTGCCGGTCACCAGATCGCGAATCACGCTGGGATTCTTGCGCCCACCCAGTTCGCCCATGAGGATGCCATCCAGGTTATCGGGGAAGTACTGCTGAACCCGCAGCCGGGTGCGCGCGGCCGGACGGCCGGCGGGATTGGCCGAGGTGGAGATCAGCGGACCGGTGAGGGCGCAGAGTTCGCCCACCAGCGGATGTTCGGAGACCCGTAGCGCCACGGTGGCGTGGGCGCCGGTCACCCAGCCGGGCAGGCGATTGTGGTGCGGCACCAGCCAGGTGTTGGGGCCGGGCCAGGTGCTGGCCAGCTTGGCCAGGGACTCTTCCGGCAGATCGTGGAGCAGGAAGTCGAACTGGCGGATGGTATCGGCCACCAGGATCAAGCCCTTTTCCATGGGCCGCCGCTTGAGCGTCAGCAGGCGATAGACCGCGGCCTGATCCCAGGGATCGCAGCCCAGGCCCCAGACGGCCTCGGTGGGGTAGGCCAGCACGCCCCCCTCGCGCACGATTCGCGCCGCCTGCCGCACTCGCCAGCTGTTGTGCATCGCCTTGCCTCCGCCAAATCCCTGAAGTCTACCCGAGCGCGCCGCCGATGGTAGCCATCCACCGCTAGCCGAGACGCGTCCAGCTGCCCTGCTGCGCCACCACCCGGCCCTCCAGCTCCAACTCGGTCAGCTGGACCAGCACCTCCGGCAACGACAGGCGGCAGAGCCGCGCCAACTCTTCGCTGTTGAGCGGTCCGGCGGCCAGCTGCCGCAGCAGGGGGTGATCCTCGACCACCGCGGCCGTGGCGACCGGGGCCAGGCTGCGCCAGCCCTGCAGGGCTTCGAGGATATGCTCCACGCCCTCCACCAGTTGCGCCCCTTCACGGATCAGCTGATGACAGCCTCGCGCCCCGGGATGATGGATGGAGCCGGGCAGGGCGAAGACCTCGCGACCCTGCTCGGCGGCCAGCCGCGCGGTGATCAGCGAACCGCTGGAGGGGCTGGCCTCCACCACCAGGGTACCCAGGCTGAGGCCGCTGATGATCCGGTTGCGCCGCGGAAAGTTGGCGGCCTGGGGCGTGCAGTCCAGCGGCAATTCCGAGACCAGCGCACCACCCTCGGCCAGCAGGCGCCGGGCGAGGCCCAGATGACGGCGGGGATAGAGCTGCCGGAGGCCGGTGCCCAGCACGGCCACCGTACCGCCGCCGGCGTCCAGCGCACCCTGGTGCGCCGCGCCATCGATGCCCAGCGCCAGGCCACTGGTGATGCAGAAGCCGGCCGCGGCCAGGCTGTGGGCGAAGCGCCGGGCATTGTCGAGTCCCTGGGCACTGGCCTGGCGGCTGCCGACCAGGGCCAGTTGCGGTCGTTCGAGCAACTCGACCCGTCCTTCGACGAACAGCAGCGGCGGTGGATCGGCGATCTCGGCGAGCAGCGCCGGATAGCGCTCGTCGCCCAGGCAGAGCAGATGGCGCTCGGGGTCCTCCAGCCAGGCCAGGGCCTGGTCGACCCGTTCGCGGGTCGCGGGGCTGCGGCGGGCGTCCGCGGCCACCGCCGGCAGGCGCAGGGCGCGCCAGGCCGAGGCGGGGGCACTGAGGGCGGCGCTGGCGCTGCCAAAGGCATCCAGCAGCAGGCGCTGGCGCACGGCACCGAGCTCCGGCAGGGCATGCAGGCGAAGCCGAGCGTCCAGCTCGGCAGGGGAGAGGCTGGCCATGCTGTCATCCTTGAGGGTGGCCGGTCGCCGTCCTGGCGACCCGGAAGAGGTTAGGGGTTGCGCACCTTGTCCATGATCGCCAGCTGGCGGGTGGCGGTCAGGACCAGGCCGTAGCTGATCTTGTCGTAGGTGCGAAAGACCATCAGCAGCCCGGCGCGCTCGTCGGGGATCTTCACCAGCTCGCCGGTGATGCGATCACGCACCGTCTCGCCGGTCTTGTTGACCGCCAGCACATTGCCCTCGGCCAGACCGTCCCGGGCGCCCTTGTTGAGGGTCACCACATCGAACTGGCCGATCTGGGTGACGCCGCGCGGCACGTCGAGGATCAGGCCGTTGATGTCACGGGCCGGCGCACTGGGCATGAAGGTGGAATTCACCAGCCGCTCCTCAGTGGGGAACAGCCGGTCGCCCAGGCGCACCTCCTGGGTGGTGCGGGTCAGGCGCAGGGTGGCGATGTCGCCCTCCTGGGTGACCAGGTCGGCGCTGCCGATGAAGTCGCCATTGATGCCGAGAAAGGCGCCGGTCTTGGGATCGACATAGGTCTTGCCCTGGCGGTAGATGCCATAGGCCGAGACACCCGGCTGCAGCTTGCCGCGCACATAGATGCGATCGCCGGCGCCGCTCACCACGCGCTCGGCATTGCCGGCCACCACATAGGGCGCCGCCTGGAACTGTTCGGCCGAATCGATGGCGCGATTCTGCAAGAGGAAGCTGTTGACCGCTTCCAGCGGAATGGCCGGGATGGCTTCGGCGATGGGCGTGCTGCGCACCGTAGGTGACAGCTTGACCGTGCCACGCGAGGCGCCGCGGTTGAGCTGCAGCCGCGGCTGGCCGTCGACGTAGCTCAGCACCAGGGTATCGCCGGGATAGATGAGATGGGGATTCTTGACCTGCGGATTGGCCTGCCAGATCTCCGGCCATTCCCAGGGCTTGCTGAGGAATCTGGCGGAGATGTCCCAGAGGGTATCGCCGCGGACCACGGTATAGCTCTCCGGGTGATCCTGACGCAGGGTGACCGCTGCGTACGCCGACTGCAGGGCGCCCCCGGCGACCAGCAGCAGGGCGAACAAAGATTTCCTCATGCGTCGAATCCCTTTACACTTAGCTTTGAAGAACCGTCTTCACGCAAACGTCGGGGAATCGCCCCAGTCGTGCCCTGATCGCCACCTTCGTCGGCACCGGGCAGCGCAGGCGCTCATCCCCGTCGACCGACGTCATCCACCGCTCGGGACCAGCTCGAGCCGGGTGGAAACAACGCTGCGGCATCTTAGCAGCGCCCCTTGACTGTATTCCACAAGTGCCCTCAACGCCATGGCGATCCTAGACATCCTCGAATTCCCCGATCCCCGCCTGCGCACCGTCGCCAAGCCCATCGACGTGGTCGACGATGCCCTGCGCCAGACCATCGACGACATGTTCGAGACCATGTACGAAGCGCCTGGCATCGGTCTGGCCGCCACTCAGGTCAACGTTCATCGCCGCCTGGTGGTGATCGACGTCAGCGAAGACAAGAGCGAACCGCTGGTCTTCATCAACCCCGAGGCCGAGCCGCTCACCCAGGAACTAGGCGAGTACCAGGAAGGCTGCCTGTCGATCCCCGGGTTCTACGAAAAGGTCTGCCGTCCCGAGCGCGTCCGGGTGACTGCCCTGGACCGCGACGGCAAGCCCTTCGAGCTGGAGTGCGACGGCCTGCTGGCGGTGTGCATCCAGCACGAGATCGATCACCTCGACGGCAAGCTGTTCGTCGACTATCTGTCGCCGCTCAAGCGCGATCGCATCAAGAAGAAGCTCGAAAAGCAGCAGCGCCACAAGGCCTGATCGCCCTGGCGGACGGCGTCATCGGCGTCCGCCGCTCGCCCTTTCCGCCAGGTCCGCCATGTCCAGATCCCTTCGCCTCGTCTTCGCCGGAACCCCGGAATTCGCCGCCGTGCACCTGCAGGCGCTGATCGACGCCGGTTATCCCATTGCCGCCGTCTATACCCAGCCGGACCGTCCCGCTGGGCGGGGCCAGAAACTGGCCATGAGCCCGGTCAAGCAGCTGGCACTGAGCCACGGCATTCCCGTGCAGCAGCCGCCGACCCTGCGCGATCCCGCGGCCCAGGCCACCCTGGCGGCCCTGGAACCCGACCTGCTGGTGGTAGTGGCCTACGGTCTGATCCTGCCCCAGGCGGTGCTGGATATCCCGCGCCTGGGTTGCATCAACAGCCATGCCTCGCTGCTGCCGCGCTGGCGCGGCGCCGCGCCCATCCAGCGCGCCTTGGAAGCCGGCGATGCCGAGTCCGGGGTCACCGTGATGCGCATGGAAGCCGGTCTGGATACCGGCCCCATGCTGAGCAAGGTGACCACGCCGCTGACCGCCACGGACACCGGTGGCAGCCTGCACGATCGCCTGGCCGCCTTGGGCGCCGCCGCCGTGGTCCAGGCCCTGCCGGGTCTGGCCGACGGCAGTCTGCAGGGCGAGGTACAGGACGACAACCTGGCCACCTACGCCCACAAGCTCAACAAGGACGAGGCCCGCTTGGACTGGGGTCGGCCGGCGGTGGAACTGGAGCGCCGTATCCGCGCCTTCGATCCCTGGCCGCTGTGCCACACCGCCCTGGCCGGTGAACCGCTCAAGGTTTGGGCCGCCGAACTGGCGGAAGGGCAGGGCGTTCCCGGCATGGTGCTCGACGCCGATCGCGCAGGCCTGCTGGTGGCCTGTGGCGAGGGCGCCCTGCGTCTGACCCGGCTGCAACTGCCCGGTGGCAAGCCGCTGGGCTTCGCCGATCTCTACAACGCCCGCCGCGAACGCTTCGCCCCCGGCCAGGTACTGGGTCTATGAATCCGCGGCTGGCGGCCACCCGCGCCCTGGCGGCGGTCCTGGCCGGGCGCGCCTCCCTCGGTAGCAGCCTGCCCGAGCAACTGGCCAAGGTCGATCCGCGTGACCGCGCCCTGGCCCAGGACCTGGCCTTCGGCACCGCCCGCTGGCAGCCGCGCCTGTCGCTGCTGGCGGAAAAGCTCATGCAGAAACCCTTCAAGGCCGGCGACCGCGATCTCGAAGCCCTGCTGCTGATCGGGCTCTACCAGCTGTTCCACACCCGCATCCCGGCCCACGCCGCCATCGGCGAGACGGTGGGCTGCGTCGACAAGCTGAAGAAGTCCTCGGCCAAGGGCCTGCTCAACGCCGTGCTGCGCCGTGCCCAGCGTGAATACGACAGCCTGCTACCGGCCCTGGAGCATGACCCGGCCGCGCGCCTGGCCCATCCGCGCTGGTTACAGAAGACGCTCAAGGCGCGCTGGCCGGCGCACTGGGAAGCCATCGCCTCCGCGAACAACCTGCACCCGCCGCTGATCCTCAGGGTCAATCGCCGCCAGGGCAGTCGCGACAGCTATCTGGCCGAGCTGGCCGCCGCCGGTATCGAGGCCGTGCCCTGCGCCTTCAGCGCCGACGGCATCCGCCTGCTGCAACCCCAGGACGTCACCGCCCTGCCGGGCTTTGCAGCGGGGCGTCTCAGCGTGCAGGACGAAGCCGCGCAGCTGGCGGCCGAACTGCTGGAGCTGGCGCCCGGCCAGCGGGTGCTTGACGCCTGCGCCGCGCCCGGGGGCAAGACCTGCCATCTGCTGGAACGTGAGCCGGGGCTGGCCGAGGTGGTGGCGCTGGACGCCGATGCCGGTCGCCTGGAGCGCGTCGAGCAGAATCTGGCACGGCTGGGCCTCACCGCCCGCACCCTGGCCGCCGACGGCCGCGCCGTAACCGACTGGTGGGACGGCACGCCCTTCCAGCGCATCCTGCTGGACGCTCCCTGCAGCGCCACCGGGGTGATCCGCCGCCATCCGGACATCAAGCTGACCCGTCAGGCCAGCGATATCGCGCCCCTGGTGCAGTTGCAGGGCGAATTGCTGGACGCCCTCTGGCCGACGCTGGACGTCGGCGGCATCCTGGTCTACGCCACCTGCTCGGTGTTGCCGGAAGAGAACAGCGACAACCTCGCCGCCTTTCTCGCCCGCACCCCGGGCGCCCGCGAACTGGATATCCCCGCGCCCTGGGGCCTCGCCCAGCCCCATGGTCGCCAGCTCCTGCCGCAGCCCGACGGCCACGACGGCTTCTATTACTGCAAGCTGATCAAGATTGCTCGCTAGCCTCTGGCGGTAGCGGCTGGTTCGTACCCTGCTGCGGACGCTTCTCCGCGGTGGCGGCTGGGTGCGGCAACTGCGCGCGTACCTCCGCCTGGGGCAGCTCCAGCACCGGGGAGCCTTCTTCGAGGCGACTCAGGGTGCCTTCCACCACGGCGCCGTTCTCCATGCTCAGCTGGCGATAGGTGATGTTGCCCTGCACCCGCGCATTGGAATGCAGCTCCAGCAGATGCTCGACCCGCAGATCGCCGACGATGGTGCCATCGATCAGGGCGTCGTAGCTGCTCACGTCGCCCTCCACCACGCCATTGGCACTGATCGCCAGCAGGCTGGTGGTGCCGGACTTGAAACTGATGCTGCCGCATACCCGGCCGTCGACTTTGAGGCCATCGCTGAACTCCAGATCACCGCGGATCGACAGGTTGTCGGCGATGAGACTGGAAAAGCCATTCACCGCGGGGCGAGGAACCGCCTTCTTTCTGTTGAACATCCGTGCTGCTCTCCAACTAGGGTTTCTGATTCTGGCGACGGAAGAAGGCCAGCTCCGCGCTCAGGCGCTCGACCTGCGCCAACAGGGCGGCGTTGCGTTCGAGCAACTGGCGTTCGGTGGCCGCACCCAGTTGCAGATCCAGCGTCTGCTGCGCCAGACGATCGCGCAGGTGCTGATTCTCGGCTTGCAGGTGATTCAGTTCCGCCTGGTATCCCTGGTGGATCCGCTGCCCGACCACCAGCAACGCGAGCGGTATCAACAGCAGCAGGCACAAACCAACCCAGCCGGCCAGTCGCCGTCGCGGGACCGGCTGCAGGCGAAATTCGCCGCGCAGCAACTCGCGACTCGACGCTCGACTAGTCGCGCGCCTGGCCATCGCGCTCGGGCTCCAGTCGGCCTAGGGCAAGAAAGCGCTGGGGGTCGAGGAATTGGCCGTCACGCAAGACCTCGAAATGCAGATGAGGCCCGGTCGAGCGTCCAGTGGAGCCCACCGCACCCAGGAGTTGCCCGGGGATGACCACCTGGCCTTCCTTGACGAAGATGCGGCTCAGATGGGCATAGCGGGTGACCAGGCCATTGCCGTGAGCGACCTCCACCCGATTGCCATAGCCACCCAGGGCGCCCGTGACCTGGACACGCCCCCCGGCCGCGGCGTGTACCTGAGTGCCAGTGGGCGCGGCGAAGTCGACACCGGAATGAAACGCCAGGTGACCGGTAAAGGGATCGACCCGATTGCCGAACAGCGATCCCAGACGGGCCTGTTCCACTGGGCGTAGCGAGGGAATCGCCATCAGGGCGGCATTGCGACTGGCCACCCGGTTCAGCAGCAGATCCAGTTGTTGACGCAGGCAGAGCGCTACCTGTTCGCTGGCACCCAGCATGCGCAGAGGCAAGCCCTGGCTGGCGGCGCCGGCGTTACAGGATCGCGCCGGCAGCCAGGCACCGCCCTGGGCACCTCGCGTGGAAGGCTCGACCAGCAGACTGGGGTCGACCGCGCTCACCTGGTCGCGCAATTGCCTGTTCTGCTCCAGCATCCGCTGCAGCGCCTGGGTATCGGCCTCCAGCGATTGCAGCCGGCCGACCAGCACGCCCATTCGCTCCAGGGCCACCGTTGTGCTGGCGCTGCCCGGAGTGGCAGCGACTGGGGTGGCCGGAGCTGCAGCAGGCGAAACCCGACCACCCAGCCAGCAGCCCAGAGCGAATGTCAGCAGCGATGTCAGCGTCAGGATCAGCAGCCAGGGGCTCTTTGCCTGACGCGGGTCGACGATGTGGGCACCGTCCCGCACAAGCTTGCGACTGAGGGAAGAAAACAGCTTCATCAGATCCTGCGGCCGTCCTAGGCGCCGATAGATCAGTCAGCTTAAAGTGAAACACGTCACAAAATGATGGCAAAAGGCCTGTTCCAGACCAACCTGCCCGTCCACCTGACATATGGCACTTTCAACACCGGATCGTCAGGCTGCCGTAGTCGGGGCAGAATGTTCGGCTCAAGGTCGTGAATCGGCCCGTCCCTCCCGCTGCTACCGGAGTCCGCCATGCTCGAATCCCTGGAGAAAATGCTCGTTCGCGGCCAGGACAATGCCCTGCTCAGGTTCGGACTGGGCAAGGGCTATCTGGATGCCGGGGAGCCCGCGCGGGCGATCGAGCACCTGGCGCGCTGCGTCGAATTCGATCCGGCCTATTCGGCGGCCTGGAAACTGCTGGGCAAGGCCCATGAGGGGAGCGGCGACCCGGCCAGCGCCGAGGCGGCCTGGACCCAGGGCCTGCAGGCGGCGCAAGCCAAGGGCGACAAGCAGGCGGAAAAGGAGATGACGGTGTTTCTCAAGCGCCTGGCGCGCCGCGCTCAGTCCTGATCGCGCAGGAACCTGAGGCCCGCGCCGTCGGCGTCGGTGCGCATGACTTCCATGGTCACCTTGGGCGCTTCGATCGGCAGATCGAGTACCTGGCCGACCACGCGGGTGCCCTGCGGTAGCCGGGTCAGCTCGGGATGCACCACATAGACGCCACCATCGGACAGGTCGCGGGTCTCACCGACGATCTCGCCATCCGGATAGGCGATCCACAGCCGGCACTTGAGTGGGGTACGGGTATGTTGGCGCTGATCGCGCGAATTCATCGCCTGACTCCCTGGCTTGGGCGTTCCCTAGAGGTCCGGGCAGCTTCCGGCAAAGCCCAGCGGCTGTCAGCCGCGCGCCGACCGAACGGTCCTGGCGAAGCGCCGAGCGATAGGTCGTAGGACCACCTCCTGCCCCTCAGCGCCCGGGCAGGACCCGGGCGAAAGACCTCAGTACCACTTCTCCTCGCCATCCGGGCGATTCTTGAACCTCTTCATGCTCCACATGTACTGGGTCGGATAGCGCCGTACGTAGCCGGCCAGCACCTCGCTCATGGCGGCCACCGAGACCTCCGGATCCGGGTCGTACATGGCTGCGGGCGCGGCTTCCAGGATCACCTTGTAACCACTGCCGTCTGCCAGGCGCACGGCATGGAAGAACACCCCGCGGGCCTTGCCGCGCGCCAGCAGCGAGGGCACGAACTTGCTGGTCAAGGCAGTGGTGCCGAGGAAGGGCACGAAGAGGCCGGCGCTGCGACTTGGCTCAGGATCGGCCGGAATCCCCACGGCGCCGCCGCGGCGGACTTCCTTGATCACGCTGATGATGCCTTCCGGGGTGGAGGGCGCCACGCGGTTGCCCAGCTGGACCCGCTGGCGCTTGAGCAGGTCGTCCACCGCCTTCAGCTTGGGCGGCCGATAGAAGATGATCGGCTTGGCATGGGAGCAATAGAAGTGGTTGAGCAACTCCCAGTTGCCCAGATGGCTGGTGATGCCCACCACGCCATCGCCGGAGGCCAGGGCTTCCTGCAGGACGTCCATGCCTTCCACCTCGCGCACCAGGCGCAGGGAACGCTGGGGTGACCAGATCCAGGCGCAGGCGCTTTCGGTCAGGGTCTTGCCGATGCCGCGCAGGCACTCGCGCGACAGCCGTTCCAGACCGGCGGCATCGAGTTCGGGAAAACAATGGGCGAGGTTGATGCGGGTGACCTTGCTGGCGCGAGTCGGCAGCTTCCACATGCACCAGCCGATGAATCCACCCAGGCGCTGCACCAGCGGCCAGGGCAGCAGGGCGAAAAGGCGCAGGAAGGCGATCATCAGCGCGCCTTTGAATCTTTCCAAAAGAGGGACTCCTGTCTGAATGCGCCGACAGTTTAGCGTCTACAAGCCCCGGAAACGTTAAGAAAGCGTAAGGTTCGCGCCAACTGACGCCTATACATTCGACTTTTCCTGCGGTTCTGCCGACAAAGATGCCAGCTCGGCATGGCGGTCGCAATCGAGGGTGTGGTCCATCACCAGCCCCATGGCCTGCATGAGGGCATAGCAGATGGTCGGGCCGACAAAGGTGAAACCGGCTTTCTTGAGCGCCTTGCTCATGGCCTCGGCTTCCGGGGTGATCGCCGGTACCTCGTGGCTGTCGCGAAAATGGTTGATCTTCGGCGCACCGCCGACGAAGGACCATAGCCAGCCGGCCGGGTCTTCGAGCCTGAGCCAGGCCTGAGCATTCTGACGGGCGGCGCGCAGCTTGGCGCCGTTGCGGATGATGCCCGGATCCTGCATCAGCGCCTCGATCTCGGCATCGCTCAGCTGCGCCAGGCGCCGGGGATCGAAGCCGTGCAGCACCTGGCGATAGCGCTCGCGCTTCTTCAGCACGGTGATCCACGACAGCCCGGCCTGAAAGCCTTCCAGCAAGAGAAATTCGAAGAGCACCGCCGGATCGCGCTGGGGCACGCCCCATTCGTGGTCGTGATACTCGATGTACAGCGGATCGGCGGTGCACCAGAAGCAACGCGGCATGGCGAAGGCTCGGACGGCGAGGGGAGACGTCACCTTAGCGCAGTTGCCAGGTCGATGAGACGAATCCAACGGCCTCACCAGGCGCTTTTCCACGCTATCAGGTTGCCAGCGTATCGCAGCCATGGCAGCACTAGACCGTAGGTTGGGTTGAGACGGCTCTATCGTCGAAGCCCAACATCGCCGGCGCCCCGAGACACTGTTGGGCTTCGCTACGCTCAACCCAACCTACGCTGGCCCACGGTTGCGATAACGGGAGCAGGCACTTTCCCGTCGGGCAGCCCTAAAGCCCCCATGTGGCCACCCCCGGCTTTCAGCTATACTCCCCGGCTTTTCGTCGCAGCCGAACGGGTATCTTTCGTGAGCCAGTCCAAGCCCACCGTGCGCACCTTCCAAGACTTGATCCTGGCCTTGCAGCAATACTGGGCCGAGCAGGGCTGCGTGGTACTTCAGCCCTATGACATGGAAGTTGGCGCCGGTACCTTCCACACCGCCACCTTCCTGCGCGCCATCGGTCCCGAGACCTGGAACGCCGCCTATGTGCAGCCCAGCCGCCGCCCCACCGACGGCCGCTATGGCGAGAACCCCAACCGCCTGCAGCACTACTACCAGTTCCAGGTGGTCCTCAAGCCCAACCCGGACAACTTCCAGGAGCTCTACCTGGGCTCCCTGGCCGCCATCGGTCTGGATCCGCTGGTGCACGACGTGCGCTTCGTCGAGGACAACTGGGAATCGCCCACCCTGGGCGCCTGGGGTCTGGGCTGGGAAGTCTGGCTCAACGGCATGGAAGTCACCCAGTTCACCTACTTCCAGCAGGCGGGCGGTATCGAGTGCTATCCGGTGACCGGCGAGATCACCTATGGCCTCGAACGCCTGGCCATGTACCTGCAGGGCGTGGACTCGGTCTATGACCTGATCTGGGCCGACGGCCCCTTCGGCACCGTGACCTACGGCGACGTCTTCCACCAGAACGAGGTGGAGCAGAGCACCTACAACTTCGAGCACGCCAATGTGCCCAAGCTGTTCGAGCTGTTCGACTTCTACGAGTCCGAGGCCAATCGCCTGATCGCCCTGGACCTGCCGCTGCCCACCTACGAGATGGTGCTCAAGGCTTCCCACACCTTCAACCTGCTGGACGCCCGCCGCGCCATCTCGGTGACCGAGCGCCAGCGTTACATCCTGCGCGTGCGCACCCTGGCGCGCAGCGTCGCCCAGGGCTACTTCAAGGCCCGTGCCCGCCTGGGCTTCCCCCTGGCCACCCCGGCGCTGCGTGACGAGGTCCTGGGTCGCGACGATGTCCAGGCGCTGCTCAAGGAGGGCGAATGATGAGCACCACTCTGGATTTCCTGGTCGAACTGGGTACCGAAGAACTGCCGCCCAAGGCGCTCAAGACCCTCGGCGACAGCTTTCTCGCCGGCATCGAGAAGGGCCTCAAGCAGGCCGGTCTAGGCTATGCCAGCGCCCGCGCCTATGCCGCGCCGCGCCGCCTGGCCGTGCTGGTCGAAGCCCTGCAGACCCAGCAGCCCGAGCGTAGCGTCAACCTAGACGGCCCGCCGCTCCAGGCCGCCTTTGGCGCCGATGGCCAGCCGACCCAGGCCGCCCTGGGCTTCGCCCGCAAGTGCGGCGTCGACATCAGCGCCATCGATCGCAGCGGCCCCAAGCTGAGATTCTCCCAGAGCATCCCCGGTCAGCCCGCCGCCGCGCTGCTGCCCGGCATCGTCGAAGCCTCCCTCGCCGAGCTGCCGATTCCCAAGCGCATGCGCTGGGCCGCCCGCCGCGAGGAATTCGTCCGGCCGACCCAGTGGCTGGTGATGCTGCTCGGTGACGAGGTCATCGACTGCGAGATTCTCACCCGCCGTGCCGGCCGTGAGTCCCGCGGCCATCGCTTCCATCATCCCGATGCCGTGCGCATCAGCGCCCCGGCCCACTACGCCGCCGACCTGCGTGCCGCCCATGTGCTGGCCGACTTCGCCGAACGCCGCCAGCTCATCGAATCCCGCGTGGCCGAACTGGCCGCGGCGGAGCAGGGCAGCGCCGTGGTGCCGCCCGCGCTGCTGGACGAGGTGACCGCCCTGGTGGAATGGCCGGTGCCGCTGGTGTGCGCCTTCGAGGAACGCTTCCTCGAGGTGCCCCAGGAAGCCCTGATCACCACCATGCAGGACAACCAGAAGTACTTCTGCTTGCTGGACGCCCAGGGCAAGCTGCTGCCGCGCTTCATCACCGTGGCCAACCTGGAGAGCAAGGATCCGGCGCAGATCGTCAGCGGCAACGAGAAGGTGGTCCGCCCCCGTCTCACCGACGCCGAGTTCTTCTTCAAGCAGGACCAGAAGCAGCCGCTGGAAAGCTTCAACGAGCGCCTCAAGAACGTGGTCTTCCAGGCCCAGCTCGGTACGGTCTACGACAAGGCCCAGCGCGTCGCTGCCCTGGCCGCGTTCATCGCCGAACGCATCGGCGGTGATGCCGAGCGCGCCCACCGCGCCGGCGTGCTCGCAAAGTGCGACCTGGCCACCGAGATGGTCGGCGAATTCCCCGAGATGCAGGGTATCGCCGGCTACTACTACGCCAAGAAGGGCGGCGAGGCGGAAGACGTGGCCCTGGCGCTCAACGAGCAGTACATGCCGCGTGGCGCTGGCGCCGAACTACCGCAGACCCTGACCGGTGCGGCCGTGGCCCTGGCCGACAAGCTCGACACCCTGGTCGGCATCTTCGGCATCGGCATGCTGCCCACCGGCAGCAAGGATCCTTTCGCCCTGCGCCGTCAGGCCCTGGGCGTGCTGCGCATCCTCATCGAGAAAGGCCTGGAGCTGGATCTGCCGGCCGCCGTCGCCTTCGCCATCGGCGGCTACGGCGAGCGGGTCAAGGCCGCGGGCCTGCAGGAGCAGGTGCTGGACTTCGTCTTCGACCGGCTGCGCGCCCGCTACGAGGACGAAGGCATCGACACCGCCGCCTACCTGGCCGTGCGCGCCCTGCGCCCGGCCTCGGCGCTGGACTTCGACCAGCGCGTCCAGGCCGTGCAAGCCTTCCGTCGCCTGCCCGAAGCCGAAGCCTTGGCCGCCGCCAACAAGCGCGTCTCCAACCTGCTCGGCAAGTTCGAAGGTCAGGTCGCGGCCCAGGCCGATGCCGCCCTGTTCGAGACCGACGCCGAGCGCACCCTGGCCGCCGCCATCGCCGACGCCGAGCGGGATGCCGCGCCCCTGGCCGAAGCCCGCCGTTACCGCGAAGCCCTGGAACGCCTGGCCAGTCTACGCGCCCCGGTAGATGCCTTCTTCGACGAGGTGCTGGTCAACGCCGAGGACGAGCGCGTCCGCGCCAATCGCTACGCGCTGCTCGCCCACCTGCGCGGCCTGTTCCTCGGCATCGCCGACATCTCGGTGCTGGGCTAGGCATGAAGCTGATCGTGCTGGACCGCGACGGCGTCATCAATGTCGATTCCGATGACTACGTGCGCAGCGCCGAGCAGTGGCAACCGCTGCCCGGCAGCCTTGCTGCCATCGCTCGGCTGAACCGGGCCGGCTGGCAGGTGGCCGTGGCCACCAACCAGTCCGGTCTGGCCCGGGGCTATTTCACGAAAGATGACCTGGCGGCCATGCACGAGAAGCTGCAACGCTTGCTGGCCGAGGAGGGCGGTCGGGTCGACCTGATCCTCTACTGCCCCCATGGCCCGGAAGCGGGCTGTAACTGCCGCAAGCCGCTGCCCGGCCTGTTCCGCGCCATCGCCACCCAGTATGGGCTCCCTGATCTCGCGGGAGTCCCCGTGGTCGGCGACAGCCTGCGCGACCTGGAAGCCGGCGTGGCCCTGGGCTGCACCCCCTATCTGGTGCGCACCGGCAAGGGCGAGCGCACCCTGGCCAAGCCTTTACCAGCCGGCACCCAGGTCTTCGCCGACCTGGCCGCGGTGGCTGATCACCTGCTCGAGGAAACGCGCTGATGCGGCTCTTGCGTACCCTGTTGTTCTACGTGCTGCTGGGGACCAGCGGCATCCTCTGGTCCTGCGTCAGCCTGCTGATCGCGCCCTTCCTGGCCTATCGCGCCCGCTATCGGCTGGTGGTCAAGGCCTGGACCGGCTTTGCCGTCTGGCTGGCCAAGGTCATCTGCGGCATTCGCTACGAGATCGACGGCCTGGAAAACGTCCCGGCGCAGCCCTGCGTGATCGTGGCCAACCACCAGAGCACCTGGGAAACCTTCTTCCTGTCCGCCCAGTTCGAACCCACCTCCCAGGTGATCAAGCGCGAGTTGCTGCGGATTCCCTTCTTTGGCTGGGCCTTCTCGCTGCTCAAGCCCATCGCCATCGACCGCGACAACGGCAAGCTGGCTCTCCAGCAGCTGACCGAGCAGGGCGGCCGCTACCTGGCCCAGGGCTGCTGGGTACTGATCTTTCCCCAGGGCACGCGCATCGATTACGGTCAGATGGGCAAGTTCTCCCGCGGTGGCGCCGCCCTGGCCTGCAGCCTGAACGTGCCCATCCTGCCCATCGCCCACGATGCCGGCGCCTACTGGCCCAATCGTTCCTGGATCAAGTCGCCGGGAACCATCAAGGTCAGCATCGGCCCCTTGCTCTATCCCCAGGGCCAGGATCCCCGCGCCATTGTCGATCTCAATGCCCGCTGCTTCGCCTTCATCGAACAGGCCCTCGCCCCCAAGCCCGACGCCAGCCCAGTCGAGCGCTGCGTCGCCTGATCGCCAGGCCGCAAGGCCTGGCTGTTTCCGACAGTTTTCCTCGCGTTTCCCACAGACTTATCCACAGGACATCCTGAGGTTTTCCTGCGCCCTGATCGTGGGCCGCTACCGCGAATCCCCTGTCATCCACAAGTACCAATAAGCTTATTCCCAGGCTTATCCACAGGATCGCCCGTTATAGCCTGTGTCTCTATGCCGCATGGCACGGCCTCTTTGTGCTGCTTTACAGGCTTTGCGAAAAGCAGCTGAGGAAAACTATCCACAAAACCTCTGGCTATAAGATGAGTGGCAATCCTTCCCAGGGAACGAAACGGCATCTTCGTCTAGCTAGAATGTTTTCCACAAAAAAGCCCCGCATGGCGGGGCTTGTGCATAACCGCTGGAATCAGACGTCGAGGTTCGACACCGCCAGGGCATTGCTCTCGATGAAATCGCGACGCGGCTCCACGTGATCGCCCATCAGGGTGTTGAAGATCTGGTCGGCCGCCACGGCGTCCTCGATGGTCACCTGCAGCATGCGACGCACGTTCGGGTCCATGGTGGTTTCCCACAGCTGATCCGGATTCATCTCGCCCAGGCCCTTGTAGCGCTGGATGTTGAATCTCTTGCTGGTCTCGACCATCAGCCACTCCCAGGCTTCCTTGAAGGTGCTGACCGGGCGACGGCGTTCGCCGCGCTTGGCATAGGCGCCTTCTTCCAGCAGGTTGTCCAGCTGGGCAGCCAGCTCGGTCACCAGGCGGTAATCGTTGCTGCCGAAGAAATCCCGGTTGAAGGTCACGTAGCTGGACAGGCCGTGGGCCCGGGTCTCGACCTCCGGCAGCCACAGGCTGCGCTCGCGATCTTCGCGCAGGCTCAAGGTGTAGGTGGTGCCATTGCGCTCGGCGGCCTTCAGGCGCGTCTCGAGAGTGGCTAGCCACTCGCGCATGGCCGCCTCGTCACCCAGCTGCTCCACGCCCACGCGGGGCAGGTACAGCAGGTGTTCGCTGACGTCGGCCGGATACAGCCGCGACAGACGCTTGAAGGTCTTCATCACCTGGCGATAGCTGTTCACCAGCTTTTCGAGCTCCACACCGGACAGACCCGGGGCGTTCTCGTTGACGTGCAGGCTGGCTTCCTCCAGGGCGGTCTGGGTCAGGTATTCCTCCATCGCCTCGTCGTCCTTGATGTACTGCTCCTGCTTGCCACGCTTCACCTTGTACAGCGGCGGCTGAGCGATGTAGATGTAGCCCCGCTCGATCAGCAGCGGCATCTGGCGGAAGAAGAAGGTCAGCAGCAGGGTACGGATGTGCGAGCCGTCGACATCAGCATCGGTCATGATGATGATGTTGTGGTAGCGCAGCTTGTCGATGTTGAATTCTTCGCGACCGATGCCGCAGCCCAGCGCGGTGATCAGGGTGCCCACCTCCTGGGAGGAGAGCATCTTGTCGAAGCGCGCCTTCTCGACGTTGAGGATCTTGCCCTTGAGCGGCAGGATCGCCTGGGTGCGCCGATTGCGGCCCTGCTTGGCCGAACCACCGGCGGAGTCACCCTCCACGATGTAGAGTTCGGACAGCGCCGGATCCTTTTCCTGGCAATCCGCCAGCTTGCCGGGCAGGCCGGCGATGTCCAGCGCGCCCTTGCGGCGAGTCATCTCCCGCGCCTTGCGCGCCGCTTCCCGGGCCCGGGCCGCGTCGATCATCTTGCCGACCACCGCCTTGGCCTCGTTGGGATTCTCCAGCAGGAAGTCGGAGAAGTGCTTGCCCATCTCCTGTTCCACCGCGGTCTTCACCTCGGAGGAAACCAGCTTGTCCTTGGTCTGGGAAGAGAACTTGGGATCCGGCACCTTGACCGAGATGATGGCAGTCAGGCCTTCGCGGGCGTCGTCACCGGTGGTGGCCACCTTGAACTTCTTGGCCAGGCCCTCGGCCTCGATGTAGCTGTTCAGGTTGCGCGTCAGCGCCGAACGGAAGCCGGCCAGATGGGTGCCGCCGTCGCGCTGGGGAATGTTGTTGGTGAAGCAGAGGATGTTTTCGTTGAAGCTGTCGTTCCACTGCAGGGCCACTTCCACGCCGACGCCATCGTCGTCGCGCTGCACCTGGAAGTGGAACACCTCGTTCACCGCGGTCTTGTTGGTGTTCAGGTAGTCAACGAAGGCGCGCAGGCCGCCTTCGTACTTGAACAGCTCTTCCTTGCCGCTGCGCTCGTCGCGCAGGACGATGCCGACGCCGGAGTTGAGGAAGGACAGCTCGCGAATCCGCTTGGCCAGGATGTCCCAGCTGAACTGGATGTTGTTGAAGGTCTCGGCCGAAGGCTTGAAGTGCACCTGGGTACCGGTGGTGTCGGTCTCGCCGATCACCGCCAGCGGCGCCTGGGGTACGCCGTGGACATAGACCTGCTCCCACACCTGGCCGGCACGGCGAATGGTCAGCCGCAACTCCTCGGACAGGGCGTTCACCACTGAGACGCCCACGCCGTGCAGGCCGCCGGACACCTTGTAGGTGTTGTCGTCGAACTTACCGCCGGCGTGCAGCACGGTCATGATGACCTCGGCCGCCGAGACGCCTTCTTCCTTGTGGATGTCCACCGGGATGCCGCGACCGTTGTCGCGCACGGTGATGGACTCGTCCATGTGGATGGTGATGCTGATCTCGCTGCAGAAGCCGGCCAGGGCCTCGTCGATGGAGTTGTCCACCACCTCGAAGACCATGTGGTGCAGGCCGGTGCCGTCATCGGTATCGCCGATGTACATGCCGGGGCGCTTGCGCACGGCATCCAGTCCCTTCAGCACCTTGATGCTGGAAGAGTCGTAGGTATTGGTCTCGCTCATGCTTGGCTCCCGCTAGTGTGGGTCTGCTTGATATGGCCGTGTTCCACGTGAAACACGCTGACCTCTGTCTCCGGCCGCCAGGCGGCCTGTAGCGTCTCGCGCTCGACACAGGTGATGAAGACTTGGCACTCCAGTGCCTCCAGCAGCCGGCACAAGGCCAGCCGGTGTCCCTCGTCCAGTTCCGAAGGCAGGTCGTCGATGAGATAGACGCACTGGCCCCGCTTGACCTGGTTGACCAGCCGCCCCTGGGCGATGCGCAGTGCGCACACCACCAGCTTCTGCTGGCCGCGCGACAGGATGTCCGCCGCGTTGTGGTTGCCGATGCGGATCCGCAGGTCGGCGCGCTGGGGACCGGCCTGGGTATGCCCCAGCTGCAGATCCCGTGGCAGACTGTCTGCCAGCACCTCGCGCAAATCGCGCTCGCGGTCCCAGCCGCGGTAGTAACTCAGGGTCAGGCCATCGAGCTGGATCAGCTCGGCCAGCACCGCGGTGAACTCCGGCTTCAGACGCTGGATATAGGCCTGGCGAAAGCCATCGATCTCGCCGCTGGCCAGGGCCAGTTCCTGATCCCAGGCGGCCTGCGCCGCAGGGTCGATTTTACCACGTCTGAGCCAGTGATTTCGCTGCCTGAGCGCCTTTTGCAAGCGTTGCCACAGGGGCAGGAAACGCTGTTCCTCGTGGAACACGCCCCAGTCGAGAAACTGCCGTCGGATCTTGGGGCTGCCTTCGAGCAGCCGGAAGCCATCGGGGTTGATCAGCTGCAGCGGCAGCACCTCGGCCAGCTGCGCCGCACTACGGGCATTCTCGCCGTTGATGCGGATCTGGTAGTCGCCACCGCGCTCGCGCTGGATGCCCAGGTTGCAGTCCTGGCCACCGGGCAGCCGCACCTGGCCAAACACCGTGCAGCTGGCCTGCTCATGCTGGATGACCGGCGCCAGCTTGGTACTGCGAAAGGAGCGGGCCAGTCCCAGCAGGTGGATGGCTTCCAGCAGGCTGGTCTTGCCGCTGCCGTTGGCGCCGTGCAGCAGATTAACCCGTGGCGAGGGTTGAAGCGCGACCGCCTGCAGATTGCGCAGGCGGTCGGCGTTGAAGCGGATCAGCGTCATCGAGCGGCGATCAGAGGCGCATCGGCATCACGACATAGGAGGAATCGTCGTTGCCCGCCTCCTGCAACAGCGCACTGCTGCTGGAATCGGACAGGGTGATGCGCACCTGGTCGGTGGTCATCACGCCCAGCACGTCGAGCAGGTAGCTGACGTTGAAGCCGATCTCCAGGCTGCCGCCGTCGTAGTCGACCTGCAGTTCTTCCTCGGCTTCTTCCTGCTCCGGGTTGTTGGCCTGGATCTTCATGAAGCCGTTTTCCAGCTGCAGGCGGATGCCCCGGTATTTCTCGTTGGAGAGAATGGCAGTGCGGCTGAAGGCCTCGCGCAGGTGCTGACGCTCGCCCAGTACCAGCTTGTCGCCATGCCGTGGCAGGACGCGCTCGTAATCGGGGAACTTGCCGTCCACCAGCTTGGAGGTAAAGGTGAAGTCGCCGGTGGTGGCGCGGATATGGTGCTGGCCCAGGACCACGTTGACCGGCTCTTCCGGTTCGGTGAGCAGGCGCGACAGCTCCAGGATGCCCTTGCGCGGCACGATGACCTGGTGCTTCTCGGCCTGGTCGACATCGGCCTCCAGCATGCACATGGCCAGGCGGTGACCGTCGGTGGCCACGGCGCGCAGGCGTCCGGTGCTGGCTTCCAGCAGCATGCCGTTGAGGTAGTAGCGCACGTCCTGCTGGGCCATGGCGAAGCCGGTGCGCTCGATCAGACGGCGCAGGCGACCCTGGGGAATGCTGAACTTCAGCGAGCCCGGACCTTCTTCCACGGTGGGAAAGTCGTTGGCCGGCAGGGTGGACAGGGTGAAACGGCTGCGTCCGGCACGGATCAGCAGCTTCTGTTCCTCGGTGCGGATGTCGATCAGCGCATCGGGCTGCAGGCTCTTGCAGATGTCCATCAGCTTGCGCGCCGGCACGGTGATCTCACCGGCTTCGGCGGCTTCTTCCAGATCGACCCGGCCAACCAGCTCGACTTCCAGGTCGGTACCGGTCAGCGATAGTCGCTGGCCTTCCACGACCAGGAGTACGTTGGACAGCACCGGCAGCGTTTGCCGACGTTCCACGACACCGGCCACCAGCTGCAGCGGTTTCAACAGGGCTTCGCGTTGAATGGTGAAATGCATGGTCAGGTCCTTGCCAGGGCCGCGTCCGTCAGGTGGTCAGGGTACGCAGCAGGTTCTTGTAATCCTCGCGAATATCCGCGTCGGATTCCCGAAGTTCGGCGATCTTGCGACAGGCATGCAACACCGTCGTGTGATCGCGTCCGCCAAAGGCGTCGCCGATTTCCGGCAGGCTGTGGTTGGTCAGCTCCTTGGACAGCGCCATGGCGACCTGCCGCGGCCGGGCGACCGAACGCGAGCGGCGTTTGGACAGCAGATCGGCGATCTTGATCTTGTAGTACTCGGCCGCGGTGCGCTGGATGTTGTCGATGCTGACCAGCTTGTCCTGCAGCGCCAGCAGATCCTTGAGCGATTCGCGGATCAGCTCGATGGTGATGTCCCGGCCCATGAAGTGGGCATGGGCGATCACCCGCTTGAGTGCGCCTTCGAGTTCCCGCACGTTGGAGCGGATGCGCTGGGCGATGAAGAAGGCGGCGTCGTGGGGCAGGTCGACCTTGGCCTGGTCGGCCTTCTTCATCAGGATCGCCACCCGCGTCTCCAGCTCCGGCGGCTCCACGGCCACGGTGAGACCCCAGCCGAAGCGCGATTTGAGCCGCTCTTCCAGGCCGTCGATCTCCTTGGGATAGCGGTCGCTGGTGAGGATCACCTGTTGTCCACCTTCGAGCAGGGCGTTGAAGGTGTGGAAAAACTCTTCCTGCGAACGCTCCTTGCGGGCGAAGAACTGGATGTCGTCGATCAGCAGCGCATCCACCGAACGGTAGAAACGCTTGAATTCGTTGATGGCGTTGAGCTGCAGCGCCTTGACCATGTCGGCGACGAAGCGCTCCGAATGCAGATAGACGATCTTGGCGTTCGGATTGCGCTTGAGCAGGTGGTTGCCCACCGCGTGCATCAGGTGGGTCTTACCCAGACCCACGCCCCCATAAAGGAAGAGCGGGTTGTAGCCGTGCTTGGGATTGTCCGCCACCTGCCAGGCCGCGGCGCGGGCCAGCTGGTTGGACTTGCCCTCGACGAAGTTCTCGAAGGTGAAGGTCCGGTTCAGATAGCTGGTGTGCTTGAGCGCACCCTCCACCTGCACGGTACGCTCGGTCTTGACCGCCGGCTCGTCGGCCTCGGCCAGTTCCGCGGTCACGTCTTCCAGGGCAACGCCCGCGGTGACGATATCCGACTGGATCGGTTGTGGCGCCTGCACCGGGGGTGGCAGCGGACTGCTCTGGCTGCTGGGCGTCTGGGCCGGGCGCGGCTTGTTGCTGCGCTTGCTGCCGATCAGCAGGGAAAGCACCGGCGCGATGCCGTCGTCGGCATGTTCCTCGAGCAATTCGAGGATACGGCTCAGGTACTTCTCGTTGACCCAGTCGAGCACGAAGCGGTTGGGCGCGAACACCCGCAGCTCATCCCCTTCCGCTTCCACCTGCAGTGGCCGGATCCAGG
Organism: Pseudomonas sp. HUK17; assembly: GCF_001566765.1. Classification (NCBI taxonomy): domain Bacteria; kingdom Pseudomonadati; phylum Pseudomonadota; class Gammaproteobacteria; order Pseudomonadales; family Pseudomonadaceae; genus Pseudomonas; species Pseudomonas sp. HUK17. The sequence continues at coordinate 80,129 of NZ_LSMW01000012.1, forward strand.
TATTGAATTGTTGCGAAGGCAGCTCGTCGCGCAGCACATCCACGCAACGTTGCCAGAGTTCGACCGACACAGCGTCTCCCAAGAACTGGAGCGGCCCGGACGGGCCATGAGCAAACGCCCATTGTATCCCTCCCCACCCAGGTTATCCACATGGCCACGCAGTTTCCCGGTAGATAGCCGTTACGGCCATCAGGAGCAGACCCATGACCGTCAGCTCTGTGGATAACGCCGTCTGACCTCTCTGGACATCCCGGGGCTTTTTGTTGTGGATAATCGTGCTGTGCGTAACAGGTCTGCTTATCCACAGCCTCTCAGCAGGCAGAGCACCCGAATTGCACCTGTTGAAAACAGACTTTCCGTTCCCGCTCAGCGCAGAGGCCATCTGCCCTGGCACGATCTATCCACAGAAATCCGCTGCACCATACATATTCACTTCAACAGTCTTTTAAAACCTTCTGACCTGTTGATTTTATTTGCCCGGTCTCCTGTCAGCCGGTGCTGGTTGGAAATTGACCTGCATCGAGGCTTTCTCTAGAATCGCCGGTCTCTTTGCGCGGGGCACTCATGCCTTGCCGCTTTCACCTAGGTAAAAGTCCATGAAACGCACCTTCCAACCCAGCACCCTGAAGCGCGCCCGTGTCCACGGTTTCCGTGCTCGTATGGCAACCAAGAACGGCCGTCAGGTTCTCGCCCGTCGCCGTGCCAAAGGCCGCAAGCGTCTGGCGATCTGATTGCCCGGTCAGGTGGTGAGTCAGGGTTTCGGTCGGGACAGGCGCTTACTGAGCTCCCAACAGTTCCAAGCGGTCTTTGACTCTCCCACCCACAAGGCATCCGGCAAGCACCTGCTGCTGCTCGCCCATGCCAATGGGCTCGACCATTCCCGTCTGGGGTTGGTCATCGGCAAGAAGAGCGTCAAGCTTTCTGTCGAGCGCAATCGCATCAAGCGGGTCATCCGAGATTCCTTCCGTCTGAATCAGGACCGCCTGGGCAGCTTCGATCTGGTCTTCGTCGCCCGCAAGGGACTTGGCGAAGTCGACAATCCCGAATTGCACGATCAGCTGCTGCAACTGTGGAAACGTCTCAATCGCCAGGCGAGCAAGACCGTTGCCCACCCAACCGACAGTCCCGACGGTGCTCATGCGTAAACCGGCCCTGCTGCTGATTCGCTTCTACCGTTATGCCATCAGCCCCATGATGGCCAGTCACTGTCGTTTCTATCCGACCTGTTCCGGTTACGCCCTCGAAGCCATCGAGCGCCACGGGCTGCTGCGTGGTGGCTGGCTGACCACACGGCGACTGTGCCGGTGCCATCCCTGGCACTCAGGCGGATATGATCCCGTTCCTCCCGCAAAGACCCCAGCCCCGACCTCTTCGATGGCCGAGTAAACATGGATATCAAGCGCCCGCTACTCATTGCCGCCTTGGCGATCGTGTCCTACACCCTGGTTTTCCAGTGGAACAAGGATTACGGCCAGGCCGATCTGCCCACGGCCAAGACGCAGACCAGCGTCCTGCCGGGTGACACTCCCAACGTGCCCACCGATGTTCCCGCTGACGCCAAGGCTGCGGCGCCGGTGGACAACTCGACCACTCAGGCAAGCACTGCGCTCATCAAGGTACGTACCGACGTCCTGGATCTGGCCATCGATCCTCGCGGCGGCGACATCGTCCAGCTCGGTCTGGTGCAGTACCCCCGCCGTCAGGATCATCCCGACGTGCCCTTCATGCTGTTCGACAACGGCAACGAGCGTCTCTACCTGGCCCAGAGCGGCCTGACCGGTGCCAACGGTCCCGACGCCAACAGCGCCGGGCGTCCGCTGTACACCTCGGCCCAGTCCAGCTACGTGCTCGCCGATGGCCAGCAGCAGTTGGTGGTGGATCTCAAGTACCAGGCCAACGGCGTCGACTACACCAAGAGATTCACCTTCCACCGGGGCCTGAAGGTCGATTGCTCGGACGCCGAGAAGGCGCAGAAGAAGATCACCTGCATCAACCCGGACGCCTACCAGATCCAGGTCAGCTACCTGATCGACAACCAGAGCGCCAACGCCTGGAACGGCGTGCTCTACGCCCAGCTCAAGCGGGACAAGAGCGGCGATCCCTCGGCGACCACCGCCACCGGCGTGTCCACCTACCTGGGCGCCGCCGTCGGTACCCCGGCCGAGCCCTATCGCAAGGTGTCCATGAGCGACATGGACAAGAATCGCCTGCAGGAAGCCGTGCAGGGTGGTTGGGTCGGCTGGCTGCAGCACTACTTCGTCACCGCCTGGGTGCCGAACAAGGACGAGCAGCACCAGATCACCACCCGCAAGGACGCCCAGGGCAACTACATCGTCGGCTTCACTGGTCCGCAGTTCAGCGTGCCGGCGGGTGGCAAGGGTGAGACCTCGCTGACCCTCTATGCCGGTCCGAAGATCCAGGAGCACCTCAAGACCCTGTCCCACGGTCTGGAGCTGACCGTCGACTACGGTTTCCTGTGGTTCATCGCTCAGCCGATCTTCTGGTTGCTGCAGCATATCCACAGCATCCTGGGTAACTGGGGCTGGTCGATCATCGTCCTGACCATCATCATCAAGCTGCTGTTCTTCCCGCTGTCCGCCGCCAGCTACCGCTCCATGGCGCGCATGCGCGCCGTCGGTCCGCGACTGCAGGCGCTCAAGGAGCAGCATGGCGACGATCGCCAGAAGATGTCCCAGGCGATGATGGAGCTGTACCGCAAGGAGAAGATCAATCCCCTGGGTGGCTGCCTGCCCATCGTGGTGCAGATGCCGGTGTTCCTGGCGCTGTACTGGGTGCTGCTGGAAAGCGTCGAGATGCGCCAGTCGCCCTGGATGTTCTGGATCACCGACCTGTCGGCCAAGGATCCCTTCTTCATCCTGCCGATCATCATGGGCGCCACCATGCTGGTGCAGCAGATGCTGAACCCGGCACCGCCGGATCCCATGCAGGCCAAGGTCATGAAGATGATGCCCATCGTCTTCACCTTCTTCTTCCTGTGGTTCCCGGCCGGTCTGGTGCTGTACTGGATCGTCAACAACTGCCTGTCGATCCTGCAGCAGTGGTACATTACCCGGAAGATCGAGGCGGCCAGCAAGAAGGCCTGACCTCGCTCACCCTGTCCACACGACGCCCCTTGATTGGGGCGTCGTGCTTTCTGGAGGATCGTCATGTCCCTGCCTTCCGACAGCATCGCCGCCATCGCCACCGCCACCGGGCGCGGCGGGGTCGGCATCGTCCGCGTCTCCGGTCCCCTGGCCGCTCCCCTGGCGCGGGCGATCTGCGGCCGTGAGCTGCCGCCTCGGCATGCCCACTACGGCAACTTCCTCGCCGCCGACGGCAGCGTGCTGGACGCCGGCATCGCCCTGTTCTTTCCCGGCCCCAACTCCTTCACCGGCGAAGACGTGCTGGAACTCCAGGGCCACGGCGGTCCGGTGATCCTCGATCTGCTCCTGCGCCGCACCCTGGAAGAGGGCGCCCGCCTGGCCCGCCCGGGGGAATTCAGCGAACGCGCCTTTCTCAACGACAAGCTCGATCTGGCCCAGGCCGAGGCCATCGCCGACCTCATCGAGGCCAGCACCGAACAGGCGGCGCGCAATGCCCTGCGCTCGCTGCAGGGCGAATTCTCGCGCCGGGTGGAAAGCCTGGTCGAGCAGCTGATCCGCCTGCGCATCTATGTCGAGGCCGCCATCGACTTTCCCGAGGAGGAGATCGACTTCCTCGCCGACGGCCGCGTGCAGGGCCTGCTGGAGGGCGTCCAGGCCGAGCTGCACGAGGTCCAGCGCGAAGCCAATCGCGGCGCCCTGCTGCGCGATGGCATGACCGTGGTGATCGCCGGCCGTCCCAATGCCGGCAAGTCCAGCCTGCTCAATGCCCTGGCCGGTCGCGAAGCCGCCATCGTCACCGACATCGCCGGCACTACCCGGGATGTCCTGCGCGAACATATCCACATCGACGGCATGCCGCTGCATGTGGTCGATACCGCCGGCCTGCGCGACACCACCGACCGGGTCGAGCAGATTGGCGTCCAGCGCGCCCTGGACGCCATCGCCGGCGCCGATCGGGTGCTGCTGGTGGTGGATGCCAGCGCGCCGGAAGCCCGGGATCCCCAGGCGCTCTGGCCGGAGCTGCTGAGCACCCGGCCGCCGCTGGACAAGCTGACGGTGATCCGCAACAAGGCCGATCTCACCGGCGAGGTTACCGGCCTGCTGGCCACCAGCGAACCGGTCGAGATCGCCCTCAGCGCCACCGATGGCGGCGGTGTCGAAGCCTTGCGCGAGCACCTCAAGGCCTGCATGGGCTTCGAGCAGACCACCGAGGGCGGCTTCAGCGCCCGGCGGCGTCACCTGGATGCCCTGCAAAGAGCCGCCAGTGCCCTGGACCATGGCTATCGTCAGCTCACCCTGGCCGGCTCCGGCGAGCTGCTGGCCGAAGACCTGCGCCAAGCCCAGCAGGTGCTCGGCGAGATCACCGGCGCTTTCAGCTCCGACGACCTGCTCGGCCGCATCTTCTCCAGCTTCTGCATCGGCAAGTAATTTCCCGCCCGCCGTTCCAGGCCTGTGCAAGGCAGGCCTTGACTGTCCTCATCTCTCCCTTCCAGAGCCCTGTTGATAACCCTGCCTGAGGTCTGCCCATAAATCGGTGCACGAGCTGTCCATGACTGCGCATGTGGATAAACAGGCAAAGGCTCCACAGGATGCTGAGAGCTTGTATCCATCCACAGCACAAGACATGCACGGGGCTCAGGTTTTCCCCAGCTCAGTGCTGACGAGGGCTGGATAACCTTATCCACAGCGAAGTGCCTGCATATACATAAGCTCTATATCAGTCCTTTTAAAATTTTCTTCCCTATTGTTTATATTGGAGGTCTCTCTTGACGGCTGGTCATTTTTTGGCCAGAACCCCTTCTGCAAGAGCCGCTCAGGCCTTATACTTGCCGGCTTTCCTTTGAATTCCTGCCAACAGGCACGAGGTGCGTGGTGGACTTTCCTTCCCGTTTCGACGTCATCGTGATCGGCGGCGGCCATGCCGGTACCGAAGCGGCCCTGGCGGCCGCTCGCATGGGTGTGCGCACCCTGCTGCTCACGCATAATGTGGAAACTCTCGGCCAGATGAGCTGCAACCCCGCCATTGGCGGCATCGGCAAGAGCCATCTGGTCAAGGAGATCGATGCCCTGGGCGGCGCCATGGCCGCGGCCACGGACCTCGCCGGCATCCAGTTCCGCATTCTCAACAGCCGCAAGGGACCTGCCGTGCGCGCCACTCGCGCCCAGGCCGACCGCGTGCTGTACAAGGCGGCCATCCGCCATACGCTGGAAAACCAGCCGAACCTGTGGATATTCCAGCAGGCCTGTGACGACCTCATCGTCGAAGGCGATCGCGTCGCCGGCGTGGTCACCCAGATGGGCCTGAAATTCCATGCCGACAACGTGGTGCTGACCGCCGGGACCTTCCTCGGTGGTCTTATCCACATCGGCCTGCAGAACCACAGTGGTGGACGAGCGGGCGATCCGCCGGCCATCGCCCTGGCCCAGCGCCTGCGGGAACTGCCACTGCGGGTATCGCGGCTGAAGACCGGTACGCCACCGCGCATCGACGGCCGCTCGGTGGATTTCTCGGTGATGACCGAGCAGCCCGGGGATACCCCCCTGCCGGTGATGTCCTTCCTCGGCAATCGCGAGCAGCATCCCCAGCAGGTCAGCTGCTGGATCACCCACACCAACGCCCGCACCCACGACATCATCCGCGCCAACCTGGATCGTTCGCCCATGTACTCGGGCGTGATCGAAGGGGTAGGGCCGCGCTACTGCCCGTCCATCGAAGACAAGATCCATCGCTTCGCCGACAAGGACAGCCATCAGGTCTTTCTCGAACCCGAGGGCCTGACCACCCACGAACTCTATCCCAACGGCATCTCCACCTCGCTGCCCTTCGATGTGCAGCTCGAGGTGGTGCGTTCCATGCGTGGCATGGAGAACGCCCACATCCTGCGGCCCGGCTACGCCATCGAATACGACTTCTTCGATCCGCGGGATCTCAAGTACAGCCTGGAGACCAAGGTCATCGCCGGGCTGTTCTTCGCCGGCCAGATCAATGGCACCACCGGTTACGAAGAAGCCGGCGCCCAGGGTCTGCTCGCCGGGGCCAACGCCGCGCTGCGCGCCCAGGGCCGTGAAGCCTGGTGTCCGCGCCGCGACGAGGCCTACCTCGGCGTCCTGGTGGATGACCTCATCACCCTGGGCACCCAGGAGCCCTACCGGATGTTCACCTCGCGCGCCGAGTACCGGCTGATCCTGCGCGAAGACAACGCCGACCTGCGCCTGACCGAAAAGGGCCGCGAGCTGGGCCTGGTGGACGACCAGCGCTGGGCGCTGTTCGAAGCCAAGCGCGAGGGCATCGTCCTGGAAGAGCAGCGTCTCAAGGCCACCTGGATCCGTCCGGGAACGCCCCAGGGCACGGCGGTCGCCGAGCGTTTCGGCACGCCGCTCAATCACGAATACAACCTGCAGAACCTGCTGGCCCGGCCGGAGATCGACTATGCCGGCCTGATGGCCGCGGTGGGCGAGACGCCGGCCGAGACCCAGGTCGCCGAGCAGATCGAGATCAAGACCAAGTACGCCGGCTACATCGATCGCCAGCAGGACGAGATCCAGCGACTGCGCGCCAGCGATGCCGTGGCGCTGCCCGCGGAGCTCGACTACGCCAGCATTTCCGGACTGTCCAAGGAGATCCAGCACAAGCTGGCCCAGGCCCGTCCCGAGACCCTGGGGCAGGCCTCGCGCATTCCCGGCGTCACGCCAGCGGCGGTCTCGCTGCTGCTGATCCACCTGAAGAAGCGCAGCGCCGGTCGCAGCCTGGAGCACAGCGCCTGATGGCCAGCGCGATCCAAGCCAACGAACTGCGTCAGGGCGCCGAGACCCTCGGCGTGGCCCTGACCGCCGCCGTGGAAGAGCGGTTGCTGGGCTACCTGGACCTGCTGGTCAAGTGGAACAAGGCCTACAATCTCACCGCGGTGCGCGATCCCAACGAGATGGTCTCGCGGCACCTGCTGGACAGCCTCAGCATCGTCCCCTACGTAGGCGCGGGGCAGTGGCTGGACGTAGGCAGCGGCGGCGGTATGCCGGGCATTCCCCTGGCGATCCTCTTTCCCGAGTCGCGCTTCACCCTGCTCGACAGCAACGGCAAGAAGACCCGCTTCCTGACCCAGGCCAGGATCGAACTGGGCCTGGCCAATCTCGACGTGGTCCACGCCCGCGTCGAGGCCTACCAGCCTGCCGCGCCCTTCACCGGCATCGTCTCGCGGGCGTTCAGCGCCATCGACGACTTCGCCACCTGGACGCGCCACCTGGGCGACAACCAAACACAGTGGCTGGCGATGAAGGGGCTGCACCCCGACGACGAACTGGCCAAGCTACCAGCGGATTTCCAAGTTGCGGCGGCGCACGTCCTCGCGGTTCCCGGTTGCCAAGGCCAGCGGCACTTGCTGATACTGCGCCGCACGAACGGAGAGGGGTAAGGCGGTACATGGCCAAGGTTTACGCGATAGCCAACCAGAAGGGCGGGGTGGGCAAGACCACCACGTGCATCAATCTCGCCGCTTCTCTGGCCGCCACCAACCGGCGCAAGGTGCTGCTGATCGACCTCGATCCCCAGGGTAACGCCACCATGGGCAGTGGGGTGGACAAGCATGCCCTGGAGCATTCGGTGCTGGACGTCCTCACCGGCGCCTGCGGTCTGCTCGACGCCATGCACTTCTCCGAGCACGGCGGCTACCAGCTGCTGCCCTCGAACCGCGACGTCACCGCCGCGGAAGTCGAGCTGCTGGAGATGAGCGGGCGTGAGAGTCGCCTACGCGACGCCCTGGCCCCCGTGCGGGACAACTACGACTACGTGCTCATCGACTGCCCGCCGTCGCTGTCCATGCTGACCATCAACGGGCTGGTGGCCGCCGACGGCGTGATCATCCCCATGCAGTGCGAATACTTCGCCCTGGAAGGCCTGACCGATCTGATCGGCAGCATCCAGCACATCGCCCAGCGGTTGAATCCGCAGCTCAAGATCGAAGGCCTGCTGCGCACCATGTTTGATCCGCGCATCGGCCTGGCCAACGACGTTGCCGCCCAGCTCAAGCAGCACTTCGGCGACGAGCTCTACGAAACCATCATTCCGCGCAACGTCCGCCTGGCCGAAGCCCCCAGCTACGGCATGCCCGCGCTGGTCTACGACAAGAGCTCCAAGGGGGCCGCGGCCTATCTGGAGCTGGCCAGCGAGCTGGTCAAACGTCAGCGTAAGGCGGCTCGCGTCGCCAAGACTGCCTAAGGAATCCCCATGGCTGTGAAGAAACGAGGTCTGGGCCGCGGTCTCGACGCCCTGCTCGGCGGTGCCAGCGTCAAGGTCCTGCAGGAGCAGGCCGCCGCCACCCCGGTCAGCGAACTGCAATCGCTGCCGGTGGACATCATCCAGCGCGGCAAGTACCAGCCGCGCCGGCACATGGATCCGACCGCTCTGGAAGAGCTGGCCAACTCCATTCGCGTCCAGGGGCTGATGCAGCCCATCGTGGTGCGTGCCATCGGCGAAGGCCGTTACGAGATCATCGCCGGTGAACGCCGCTGGCGTGCCAGCCAGCAGGCCGGCCTGGACCGCATCCCCGCCCTGGTGCGCGATGTGCCCGACCAGGTGGCCATCGCCCTGGCGCTGATCGAGAACATCCAGCGGCAGAATCTCAATCCGCTGGAAGAGGCCATGGCCCTGCAGCGGTTGCAGGACGAATTCGAGCTGACCCAGGCCCAAGTGGCCGAAGCCGTCGGCAAGTCGCGCTCGGGCGTGACCAATCTGCTGCGCCTGCTGGCGCTGGCCGAGGACGCCAAGGACCTGCTGGCCAAGGGCGAGCTGGAAATGGGCCATGCCCGGGCGCTGCTCGGTCTGCCCAAGGCCCGCCAGGCCGAAGGGGCGCGGCACGTTGTCGCACGGGGTCTCACCGTCCGCCAGACCGAGGCCCTGGTGCGCCAGTGGCTCAGCGGAACGGAGCCGGTTGAGAAGGCACCAGCCGTGGATCCGGACATCAGCCGTCTGGAGCAGCGTCTGGCCGAGCGTTTGGGCGCCAACGTGCAGATCCGCCATGGCGAGAAGGGCAAGGGTCAACTGGTGATCCGCTATACCTCTTTGGACGAACTTCAAGGCGTACTGGCGCACATTCGCTGACACAAATGCCTTCCGGCAATAAAGGCAATCTGTCCGGGGTGGCTTGAACCACCCCTGGCGCGCCCCTATACTTTGCCCGCTTTTTGTCGGCACAAAGCATGCCAGTGAAAACAACTATTAAGCCGACACCAGAGGACTTCGAGCCGATGGACCGCCGCACGCCCAAACGCCTGCCCTTCCATCATCAGCCTGCCTTTCGCCTGCTGCTCGTCCAACTGGCTGTCGCGTCGTGTGCCGCCGTTGTCTTGTATTGCTTCGTCGGTAAGGTCGCCGGTTATTCCGGATTGTTGGGTGGGCTGATTGCCTGGCTGCCCAATCTGTATTTTTCGTTCAAGGCGTTCCGCTATCGCGGCGCCCATGCCGCCCGAGACATCGTCCGTTCTTTCTACTCGGGCGAGGCGGGCAAACTGATTCTCACGGCAGTGCTCTTTGCACTGACGTTTGCCGGGGTAAAACCGCTTTCGGCTCCTGCACTGTTCGGCGTCTATCTGTTGACGCTGATGGTCAATGCTGGCGCGCCCTTGCTACTGAAAAAACCGACTAGACCTTAAGGCATTCGAGGCACACATGGCAGCAGACTCCGCTTCGGGCTACATCCAGCACCACCTGCAGAACCTGACCTATGGTATGCATCCGGTGAACGGCTGGAGCTTCGCCCACACCCCCGCTGAAGCTAAGGAAATGGGCTTCTGGGCCTTCCACGTGGACACCCTCGGCTGGTCGGTCGCCCTCGGCCTGATCTTCCTGGTGCTGTTCCGCAGCATCGCCAAGAAGGCCACCAGCGGTCAGCCCGGCGGCCTGCAGAACTTCGTCGAAGTGCTGGTGGAATTCGTCGACGGCAGCGTCCGTGACACCTTCCATGGCAAGAACGCCCTGATCGCGCCCCTGGCCCTGACCATCTTCGTCTGGATCTTCCTGATGAACCTGATGGACCTGGTGCCGGTGGACTGGCTGCCGTCCGTGGCCGGCATGCTGTTCGGCGAGCACACCTACTTCCGCGTGGTGCCCACCACCGACCCGAACGCCACCCTGGGCATGGCCCTGTCGGTGTTTGGCCTGATCATCTTCTACAGCATCAAGATGAAGGGTCTCGGCGGTTTCTTCGGCGAGCTGACCCTGCACCCCTTCAGCAGCAAGAATCCGCTGCTGCAGATCATCCTGATTCCGATCAACTTCCTGCTCGAATTCGTCACCCTGATCGCCAAGCCGATCTCGCTGGCACTGCGACTGTTCGGCAACATGTATGCGGGCGAGCTGATCTTCATCCTGATCGCCATCATGTTCGCCAACGGTCTGGCACTGGGCGGTCTGGGTATCGTGCTGCAGTGGGCGTGGGCGGTGTTCCACATCCTCATCATCACCCTGCAGGCCTTCATCTTCATGATGCTGACCATCGTCTACCTGTCGATGGCGCACGAAGAAAGTCACTAAGGAATGGCTTCCGGACGCTGCTGACGGCGTCCGGGGGCGGTTCTGCCGTGAGTCCCGGAGGACCTCGTCCGCCGGGTAACTTGGGAAAACTTTTTCGCTTCAACCTTAACCAAGACGACTAAAAAAGTCGGGAGGAAAGATGGAAACTGTAGTTGGTTTGACCGCGATCGCCGTTGCTCTGCTGATTGGCCTGGGCGCTCTGGGTACCGCCATTGGCTTCGGTCTGCTGGGTGGCAAGTTCCTCGAAGGCGCCGCTCGTCAGCCGGAAATGGTTCCGATGCTGCAAGTCAAGATGTTCATCGTCGCCGGTCTGCTCGACGCCGTGACCATGATCGGTGTTGGTATCGCCCTGTTCTTCACCTTCGCTAACCCCTTCGTTGGTCAGATCGCCGGCTGATCACCCTCGCGGGTGTAGGCAGGACTGATGGACAACGAACGAGCGAGGTGTTGGCGTGAACATTAATGCAACCCTGATAGGCCAGTCCGTTGCCTTCTTCATCTTCGTGCTCTTCTGCATGAAGTACGTGTGGCCGCCGATCATCTCGGCGCTGCGTGAGCGTGAGAAGAAGATTGCCGATGGCCTTGACGCTGCCAACCGCGCGGCTCGTGATCTGGAAGTGGCACAGCAGCAAGCCAACCAGAAAGTGAACGAAGCCAAGGGCCAAGCAGCCGAGATCATCGAGCAAGCCAACAAGCGTGCCGCTCAGATCGTCGAGGACGCACAGGCCAAGGCCCGTGCCGAAGGCGACCGGATCAAGGCGCAGGCTCAGGCGGAAATCGAGCAGGAAATCAACACCGCGAAGGACGCTCTGCGTGCTCGCGTCGGCGTGCTGGCCGTGGCCGGCGCCGAGAAGATCCTCGGATCGACCGTTGATGCCAATGCTCATGCCCAGTTGGTCGACCGACTGGCAGCGGAAATCTAAGCGAGGCCACCAATGGCAGAACTGAACACGCTGGCCCGGCCCTATGCCAAGGCGGCTTTCGAGTTCGCACAGTCCCAGCAGCAGCTGACCCAATGGTCGGCCGCGCTCGGGCTGCTCGCCGCGGTATCCCAAGATGGGACCGTGCGCCAGCTGCTTCAGCAGCCGCAGTTGACTGCGGACGCCAAGGCCGGATTGCTCATCGACGTATGTGGCGATCAGCTGGATGCACAGTCCCAGAACTTCGTTCGGACCGTGGCAGAAAACAACCGGATCGACCTGTTCCCGGCCATCGCCGAGATCTACGAGGCGTACAAGGCCGAGCAGGAAAAATCCATCGAGGCGGAAGTCACCAGTGCTTTCGCCCTGAGCGAAGAACAGCAAGACAAACTCGCCAAGGCTCTCAGCGCAAGGCTAGGTCGACACGTGCGACTTAATGCATCCGAGGATGCGAGCCTGATCGGTGGTGTGGTTATCCGCGCCGGCGACTTGGTAATCGATGGCTCCGTTCGCGGCAAGCTCGCGCAACTGGCCGAAGCGTTGAAACCTTGAGTTTGAAGGGGCAGTAGCATGCAGCAACTCAATCCTTCCGAAATTAGTGAAATCATCAAGGGTCGCATCGACAAGCTCGACGTGACCTCGCAAGCCCGCAACGAAGGCACCATCGTCAGCGTGTCTGACGGTATCGTGCGGATCTTCGGTCTGGCCGACGTCATGTACGGCGAAATGATCGAATTCCCCGGCGGCATCTACGGTATGGCGCTGAACCTGGAGCAAGACTCCGTCGGCGCCGTGGTCCTGGGTAGCTACCTGGGTCTGGCCGAAGGCATGAGCGCCAAGTGCACCGGCCGCATCCTGGAAGTCCCGGTCGGTCCGGAACTGCTGGGTCGCGTCGTCGACGCCCTGGGCAACCCCATCGATGGCAAGGGTCCGCTGAATGCCAGCGCCACCGACGCCGTCGAGAAGGTCGCGCCGGGCGTGATCTGGCGTCAGTCGGTCGACCAGCCGGTGCAGACCGGCTACAAGGCCGTCGATGCCATGATCCCGGTTGGTCGTGGTCAGCGTGAGCTGATCATCGGTGACCGTCAGATCGGCAAGACCGCCATGGCGATCGATGCCATCATCAACCAGAAGAACAGCGGCATCCGCTGCGTCTACGTCGCCATTGGTCAGAAGCAGTCGACCATCGCCAACGTGGTACGCAAGCTGGAAGAGAACGGCGCTCTGCACAACACCATCGTGGTGGCAGCCAGTGCGTCCGAATCGGCTGCCCTGCAGTTCCTGGCGCCCTACTCGGGTTGCACCATGGGCGAATACTTCCGCGACCGCGGTGAAGACGCCCTGATCGTCTATGACGATCTGTCCAAGCAGGCCGTGGCCTATCGCCAGATCTCCCTGCTGCTGCGTCGTCCGCCGGGCCGTGAAGCCTATCCCGGCGACGTGTTCTATCTCCACAGCCGTCTGCTCGAGCGCGCGTCCCGCGTCTCCGCCGACTACGTCGAGAAGTTCACCAACGGCGCCGTGACCGGCAAGACCGGCTCGCTGACCGCGCTGCCGATCATCGAGACCCAGGCCGGCGACGTGTCCGCCTTCGTTCCGACCAACGTGATCTCCATCACCGACGGCCAGATCTTCCTGGAAGCCGGCCTGTTCAACTCGGGCATCCGCCCGGCGGTCAACGCCGGTGTCTCGGTATCCCGTGTGGGTGGTGCGGCCCAGACCAAGATCATCAAGAAGCTGTCCGGCGGTATCCGTACCGCGCTGGCCCAGTACCGTGAACTGGCGGCCTTCGCCCAGTTCGCCTCGGACCTGGACGAAGCCACCCGCAAGCAGCTCGAGCATGGTCAGCGTGTCACTGAGCTGATGAAGCAGAAGCAGTACGCGCCCATGTCCATCGCCGAGATGTCCCTGAGCCTGTACGCCGCCGAGCGTGGTTTCCTGAGCGATGTGTCCCTGGACAAGATCGGTAGCTTCGAGCAGGCCCTGATCGCCTACTTCAACCGCGATCACGCCGACCTGATGGCCAAGATCAACGTGAAGGGCGACTTCAACGACGAGATCGACGCCGGCATCAAGGCGGGAATCGAGAAGTTCAAGGCCACGCAAACCTGGTAAGCCGCGACGGGGGCGCCAGCCCCCGTTTGCCAACCCGATAGGTGTCACATGGCAGGCGCAAAAGAGATTCGCGGCAAGATCGCGAGCATCAAAAGCACACAGAAGATCACCAGCGCCATGGAAAAGGTTGCGGTCAGCAAGATGCGTAAGGCTCAGGCCCGCATGGCTGCCAGCAAGCCTTATGCCGAGCGCATCCGCGCTGTGATCGGCCACCTGGCCAACGCCAACCCCGAGTACCGCCATGCCTTCATGGTGGAACGCGAGGTCAAGCGCGTCGGTTACATCGTGGTCAGCTCCGATCGGGGTCTGGCCGGTGGTCTGAACACCAACCTGTTCAAGGCTCTGGTCCGCGACATGAGCGACCAGCGCGGCAAGGGTGTGGAAATCGATCTGGCGGTGATCGGGGCCAAGGGTGCCTCCTTCTTCCGCAGCTTCGGCGGCAACGTGGTCGCGGCCATCAGCCACCTCGGCGAAGCCCCGGCGATCGGCGATCTGATCGGCAGCATCAAGGTGATGCTGGATGCCTACCTGAACGGCCGTATCGACCGTCTGTACGTGGTGTCCAACGTCTTCGTCAACACCATGACCCAAAAGCCGACCATCCAGCAGCTGGTGCCCCTGGTGCCGGCCGAGGGCGGTGAGCTGCAAGGCAAGCATTGGGACTATCTCTACGAGCCCGACGCCAAGACCCTGCTCGACGGTCTGCTGGTGCGCTACGTGGAATCCCAGGTGTACCAGGCCGTGGTCGAGAACGCTGCCAGCGAACAGGCCGCGCGGATGATCGCGATGAAGAACGCCACCGACAACGCCGGCGATCTCATCAAGGAGCTGCAGCTGGTCTACAACAAGGCTCGCCAGGCTGCGATCACCCAAGAAATTTCGGAAATCGTCGGCGGCGCCGCCGCGGTCTGACGGACAGCTTAAACATTCGAGGAACGCGAAATGAGTAGCGGACGTATCGTACAAATCATCGGCGCCGTGATCGACGTGGAATTCCCGCGCGACGCGGTACCGCGCGTCTTTGACGCCCTCAAGGTGCAGGGTGCCGAAACCACTCTGGAAGTCCAGCAGCAGCTGGGTGACGGCGTGGTCCGTACCATCGCCATGGGTAGCACCGAAGGCCTCAAGCGCGGCCTGAACGTCGGCAACACCGGCGAGGCCATCAAGGTCCCGGTCGGCGTCAAGACCCTCGGCCGCATCATGGACGTGCTGGGCAACCCCATCGACGAAGCCGGCCCCATCGGCGAGGAAGAGCGTTGGGAAATCCACCGCAAGGCCCCGTCCTATGCCGAGCAGGCAGGTGGTAACGACCTGCTGGAAACCGGCATCAAGGTCATCGACCTGGTCTGCCCCTTCGCCAAGGGCGGCAAGGTCGGCCTGTTCGGCGGCGCCGGCGTGGGCAAGACCGTCAACATGATGGAACTCATCCGTAACATCGCCATCGAGCACAGCGGTTATTCCGTGTTCGCCGGCGTGGGCGAGCGTACCCGTGAAGGGAACGACTTCTACCACGAGATGAAGGACTCCAACGTTCTGGACAAGGTCGCCCTGGTCTATGGCCAGATGAACGAGCCGCCGGGCAACCGTCTGCGCGTGGCCCTGACCGGTCTGACCATGGCCGAGAAATTCCGTGACGAAGGCCGTGACGTCCTGCTGTTCGTCGACAACATCTACCGCTACACCCTGGCCGGTACCGAAGTGTCCGCGCTGCTGGGTCGTATGCCGTCCGCGGTGGGCTACCAGCCGACCCTGGCCGAAGAGATGGGTGTCCTGCAGGAGCGCATCACCTCCACCAAGCTGGGTTCGATCACCTCCGTACAGGCCGTTTACGTCCCGGCGGATGACTTGACCGACCCGTCCCCGGCGACCACCTTCGCCCACCTGGACGCCACCGTGGTTCTGTCCCGTGACATCGCCTCCCTGGGTATCTACCCGGCGGTCGATCCCCTGGACTCCACCTCGCGCCAGCTGGACCCGAACGTGATCGGCCAGGAGCACTACGACACCGCTCGCGGCGTCCAGTACGTGCTGCAGCGCTACAAGGAGCTGAAGGACATCATCGCGATCCTGGGCATGGACGAACTGTCCGAGTCCGACAAGCAGCTGGTATCCCGCGCGCGTAAGATCCAGCGCTTCCTGTCCCAGCCGTTCTTCGTGGCCGAAGTCTTCACCGGTTCGCCCGGCAAGTACGTGTCCCTCAAGGACACCATCGCCGGCTTCTCCGGGATCCTGCGTGGCGACTACGATCACCTGCCCGAGCAGGCGTTCTACATGGTCGGCGGCATCGACGAAGCCATCGAGAAAGCCAAGAAACTGTAACTGCCGCGCCCGGCAACGGGCGCTCTTAGAGGCACGCTATGGCCAAGACAGTCCAATGCGACATCGTCAGCGCGGAAGGGGAAATCTTCTCCGGCGCGGTGGAGATGATCATCGCCCACGGCCACCTGGGTGATCTGGGTATCGCCCCGGGCCATGCGCCGCTGCTCACCGATCTGAAACCGGGCCCCATCCGCCTGGTCAAGGCCGGGGGCGCCGAGGAGGTGTTCTACATCTCCGGCGGTTTTCTGGAAGTGCAGCCGAATGTCGTCGAAGTGCTGGCCGATACCGCCAGCCGCGCCGGTGACATCGACGAAGCTGCCGCTCTGGAAGCCAAGCAGCGCGCCGAGGCAGCCCTGAGCGACAAGGGCACGGAGTTCGACTACACCGCTGCCGCCACTCAGCTCGCCGAAGCCGCCGCCCAGCTGCGCACCATCCAGCAGCTCAAGCGGCAAGCCAAGCGCTAAGCGCAAGGTCAGGCTGTAACGACAAGGGTAGCTTCGGCTACCCTTTTCTTTTGTCGCCCAAAAAGTGGGCGAGAAATTTCGCGTGGTCGGACTCGGAAGGCGCCTGTCGCCTTCGGTTACCGGCCCGATTCTTCCTCCTGTCTCCGAGGTTCCGATGTCCCTGGAAATCGTCATCCTGGCTGCTGGCCAGGGCACCCGCATGAGATCCGCTCTACCCAAGGTGCTGCATCCCGTGGCCGGTCGCAGCATGCTGGGGCATGTCCTCGACCGCGCCCGTGAATTGCAGCCGGCGGGCATCCATGTCGTCATCGGCCATGGCGCCGATCAGGTTCGCAGCCAGCTGGCCGCCGACGACGTGAGCTTCGTGGTCCAGGCCGAGCAGCTCGGTACCGGCCATGCCGTGGCCCAGGCGGCGCCGGCGCTGACGGCGGAGCGGGTGCTGATCCTCTATGGCGATGTCCCCCTGATCCAGACCGAGACCCTGCAACGCCTGCTGCAGCAGGTGGACGACGGTCACCTGGCGCTTTTGACCGTGGAGCTGGACGATCCCACCGGCTATGGCCGCATCCTGCGCGATGACCAGGGGCGGGTAACCGCCATCGTCGAGCACAAGGACGCCAGCGACGCCCAGCGTGCCATTCGCGAAGGCAATACCGGCATCCTCGCGGTGCCGGGTCGGCGGCTGGCGGACTGGTTGAGCCGCCTGTCCAACAGCAACGCTCAGGGCGAGTATTACCTGACCGACGTCATCGCCCTGGCAGTGGCGGATGGCCTGACCATCGCCACCAGCCAGCCGGCGGACGCCATGGAAGTCCAGGGCGCCAACGATCGCCGGCAATTGGCGCAGCTGGAGCGGCACTTCCAGCAGCGTGCCGCCGAGCGCCTGATGCTGCAGGGCGTGACCCTGCTGGATCCCCTGCGCTTCGATCAGCGCGGCGAGGTCGAGGCCGGCCGCGACGTCTCCATCGACGTCAACGTCATCCTCGAAGGTCGGGTGGTGCTGGAGGATGGGGTGAGCATCGGTCCGAATTGTGTGATCAAGGACAGCGTCCTCAAGCGCGGCGCCATCATCAAGGCCAACAGCCATCTGGACGGCGCCGTGATCGGGGAGGGCGCCGACGTCGGTCCCTTCGCCCGTCTGCGTCCCGGCAGCGAACTGGGCAGCAAGGCCCATGTGGGCAACTTCGTCGAACTCAAGAACGCCCATCTGCAAGATGGCGCCAAGGCCGGTCACCTGAGCTATCTCGGTGATGCCAGCATCGGCGTGGGTAGCAACATAGGCGCGGGCACCATCACCTGCAACTATGACGGGGCCAATAAGTTTCGAACCGAAATCGGTGCGGATGTCTTTGTTGGTTCCAACAGTTCCCTGGTGGCGCCGGTCACCCTGGGCGCTGGTGCGACCACCGCGGCGGGTTCGGTTATCACCGCGGACGTACCGGCCGACGCCCTGGCGTTGGGTCGGGCCAGGCAGGTCAACAAGACTGGCTGGCAGCGACCGAAGAAGGTCCCCAAGGCTTGACGACACGCCACTATTAGGTTTTGATTCGATCCATTATCTTTCGAATCGAAATTTATGACTCGTCGCAATACTGCCCAGCGTCGCCACACCATCCTTACCCAGCTCCAGGAGCGGGGCGAGGTCAGCGTGGACGAGCTGGCCCGGCAGCTGGAGACCTCCGAGGTCACCATCCGCAAGGACCTGGCCGCCCTCGAACGCAATGGCCTGCTCCTGCGTCGCTATGGCGGCGCAGTGGCCATGCCCCAGGAGTTGCTGGCTGAAGCGCCGCCCCAGGCCTCGCCCTTCAAGCAGGCCATCGCCAGGGCCGCGGCGCAGCGCCTGCGCGAACACGCGCGGATCATCGTCGACTGCGGCAGCACCACGGCGGCGCTGATTCCGCAACTCGATCGCCGCCCCGGGCTGGTGGTGATGACCAATTCCCTGCAGGTCGCCATGGCCCTGCGCGAGCTGGAACAGGAGCCCATGCTGCTGATGACCGGTGGTACCTGGGATCCGCATTCGGAATCCTTTCAGGGCCAGGTCGCCGAGCAGGTGCTCAGATCCTACGACTTCGACCAGCTGTTCATCGGCGCCGACGGCCTCGATCCGGAGCGGGGCACCACCACCTTCAACGAGCACCTGTCGCTGTCGCGGGTGATGGCCGAGGTGGCGCGGGAGGTAGTGGTCATGGCCGAAGCGAGCAAGCTGGGCAGGCGAATTCCCAATCTGGAACTACCTTGGGAAAGAGTGGATGTGCTCATCACCGATGAGCGACTGCCCGCCGAAGCGGCCCGGGCGATCGAAACCCGCGGGGTGCAGGTCATCTGCGCCCCGGTGGACAACTAGACAATCAGGTCATCCACTGCCGGCCCAGTCGGGTCGCTGTGGATAAGACCGGCAACGGGAGGTAAGCATGTGTGGAATCGTCGGCGCCATTGCCGAGCGTAACATCACCGCCATTCTGGTCGAGGGTCTCAAGCGCCTGGAATACCGCGGTTACGACAGTGCCGGCCTGGCGTTGCTGGATGCCCAGGGCGAGTTGCAGCGCCTGCGCCGTATCGGCAAGGTCAGCGAACTGGAAGCGGCCCTGCTGGCCGACCCCCTGGCCGGTCGCCTGGGCATCGCCCACACCCGCTGGGCTACCCATGGTGCACCCACCGAAGCCAATGCCCACCCGCATTTCTCCCAGGGTGACGTAGCGGTGGTGCATAACGGCATCATCGAGAACCATGAAGCCCTGCGGGCCCAGCTCAAGGCTCAGGGGTATGTCTTCACCTCCCAGACCGATACCGAGGTCATCGTCCACCTGCTGCACCTCAAGCTGCAGGACAGTGGCGACCTGACCACGGCGCTCAAGGCAGCGGTCAAGGAGCTGCACGGTGCCTACGGCCTGGCGGCGGTCTGGCGCCAGCAGCCGGATCGCCTGGTGGCGACCCGCAGCGGCAGTCCCCTGGTGATCGGCCTCGGCCTGGGCGAGAACTACCTGGCCTCCGACCAACTGGCGCTGCGCCAGGTGACCGACCGCTTCGTCTACCTGGAAGAGGGCGACGTGGCCGAGATCCGCCTGGATCAGGTCAATCTCTGGAATGTGGATGGCGAGCCGGTGCAGCGCGAGACGGTGCAGTACCATGAAGGCAGCGAGGCCGCCGACAAGGGCGCCTATCGCCACTTCATGCTCAAGGAGATCCACGAGCAGCCCAGCGTGGTCCAGCGCACTCTGGAAGGGCGCCTGGGTGATGGGCAGGTGCTGCCCGAGGCCTTTGGTCCCTCGGCGTCCGCGTTGTTCGCCAAGGTGCGCCAGGTACAGATCGTCGCCTGTGGCACCAGCTTCCATGCCGGTTCGGTGGCGCGCTACTGGATCGAGGAATACGTGGGCATTCCCTGCCAGGTGGAGGTGGCCAGCGAATTCCGCTATCGCCGCGTCGCCGTCAGCCCGGACACCCTGTTCGTCACCATCTCCCAGTCCGGCGAGACCGCCGATACCCTGGCGGCCCTTCGCATGGCCAAGCAATCCGGCTATCTGAGCAGCCTGGCGATCTGCAACGTGGCGACCAGCTCGCTGGTGCGCGAATCCCAGTTGAGCTTTTTGACCCAGGCCGGTCCCGAGATCGGCGTGGCTTCGACCAAGGCCTTCACCACCCAGCTGGTTTCGCTGCTCCTGCTGACCCTGAGCTTGGGCCGCTGCCAGCAACGCCTGGATGCCGGCATCGAAGCCGAACTGGTGGCCGAGTTGCGCCGCCTGCCGGCGCGCCTGGACGAAGCCCTGGCCATGGACAAGACCGTGGAAAAGCTGGCGGAATCCTTTGCTGAAAAGCACCACACCCTGTTCCTCGGACGTGGCGAGCAGTACCCGGTGGCCATGGAGGGGGCGCTCAAGCTCAAGGAGATCTCCTACATCCACGCTGAGGCCTATCCGGCCGGTGAGCTCAAGCATGGTCCCCTGGCCCTGGTCGACGCCGATATGCCGGTGGTGACGGTTGCGCCCAACAACGAGTTGCTGGAAAAGCTCAAGTCCAACCTGCAGGAGGTACGGGCGCGGGGTGGCCAGTTGATCGTCTTCGCCGACGAGCGCGCGGCCTTCGAGGAAGGCGAAGGCACCCGCATCGTGCCTATGCCGCATATCCACGATGCCCTGTCGCCGATCCTCTACACGATCCCGCTGCAGTTGCTGTCCTACCACGTGGCCGTGTTCAAGGGCACCGATGTGGACCAGCCGCGCAACCTGGCGAAATCAGTGACCGTGGAATAACGGGTTCCACGTGGAACGCTGGTTTTAAAGAATTAAAACTGTCGCAGGAGCCGGTGGATTTGCCTCACTGCCTCCTGCGAACCCCGTAGCCCATCGCCTGAAATCGAGGTGATATCAGCACTGGGCAAAATAGGTGTATCCAAGATCGTCAACGTCCTTCTTATGAGTCAGCCCAAGGTCAGGTTTTTGCTGTGGTTGATAGTGACGATAACATCGAAGGCACCCAGTCAATGTCGGATAAGATCACCACTTCATTTCAGAATCGAACAGTGGCGGGCCTCACCAAGGAGCAAGTGAGACGCTATCGTTCCTCAAGCTCTACATACAAAGCGTTTTGACATTGGACATGGGGGGCTGTCGGGGACATACCCAGTGTTCCAGCAGTTCTATGACGAAATCAGCTCAATCTGATCGCAAGCTAGTAGCGCTTGCGTGCTGGAGCTTGAATCATCGTTTGGTTAGCGCCAGCGTCTTTCCACGAGCAACAGGCTCATACAATGTGATTAAGGCTCAAGACGGCATCAGCAAGAGGTGCATAGCACCGATCCGCTCCAGGTAATCCCACCCAATCAGCTGCGGGTGATACTGCATATCGGCGGTCATATCATCCGGATGCAGGAAACACATGCGGCCAATGACTTCCGGCACTTCATTGACCACGCCGTAGGTTGTGCCAAATGTCATATCAATTACCTCATGGCTTGGCAGCGTGAGCCACGCATGCAGATTCAGAGCTAGGGACGGTAAGCCTTTTTTCAGCATCCTCTTGAGATCACGGGTATCGCTATGAAAAACATTGTGCCCGTTGTACTCGACATAACCTAGGGTGAACGTGAGCGGCACCCCCAGAGCTTCTTCTAATGGGGCTTTCAACATTGCGGTTACGGCAAAGCACTGCTGAGAAACATCTTCAGCATGGAAATGGGATAGATGCGCTTCCACCACTTGCTGAAAGATTTGGAGGTTGTGCTTGCTGACAAAGCGCTCGTCGGTGCGCCTGAAACCTGAGGGCGCCAAGCCCCAGCCATTGCTGCGCTTCAAGGCTTGGGTAAATCGTTCTTCGTAGTCGCGGGCTGGTTGACGGATCAGCTGCTTAATCCATGAAAGCAATGGAGACTCCTTGTACGGATGCAAAGCTGGAAGCATCAGGCCAGAGGTGGATGAAATCAATGGCTAGGCCCATGAGCATTGCCACCAAGCGCCTAGTCAAATGTTATCTTCGTATCGTAGAGGGCGGCGATTTCAATAATACGCTCCAGAACGACGCACGATGGAGCGGTTCCTGAATCGCTGTCAGTATGGGCTTACATTGGAGGTAGGACGCCAGTGTCTCTGATCGACGATGTTGATGCTTTACAGGCTATCTACGTAAACCGCGCGACCGGACTGGGTAACAACGACGACGAGCGAGATTATCCACTTTACCGTCAGAGCATTTTGGACGACCCACGTGCAGCTTCGCTTGCTCCTGCTTGGGTGAAAAGGCACCGGAACCTAGATCAGTTCTGGGGCTTCATAAAGCCAAAATTTGGATCGTACGCGGAACGTAGAAGCTTCATATGGGATGAGTTCAGGGCACTTGCTGATTACGCTGAGGTCGGCGATGTACATCCGTCTGATGCGGTGGTGTCTGAGGCGATGAACCGATTCGACGCCGAGCATGTACGTGGTGCTTGGACTAAAGCGATTGAACGCCGTACTTCGGATCCTGAGGGGGCGATCACCATGGCCCGGACGCTTCTTGAGTCCGTCTGCAAGCATATCCTGGAAGAAGCGGGCGACAGCGAGCATGAAGCAAATCCTGATCTCAACAAGCTCTACAAGCAAACAGCCTCGCTGCTCAACCTGACAAAAGCGCAGCATGAAGAGGTGGTTTTTAAGCAAATATTGGGAGGCTGCACTGCAGTGGTGGAGGGACTGGGCTCGTTGAGAAATCGCCTCAGCGATGCGCACGGAAAGTGTAAAAATGCTGCGAAGGCAGCACCCCGACATGCCGAACTGGCCGTAAACCTAGCTGGCTCTATGGCAATGTTTCTACTTGCGACTTGGGAGTTCCGATCAGGTCAAGAGCAGCGTTAAAAACTGCTCGAAGCCGCGTCAGTGTTGGCTGCGACAGTTTTAACTCTCTGATACCAGCGTCTGGATTGAGAGAATTAGATCTGTTGGCAGGGACTAGGTAGCAGCCCTCGGCTTGTCTTCTGTGTTATCGCCGGCACAGGACAGACCCGGTCGCTGACCCACGCCCCTACTTTATGACCCGCTTCATTGCTAAAATTTCGCGGATTAGTGCTGGAGTAGCGTGGCCTCTACTGGGTCAACTTGATGTCAGCGTCAACAACACACCCTCCTCAAGTTCCCATGGGCCCTTTTCCGCCCGTCACGTAAGATCCTCTAGCCAACAATTTGCCAGGGGCTGTTCGTGAACGATTCCTTCTCAACACAAGATTTGCAAATTCTGCTTGAGGCTATGGCCGAGAATGCTGCTTGGGCAAGTCCCAGCCACTCGCTGGATGATGTTGCGAAGGACAACGCTGGACTTGCCGCCGACCTCGCCAACTTCGAACGGAGCGGCACAGTGGCTTTGCTCGCCAGTTTGCTAACACTCCCTGCGCATCAGTCCGAATGCTTGCGATTAGAGTTGATGGTTGCTCTGGCTCTCATTCATTGCCAAGGCGCACAGGTTGCCACCGTCGATGATGCGCGGCGCTGGTATGCGACCATCGGCGAGTCGAACAGTGTCATTGGGGAAGATCCGGCTGAGGATGTATTCGTCTCGATTGTTGGTAACGAGAAAGGCGATTACCGCATTCTGGAAGGCGTATGGGAGGCCGCAGGCTTTTACACGCAGTTGATGGTCGATGTTGTCTTCGCCATGCCCGATGAGGGCTATTTCATTTCGCTTAAACGGGCCACTCAGGCGCTTCTTCGGCTTTCGGATGTCATTTGCGCTAACTCTGGTCTACGACGTTACGAACCGGGTGTTGAAATCGATACCAACTCGCTCGTAACTGGAGGCCTTGACGCAAGCTCCCTCCGCTCACGTGTCATCCTGACGAGGCGCGTGCTGCAGGCCGCTGGCGTAGCAGTTGCAGATCTTTCTCCCTTTATCCTCGATAACACGCAGATTTCTTCTCTTGGCAGCCAAGTACCTAGCGCGGGAGTGCTGGAGCAACGTCCGCTTCTTCGCACACGTGATGGCCTTATCGTTGTACTACCCACTGCTTTATCTATCACGCTTCGCCACGCGGTGATAGCGTTCGCTGCGCAGAAGGGAGAGTTGAGCAACCTTGACAGGGCATTAGCCGAAGCCTATGCACTTACTCTGTCCCAGAAACCAGCGTTCGGTGATGGCAAGCGAGTTAGGTTGTCGTGGGACAAGGTTGGGACTACCCGATCAGCGACCTCTTACTCTTCGGTCGATGTGGGGCACTTCATGGTGCTCCAATTCGTCTTGCCTTCAGTACAGCAGCACTCGACCGATGGTTTCAGCAGCATGCTCCGGCTCGATGAAGAAACCGCGAGTATCCTCGACGCCCGAGCTGCAAAGGCCGCTGCTGGTCTTTCCAACCAACCAGGCTTCCAGCGCGGCATCGTCGTGCGTGTGGGTTGTGGCTGGGGTGCAGGCTTTGCTGGCTCGGTGCCCGAAATGCCAAAGGCATGGCAGTTTGAGTGGATGTCGTGCGCAGACTTTTTCCGCTTAAGCTCGCTCCCCGAGATGTCCCCACTTGCCTTCTGGCGTGTACAGGACGCTGAAGAAATAATTTCGCGAGCCGGTGTTCAATTGATCAACGTCAACGGCATTCTCAACCTCCTTGGCTGGGCACGCTCCAATGACGGCCATATGGTGCCGCACGATCAATTGCCAGAGGGACGCATCACACCAGAGCGCCCTCTGATGCTCTCAATTCCTACAGATCTTCTCCGCGACGTACGGTTAGCTGCAGACACGGGGTATGACTGGCATCGCATTTGTGACAACAGTGGCAGATGGCACAGAGTGATGCGGCCATCAGCGGGAGACTACTTCCCGACCGAACGCGAAAGCAGGTGCTACGTATCAATCGATGAGCTTGACGCTCACCGTCTGAGTTGCGTGTACGAGGGGCAGCTCACCCTTTGGGTGACGATTGAGGCACCTGATATAGAAGATCAAGCGCTCCTTGTCGAGCTGGCCAAGATGGTACGCACGTGGGCTGGGCGAATTGGTGAGGCGGTCGAAGCCATAGGCAATGAGAGGACGAGGAAGTCGACAAAGGTCTATCTCTGCTTTGAGGGTGACGGCGATATTGGCGGGTTCGACGGTAAGGCGATTCCCCGTGACCTAAATGCTTTCTGGAGGCTCGAGCGGATCCGTGAGCATGGGGCACTAAGAGTAGTGCTCAAAGACGGATATCTTGCTGGCTTTCGAGCTTCGGACAATCGTGCAGAACGCGCATTGGTCCGCGCGCTCGGCACCGCGTTTGCCACTCTGCTTCGTTTCGATGCACCAGCCGACCAGGGCTTTGCGATCGAGCAGATCGCGGTTACCAATGATGCCGCGCGCAGTTTCCACATCATGGAAACATTCGACTTCAGTGACCGGGTGTCCAGCTCGTTGAGCCGACGCCTTTTGACTATCGAAAATACTGAGTCGGGTGCCGCCAGAATTGAGCTCGGGTGGCGTGCGGTTGCGGCTGATGCACCGGCGCAGTACGAGGGGAAGAAGGCGGTCGGTAAGCTCCTCAACGATGTAGTGGATGTGCTCTTGAAAGACATGCAGGATGAGCTTTCCCAATTCGATCGGCTGAAGACTCTTACCCGCCTGCTCGAGAATTGCGAACGAGCACGCCGTGAGGAGAACCATTGGCATCGGACGGCTGCTGCGGTACTCGGTCTGCATGCTGGTGAAGTCGGTGTCGAGACAACCGTCGCCAAGCAGTTAGGACGTTTTTCCGGCGCGGCGCTGACTTCCCGGTTAGTCATTGAGTTAGCAATTTGCGCGTGCCCTATTGAAGGAGGGATGGAGCCTTCCGATATGGCACTCGAGCGGCTCCTTGCACAAGCAGCATTACTCTTTCGCATCGGCGGCATGTCTGACGCCGTGCGCTTTGGAGCGCTACCTGCCCAAGTGCAGATTTCTCCATTAGGTGACCTTCTCTTCCGCGACGAGCTTGGAGAAATGGTGCTTGACCCTTTGTTGTCTAAGGTGACCAACGAGCGGTTCGAAGCCCACGCTGCTCGGTTCAAACAGCATTACGCCAAAGTGGAAGAGATTGAAGAGTTGATAAGCGAAGAAGGCACCAGGGATGCTGCCACAGACGATGACGATACTGAGAGCTTTCTCGCGTTTTGGAACGCAGAAATGGGCTTTACGCTAGTAGAAGGCCTCGAATTCGTCCATGCACTTGAGTTGATTGGGATCGCTAATCAGGCGGCAATCCTCACCATGAAGCGGAGCCAGTTGGAGCATGCCGGCCAGTCCGCCGGACTCGACGATAACGTCGTTTCCGCGTTCCTTGACCAATTCGTGCTCAAAACTCGTCCGAAGTGGGCTGAAGTGACTGACAAGTTTGACTTATCCGACATCTATCCTTGGCGGTTCGGTCGACGCTTGTCAGCCGCCGCCAGGCCGTTGCTACAGATATACGATAGCCAAGACCCGTTAGTAATCGTATCGCCAGGGCAATTGCGCAACTCGCTGCAATACGTCTTCGACGGGGCACATTCGGGGCGGCTCAAACGAGAATTCTTCCGTACCGACGGAATGAGGGACGAATGGTTGGGTGAGGCCCGGGAAGGGCATACCTTCGAAAAGTCTCTAGAAAAGGATCTTCAAGGTGCGGGGTGGACTGTACGGCGCGGAATCGGATTTCCAGAGATATTGGGGCGAAAACTGTCCGATGATCCTGGTGATATAGACCTGCTTGCTTGGCGTGCGGATCGAAACCAAGTGCTCATCGTCGAGTGCAAGGATCTTTCCCTTGCTCGAAACTACTCAGAAGTCGCTTCCCAGCTTTCCGATTATCAGGGTGAGGACACAAAGGGCAAACCAGATAAGCTCAAACGGCATCTGAAGCGAGTTGCACTCGCGCATGAAAATCTTGCTGAGTTTGCACGGTTCACGGCAATCGTAGATCCCGAGCTCGTCTCTTGGCTTGTTTTCAGTGGAGCATCTCCTGTCGCTTACGCACAGTCCCAGATCGCTGCATTGCAAGGTACTCATGTTGGGCGGCCAAACGACCTTCTCGAATACTGAACCTCGGAAACGTGCTCGTTGCTTCACGATCTGACAGCTAAGTTTTGGCGCTGATGCGATTTTGACCTGGCTGACGACTTCGGCTATCCCATCCTTAGCTTATGAATTTCCGCGCAAGGTCACCATTTGCTAAGTCTTCGGGTGGGTCAACGAACTCCAGCAACTTGGGTCAAAGTCGTTTCAGTACGAACATGTCTAGCATGGTCTGCGAGTAATCTGGGCTCCAGCACAGGTTAACGTATACAGTGGATCCGAGGATCGGCGTTCCTGCCTGAGCGCAGGCTACCCCCGGTAATTCAAGGAAAGTTATCCAGGCGAGGTGCAGGGATGTCGCTCCACGATTGGTTGGGTTTTGTCGCCGTCGCCCTGCTGGTGACCCTCACGCCGGGGCCTGGGGTCATCATGGCGCTGTCCAATTCGGTGGCCTATGGGCCAGGACGGGCGATGCTCGGTTCGATCGGCAATGCCCTCGGCTTGCTGGTAATATCGGCCGCCACCAGTGCCGGGCTGGGGGTGCTGCTGCAGGCCTCGGCGACCGCCTTCCTGCTGCTCAAGGTGCTCGGCGCGAGTTACCTGATCTACCTGGGCATCAGGCAATGGCAGAGCCGCAGCAGCGCCTTCAACAGGCTCGACCCGCCGGCCAGGCGTGCGCTGTCCAACCGCAGACTGCTGCTCAACGGGGTACTGGTGGCGCTAACCAACCCCAAGGCGATCCTGTTCTTCGCCGCCTTCCTGCCGCAATTCATCCGCCCGGACAGCGACTCGCACGCCCAGCTGGGTCTTCTCGTGCTGACCTTCGCAGCCTGCTCGCTGCTTTCCCATGGCTGCTACGTGACCCTGGCGCGGGTGCTCAGGCGCCAGCTCGCCGCGCCGCATCGTGCCCGCCTGCTGAACCGGCTGTTCGGCGCGTCCTTCGTGGCCTTGGGGGCGAGTCTGTTCAGCGTTCAGGCCAAGGTAGCCTGAGTGACGCACGACGCTCTCGCCGGCGCCGGGTGGTGGAATTCGTCAGGGTACCCGCCAACTACCCCGGTTCTGCTGGACGCAGGCGACGGCCAGGAAGCGGCCGTCGCCAGGTTCGCCGTAGTAGTGGATATCCTGTCGGTAGGGCACGCCTGGGCTGCGTGCGCCCTGACAGATGCCGATCTCACCGACCGGGCAGCGGTCGATGAAGCGGACCTCGGTCTGCTGGTCCTTGAGTTGCGGCTGGCAGAAGCCGTCGCGGAACAGCTGGGCAGGGATGTCGATATTGCTCTGGCAGACCTGCACGTCCACACTGCCCTGGCGACTGCGGATCACGCAGGCATCGGCGAGCGCCAACGACGGCAACAGCAGCAGAGTCATCAGCAATCGCCACATTCCAGCCCATCTCCCTGATGAAATCGCCACTCTAGCATCCGACCTCTCGCCATGCGCCTCGCCGATATCAAGACCCATGTGATCGCCGGTCCCCTGGGCGCCGGCAAGACCACCCTGATCCGCCAGCTGTTCGCCCAGCGTCCCGCCAATGAGCGTTGGGCGATCCTGGTCAACGAATTCGGCCAGGTCGGTCTCGACGCTGCGCTGATGACTCGCGATGACGCGGGCCTGATTATCGCCGAGGTCCCGGGTGGTTGCCTGTGCTGCGTCCAAGGCGTGCCCCTGCAGGTAGCCCTCACCCGGTTGCTCCGGCGCGCGCGACCGCAGCGGCTGTTCATCGAGCCTTCCGGCCTGGGCCATCCCGCCAGCCTCTATCGGCAACTCCAGGCGCCGCCCTGGACCGGGGTACTGACTCTGCAACCCCTGATCTGGGTGGTGGATGCCGGACAACTGCTGGCAGGCCAGGCCTTGCCTGAGGCGCAACAACAGGCACTGGAGCAGGCTGGTCTGATCGTGCTCAACAAGAGCGCTGGCCTGGATCGGACAGATGTGCCTGCGCAACTGGGCGACCGGCCACTGTATTGGACCGAAGGCGGGCGGATCACCCTGGCCGAACTGCCTCTGGTTGATTGTGAGACGTCGGCTGACCATGAGCTACCTGAGCCCATGGCGGCTTCCAGTCCCCAGGCACTGTTGCTGCCCGGGCGCCCGCTGCGCTTCAGCCATACCCAGGAAGGACACCATGCCGTCGGTTGGCGCTGGCATCCCAGCCACCGCTTCGATGGCCCGGCGTTGCTGGGCCTGCTGGGTGGTCTCCCCGGGCTGCTCAGGCTGAAGGCGGTCCTGCAGTTGGCGGATGGTTGGCAGGCCTACAATGGTGTAGCTGGGCAGGGCGATTGGGAGTCGACCCTGTGGCGCCGCGACAATCGGCTGGAGTTGATCCTGGATGAGATGCCGGACCTAGAGGCGCTCGAAAAAGGCCTGCGCGGCACCATTCGCGACATTTGAGGTTGCCAAATCTTTTCAGTTAATGATAATGATTATTAAATTTACTTCCTCTGCGTATAGCTCCCATGGCTCCAACGTCCCTTGCCAAGCCTGAACCTCTCGTAGTTGCTGCGCGTTCCGACGGTGATGAGGT
Organism: Pseudomonas sp. HUK17; assembly: GCF_001566765.1. Lineage (NCBI taxonomy): Bacteria > Pseudomonadati > Pseudomonadota > Gammaproteobacteria > Pseudomonadales > Pseudomonadaceae > Pseudomonas > Pseudomonas sp. HUK17. Next base: position 109,558 of record NZ_LSMW01000012.1, read on the forward strand.
GGAATCCGTTCAGGGTCCTGTCAGGGCCGCCCTGGCAGGCGACGTAGAGCCTGTGGCGGGGGTCAATGCCAAGCGTAGCGAACCCTCGGCCACCATCCTGTCGTTCCGCATGCCCGAGCGTAACGAAGAGATCGTGACGCCGGTGCTGACCCCGGTTGGTGCGGCCGAGCCGGGCGAGCAGCCACCGCGCGACCGCGGCTGGGGCGCTGCCTCGGCGCTGTCGTTGATCATGCACGCCAGCATGGCGGTGGCCTTGTTCATGGTGGTTCAGGCGCCGCCGGAGTTGAAGATCGCCAAGGGCGATGAGCCCATGCAGGTCAGCTTCATCCAGTTGCCCAAGCCGGTTCCCGAGCCGCCTGCGCCAACCCCGGCACCGCCCGCGCCCCCGCCACCGCAACCCGAACCGCCGCCACCGGAGCCGCCCAAGCCCGTGGAACCGCCGAAACCGGTGGAGCCACCCAAGCCGGTGGTGGAAAAGCCCAAACCCAAGCCGAAGCCCAAGCCGGTCGAGCACAGCCAGCAGAAGCCGCTGCCGAAAAAGGTCGAACCGGCCCCGGAGCCCGTGGCCCAGGCGACGCCGTCACCAGCACCGGCGGCAACGGCTGCGCCCAGTCAGCCGGCACCGGCCGCCGCGCCTTCCGGTCCGCCGAAGACCGCCGGCCTGCCCACTGGCAGTATCGACGACGCCGACATCCGGCCGATCAAGATGACACCGCCGGAGTATCCGGAAATGCTGCGTCGCCGCGGCGTGGGCGGCGAAGTAAGGGTGATGTTCACCGTGACCGCCGATGGTCGACTGGCTGACATCCAGGTGCTGGAAGCCTCCAACAAGCAACTGGAGCGCGCCGTGCTCGACGTGCTGGGCGAATGGCGCTTCGCCCCCCGGGTTTCCGGCGGTCAGATCGTGCCGCGCAAGGCCACCAAGACCTTCAACTTCAAGATCCAGCGCCGCTAGGTCGCTAGGCGGCGGAGCCCTTGGGCGCCGCCTCATGTTCCCCGGGCCGCTCCAGGCCCAGATAGCGGAACATGCCATGGGCGATCTCGCGTTCGCCCATGATCACCTCATCCACGCCATGATTCTCCAGATGCCGGATCTCGTCATCGTGATGGGCACGGGCGAGGATATGCAGGTCCGGCGCCAGCTCGCGCGCGCGGCGGGCGATCTCGGCGGCCTCGAAGCCGTTGGGAATCGCCAGCAGCAGGGCGCGTGCCTCCTTGAGCTTGGCCCGCGCCAGCACCTTGTCCTGGGTCGCGTTGCCCAGGATCGCGGTGAAGCCCTGCTGGCGTAGCGCCGTGACGTGTTCCGGCTCGTCCGCGATCACGATCAGCGGCGGTCCCTGGCGATCCAGGCGATCGCAGATGTAGCGACCCACCCGTCCATAGCCCACCAGCACCAGGTGGCCGCTCTGCTCGATCGGCTCGGGTTCGTCCTCCAGTTCCGGTGCATGCTTGCCCTTGGCATTGATCAGCCGACGACCCTCGCGGCGCTCCATCCACGGCTGCAGGCGATCGATACCGTGGAACAGCAGGGGATTGAGGATGATGGAGATGATGGCGGCGGCCAGGATAAGGTCGTGGGCGCCCTGGTCGAGCAGTTTCAGCGACAGGCCGAGGCTGGCCAGGATAAAGGAGAATTCGCCGATCTGCGCCAGGCTGGCGGCGATGGTCAGGGCCACGCTCAGGGGGCGGCGATAGGCCAGGACGATCAGGGTCGCGGCGATGGACTTGCCGAGGACGATCACCGCCACCGTCGCCAGCACCGCCAGGGGCTGCTCCAGCAGGATCTCCGGATCGAACAGGCAACCTACGGAAAAGAAGAACAGCACGGCGAAGGCTTCGCGCAGGGGCAGCGAATTTTCCGCAGCGTCATGGCTGAGTTCCGATTCGTTGAGCACCACGCCGGCAAAGAAGGCGCCCAGGGCGAAGGACACCCCGAACAGCGAGGCCGAGCCATAGGCGATGCCCATGGCAATGGCCAGGGTCGCCAGGGTGAAGAGTTCGCGTGAACCGGTACGGACTACCCGGGCCAGCAGCCAGGGAATGACCCGTCGCCCCACCAGCAGCATCAGGGCGATGAAGGCACTCACCTTGAGCGCGGTGAGGCCCAGTTCCAGCCCCAGGCTCTGGCCCGGCTCTTCGCCGCTATCGCCACCCAGGGGTCCGGCCAGCGCCGGCAGGATCACCAGGGCCAACACCATCAGCAGGTCTTCCACGATCAGCCAGCCGACGGCGATCCGTCCGCGCCGGCTTTCCACCATCTGGCGTTCTTCCAGGGCCCGCAGCAGCACCACGGTACTGGCCACCGACAGTGACAGGCCAAAGACCAGACCACTGCCCAGGCCCCAGCCCAGAAAGTGGCTCACCCCCATGCCCATGAGAGTGGCGGCGGCGATCTGCACGATGGCACCGGGAATGGCGATGCGTTTGACCGCCAGCAGATCCTTGATGGAAAAGTGCAGGCCCACACCGAACATCAGCAGGATGACGCCGATTTCGGTCAGTTCCTTGGACAGCTCGGGATCGGCGACGAAGCCGGGGGTGAAGGGGCCGGCGGCCACGCCGGCAAGCAGATAGCCGGCGATGGGCGGCAGGCGCAGGCGGGTGGCCAGGGTGCCGAAGGCGAAGGCCAGGACCAGGCCGATGGCCAGGGTGGATATCAGAGGGGTGTCATGGGACATGCTGGCTCCAAGGATTTGGATTGCCAGATCCTGGAGCCGCTGCCGTCGAACGACGGCGACCTAGCCGGCAAAACTCAAAAGGTTTCCTTGAGTGCCTGATAGCGCTCTTGAAGTTCCCGACGGATCTGCCGGCGCTGCTGGGCCTGCACACAGCGTCGCTTCTCGTCCGCGGTCACCGGCTCCAGCTGCGGGACCGGGCAGGACTTGCCGTTCTCGTCCACCGCCACCATGGTGAAGAAACAGCTGTTGGTGTGGCGCACCGAACGCTGCTGGATGTTCTCGGTGATCACCTTGACGCCGATTTCCATCGAGGTGGTCCCGGTGTAGTTCACCGAGGCGAGAAAGGTCACCAATTCGCCGACATGCACCGGCTCGCGAAAGATCACCTGATCCACCGAGAGGGTCACCACATAGCGTCCGGCATAGCGGCTGGCACAGGCGTAGGCCACTTCGTCGAGGTGCTTGAGCAGGGCGCCGCCGTGGACATTGCCGGAAAAGTTGGCCAGGTCCGGGGTCATCAGGATGGTCATGCTCAACTGGTGGTTGCCGGCTTCCATGGGCGAATCCTCGAGGGGGGAAAATCCTGTAGACGGCGCAACGGCGCCGTCTGTCACAGCCATCAACGGCCGGCGGAGAGCCCGAAGTCGATGGGCAGGTCGGCACCGGAAATGGCCGCCGCCTGGGGCTGACAGAGGAAATAGACAAACTCAGCCACTTCCTCCGGCTGGATGAAGCGAGCGGTATCGCCCTGGGGGTAGCGATTGAGCAGATTGCGACGATAACCGGCCGGGTCGCCGCTGCCATAGTGGGCGGCCTGAAAGTCCAGCATGGGCGTATCGATGTCGCCCGGCGAGACGGCATTGACCCGCACGCCATCGCGCGCCAGCTCCACCGCCAGATTCTGGCTGAAGAAACGCACTGCCGCCTTGGCGGCGCCATAGGCCGCGGCGCCCGCGATGGGCTGGCGCCCGGCCCCGCTGGCGACGTTGATGATGACGCCGCGATTTTCCTTGAGGAAGGGGATGGCCGCCGAGCACATGAAGAAGGTGGCCTTAAGATTGACCGCCATCACCAGGTCGTAGTCGTCCTCGGTAAAGGTCTCCACCTCGCCTTCGCGCCAGATGCCGGCCGCGTTGATCAGGGCGTCCAGGCGCCCGGTGCGGGCCATGACCTTGCTGACCAGGGAGCGGCAGCCTTCGGCGCTGGAGATATCGGCGGTCACGCTGGAATCCAGGCCGACGATGCCGTTGAGTCCGTGTAGGCCCTCGGCATCGCGGTCGGCGGCGGCGACGCGCCAGCGGCTCTGGGCGAAGCGTTGCGCCAGGGCGCGGCCGAGGCCGCCCGCGGCGCCGGTGATCAGGACGACGGGAGTGCTCATGACGCTTCCTCCGGAGTGATGGCCTTATCCAGACCCGTGTCAGGCAAGGTCGTTCAGTACCGGCTCGGTCAGCTTTCCAACCAGACGTCGCGAGCCCAGATCCAGACCGAATCCCAGGACTCGTCGGTCAGGTCACCGTCTTCCCACAACAGTACCTCGCCTTCCTGGCTGACGCAGTAGTAACCATCGTCGCTGGCGCAGAGAGGGATGTACTCCCGCGGCAGGCCTTCGTCCCAGGCGGTGGCAGCCACTTCCGGCAGATAGGTATGGGACTGGGGATCGGTGACGGTCACCGGTTCGATACGGCCATAGACCACGTCGCTGACGGTCAGCAGGAATTCGCGGAATTCCGGTGGCAGGCTGATGAGCAGTTCTTCCTCGATCTCGACCAGCAGGTCTTCGTCGGGCAGCTCCAGGGGTACGGGAACGGGTTCGTTTTCTTCACGCAGGCGTTCGATGACGTCTTCCATAGCAGGCCTCTCTCGGAATGCGCGCCGGATAAAGGGAAAGAGGCGCGCAAGGTTAGCAGTTCAGTCCGGGATAACGGCAGCTTCCGTACGGACTTGATAGCGGTTTCGAGAGATGTTCGGCAGGCGACGCCCATGAAAAAGCCCGGCGTAGAGCCGGGCTTTCGGGTAAAGCGCCGTTATCAGGCGTTCTGGCGGATACCGGCCAGCAGCCAAGGCTGGTTCTCGCCGGCCATGCGCTCCATGCGCCAGCTTTCGCTGAACGGCTGGCCCTGGTCGAAACGCGATTCCTTGGACACACCGTTGAAGGTGATGGTGGCGATGGTCTTGCCCTGCAGATCCTCGACACCGTCCAGGGTGGCGTTCAGGTTCTCGATGTAGGTGGACTGGAAGCCTTCGCCCAGCGCGGCGCGCTCGTCACGCAGCCATTGCAGCATCTGCGGGGTGACGAACTCGGAGATCTTGTCCATCTCGTTGGCGTCCCAGTGCTGCTGCAGGCTCATGAAGTGATCGCGACCGGCGGCCACGAAGCGCTCGGCATTGAACCAGCTCGGCGCGTTGATCACCGGCGCAGCGCCAGCGGTGGCACCCCCGAACAGACCACCATTGGTGGGCTGGTTGGGCATCTCACGCTGCATGGGCGCATGACCGGCCACGGCAGGCTGCGGACCGGCCTGCTGCTTGCGACGGGCAATCAGGCGGAAGATCACGAAGGCGATGAGCGCGAGGATCAGGAAGTCGAAGAACTGAAAGCCTTCGAAGCCATCACCCATGAACATGGAGGCCAGCAGGCCACCGGCGGCGATACCTGCCAGCGGGCCGAGCCAGCGCGAGGCGCCACTGGGACGGGCGGCAGCGGCGGCGCCAGCACCAGCAGCGGGCGCGGCCATGCCCGGCTGCTGCGGCGGCGCGGCCTGGCGGGTCTGGTGGATGGGCGCGGCGCCAGCGGACTTGCCGCCGCCCATGCGTTTGGCGTTGGCGTCCAGGCTGAGCGTGAGGCCCAGGCACAGGATCATGAAGAAGCTCATCAGGCGTTGCATGTGGTGTTCTCTCTGTGAAGAGTCTGGTGTTGGATACATCTTGCGCTGCCCGGTCAAGTACAGCCAGCGTGAATTGTTTCGGTATTTTGCCCTTTGCGCTCGCCGCCTGGGCGACCAACGTCGCCCCCGCGGACAGCGGAAAATCTCTAGCCACATCAATCTATTACAGATTTTTGCAAAATCCGTCACAAGAGTTTGCAGATGCTAGTCTTGGACTCCAGTCAGCGCAGGTGTCGGGAGATAACCCGGCCCGTCATAGGAGGGCCCGGCCGATGCATGCTCTAGCTTTTATCCAGGACATGGCCGTCATCATGCTGGTGGCCGGCGTGGTGACCATCCTCTTCCACCGCCTCAAGCAACCCGTGGTCCTGGGCTACATCCTCGCCGGCTTCATCATCGGACCCCATACACCGCCATTCGGTCTGATTCACGACGAAGAAAGCATCAAGACCCTCGCCGAGGTGGGGGTGATCTTCCTGATGTTCAGCCTCGGCCTGGAATTCTCGTTGCGCAAGCTGTTCCGCGTAGGCGCCACGGCCTTCATCGCCGCCTTCCTGGAGATCAGCCTGATGCTCTGGCTGGGTTACCAGGTGGGGCAGATGTTCGGCTGGTCGCACATGGATTCGCTGTTCCTCGGCGCCATCCTGGCCATCTCCTCGACCACCATCATCGTCAAGGCGCTCAACGAACTGAAGATGAAGCACGAGCGCTTCGCCCAGCAGATCTTCGGCGTGCTGATCGTCGAGGACATCCTCGGCATCGGCATCATCGCCCTGCTGTCGGGCCTGGCGGTGAGCGGCTCGGTGGAGCCGGGCGCGGTGGCCTCGACCCTCGGCAAACTGAGTCTGTTCATGATCGTGGCGCTGGTGGTCGGCATCCTGCTGGTACCGCGCCTGCTGGCCTACGTGGCCACCTTCGAAAGCAACGAGATGCTGCTGATCACGGTGCTGGGGCTGTGCTTCGGTTTCTGCCTGCTGGTGGCCAAGCTGGAATACAGCGTGGTGCTGGGCGCCTTCCTGATCGGCGCCATCATGGCCGAGTCGCGCCAGCTGCTGCAGATCGAGAAGCTAGTGGAGCCGCTGCGCGACATGTTCAGCGCCATCTTCTTCGTCGCCATCGGCCTGCTGCTCGATCCCAAGGTGTTGGTGGAATACGCCTGGCCGATCACCGTGATCAGTGTCGTCGTGGTGCTGGGCAAGATCCTTGCCTGCAGCCTGGGAACCCTGATCGCCGGCAACGACGGTCGGACTTCGCTGCGGGTCGGCATGGGACTGGCGCAGATCGGCGAGTTCTCCTTCATCATCGCCACCCTGGGAATCACCCTGGGCGTCACCAGCCACTTCCTCTATCCGGTGGCGGTGGCCGTCTCGGCGGTCACCACGCTGCTCACCCCCTATCTGATCAAGGCCGCCGATCCACTGGCGCTGTGGATCGGGCGTTGGCTGCCGCAGCCCATGCAACGGGTGCTGGGTATCTATGGCGAATGGCTGCGCAGCATCCAGCCCCAGGGCGAGAAGGCGGTCCTGGCCGGCATGATGAGGCGCATCCTGCTGCAGGTCGGCATCAACCTGTCGCTGGTCATCGCCATCTTCCTGGGCGGCGCCTATTTCGCCGGCGGGCTGGCGGGCTGGCTCAGCACCTGGATCGCCGATCCCGATCTGCAGAAGGCCTGCATCTGGGGTGGAGCGCTGCTGCTCTCACTGCCTTGCCTGATCGCCGCCTATCGCAAGCTCAAGGCGCTGGCCATGCTGATGGCCGAACTCAGCGTGCGACAGAACCAGGCCGGGCGCTATACCCAGCCGGTACGGCGACTGGTCAGCGAATTGATCCCGCTGCTGTCGCTGGCCGGCATCCTGGTGCTGCTGGCCGCCCTGAGCAGCAGCATCCTGCCGCGTGGCGAGCTGCTGCTGCTGATCGGCCTGGTCGCGGTGGTGGTGATCGCAGTGCTGTGGCGCTGGTTCATCCGCGTCCATTCGCGGCTGCAGATCGCCTTCATCGAGACCCTGGAACAGGACAAGGGCGGACATCATTAGGCCGCTTTTGCGGAATCCAGCCATTGCCGGCTGGGGATCGACGCGGCAGAATCGCTCTAAGTCGCTCGTTTGAATAAGCGGGTCGATGGCAAAGGAATGCGCAATGCAGGAAATGGGCTTGGCCGCTTTCTGCCTTCCGGCAATCTCCCACCGGCGGTCAGGCCCTTTTCCTGCGCCCCCTCAAGGTCGCCAGGCAAGCAGCAGTACGCCCCCACCAATGGCGGCGATGCCGCACCACTGGCGCAGGTCCAGGCGCTCGCCCAGCAGCGCCACACCAAAGATCGCCACCAACACCACGCTCAACTTGTCCACCGGCGCCACCAGCGAGGCCGGGCCCAGCTTGAGCGCCCGGTAGTAGCACAGCCAGGACAGGCCGGTGGCCACGCCCGAGAGCAGCAGGAACAGATAGCTACGGCCGGCGATGCTGGCCAGGGGTTGCGTTTGCCCGGTAGCCAGGACGATGGCCGCTAGGATCACCACGACCACCAGGGTGCGTAACAGGGTGGCGAAGTCGGCGTTGACCTGTTCCACGCCGAGCTTGCCGAAGATGGCCGTGAGCGCGGCGAAGGCCGCTGCCAGGAGCGCCCAGAACAGCCAGGAACTGGTCATCGCCTAGAGCGGTTCGAGCTTGGCGTAGCTCACCATCAGCCACTTGCTGCCTTCGGACTTGAAGTTCACCTGCACCCGGGCATGGGCGCCGGAGCCCTCGTAGTTGAGGATGACACCGTCGCCGAACAGGGCATGACGCACCGGTTGGCCGAGGCTGAAGGTGGTTTCCGGCACCGGTGCCTGGGCGAAGAGGTTGGGACGACTGCCGGCGAAGGGCTGCTTGACCGCATTGGACAGGCGCACCTCCTGGATCAGGCCATCCGGTACCTCGCGGACGAAGCGCGAGACCTTGTTGTAGGTCTCGCTGCCATAGAGCCGACGGGTCTCCGCATAGCTCATCACCAGCCGGCGCATGGCGCGGGTGATGCCGACATAGGCCAGGCGGCGTTCCTCTTCCAGCCGGCCAGGCTCTTCCAGGCTCATCTTGTGCGGGAACAGCCCTTCCTCCATGCCAGCCAGGAACACCAGGGGGAATTCCAGGCCCTTGGCGCTGTGCAAGGTCATCAACTGGACACTGTCTTCATGGCTGTCGGCCTGGGTATCGCCGGACTCCAGCGCCGCGTGGTCGAGGAAGGCCGCCAGGGGCGTCATCTCCTCGTCGCCGCTGAAGTCGAAGGAGCGGGCGGCGCTGACCAGTTCTTCCAGGTTTTCCACCCGAGCCTGCCCCTTTTCGCCCTTTTCTTCCTTGTGGAAGGTGACCAGGCCGGTCTGTTCGATGATCTGCTGCACCAGATTGTGCAGGGACAGGTCCTCGGCCTTGAGCGCCAGGGTATCGACCAGCTCGACGAAGACGTTGAGCGCCGAGGCGGCGCGACCGGACACGGCGCGGGCGCCGACCAGGTCGTGCAACGCCTGCCACAGCGAGGTGTTCTGGGCACGCGCGGCGGTGCGCAGCGCCTCCACGGTCTTTTCGCCGATGCCCCGCGGCGGCACGTTGATCACCCGCTCCAGGGCGGCATCGTCGTGGCGATGCTGGATCAGCCGCAGGTAGGCCATGGCGTTCTTGATTTCGGCACGCTCGAAGAACCTCAGGCCGCCATAGATGCGATAGGGGATCTTCTCGCGCAGCAGTGCCTCTTCCAGCACCCGCGACTGGGCGTTGGAGCGGTAGAGGATGGCCATCTCGCTGCGCCGGGTGCCCTTCTTGAACTCGCTCTCGATGGTCTCGACGATGTAGCGCGCCTCGTCGTGCTCGTTGAAGCCGGCATAGAGGGTGATGGCCTCGCCTTCGCCGGTATCGGTCCACAATTCCTTGCCGAGACGACCGAAGTTGTGGGCGATCAGACCGTTGGCGGCCTTGAGGATGGTGTCGGTGGAGCGGTAGTTCTGCTCCAGGCGGATGATCTCCGCCGAGAAGTCCTCGTTGAATTGCTGGATGTTCTCGATCTTGGCACCGCGCCAGCCATAGATGGACTGGTCGTCGTCGCCCACCACCATGAGACTGGCGCCGTTCTGGGCGAGGTGCTTGAGCCAGGCGTACTGGACGGCGTTGGTGTCCTGGAATTCGTCCACCAAGAGATGCTGGAAGCGCCGCTGGTAGTGTTCCAGCAGGCTGGGATTGTTGCGCCACAGATCCAGGGCGCGCAGCAACAGCTCGGAGAAGTCGATCACCCCGGCCCGGGCGCAGGCCGCCTCGTAGGCTTCGTAGATGCTGCGCATGGTGCTGAGGAAGAGGTCACCGGCGGCCTGGATGTGCTGCGGCCGCAGGCCTTCGTCCTTCTGGCCGTTGATGAACCACTGCGCCTGGCGCGCTGGCCAGCGCTGCTCGTCGAGGCCCAGTTCGCGGATCACCCGCTTGACGATGCGCTGCTGGTCATCGCTGTCGAGGATCTGGAAATTCTGCGACAGCCCCGCTTCCTGCCAGTGGGCACGCAGCAGACGGTGGGCCAGGCCGTGGAAGGTGCCGACCCACATGCCCTGCGGACTCATGCCCAGCAATTGCTCGATGCGGTGGCGCATCTCGGCGGCGGCCTTGTTGGTGAAGGTCACCGAGAGGATGGAGTGCGGCGAGGCGCGCTCGACCTGGATCAGCCAGGCGATGCGGTGCACCAGCACCCGGGTCTTGCCCGAGCCGGCACCGGCCAGGACCAGTTGGCGACCCAGGGGCGCGGCCACGGCCTGGCGCTGGGCATCGTTGAGGGAATTGAGCAGCAGGGAGATGTCGTCGTTCATCGCCGCATTCTACCGATGCGGTGAAAGGAGCGCCAAACCGGACGGATGGGAGGCGAAGCGGGTAGGGCAGGACAGCCGAACCCCGGCCAGCGGGGCTGGCCGGGGTTCGGAAGGACGCCTGTGATCGATGCGTCAGGCGGCGATCGGCGAGCGCCAGTCGTCGGAGCCGGAGGTGCCGGAGACCTCATGGGTCCAGACGATCTTGCGGTAGGTGAAGTAGACGTCTTCGAGGTGGGTGAAGTGCGCCATGCTCGGGTCCTGGCAGTTGGGCATGCGCGACTGGACGTCGACGATGATGGCGTCCTCCAGTTCGATGGTGAAGTAGTGCTCCTGGGTGCCGGTGGCCGAGGTGCGGTACCACTCCAGGCGGCACTTGCCGAGGCGTTCGCCGGAGGTGAGGGCGTTGAAGATCAGCGGCGAGGCCTTGTCGAAGACCTTGGTGATCATCAGCGGCTTGTGCACGCGCTGGCCGGTGGGCTGACCGGACTGGGGATCGCGGGGAATGATCACCTGATGGTTGAAGGCCTGGACCAGGATCTGGTCTTCGTGGCCTTCCTGGAAGATGTTGCCGACCGAGTCTTCAGTAAAGGTGCCGGCGGTGATCAGGCCTTGCTTGGTGCCTTCGAGGGACAGATACGCGGGGGTTGGCATGGTGCTCTCCTTGCCTGGTAATAGGGCTTCATGGCCCGGGTACCAGGTCTTAACAAGGGCTGTGCCATAACCGAAAAATCCTTTCTGATCAGTGACTTGTAAAAGTACTACAAGTCATGGGCCGGACTACTGTGCGCCACTGCTCGGGAATCTGTGCAAGGCCTTGCGCAGAGCGGTTCAAAAGCTGCTCCGGCTCAGGTAGTCGCCTGTCCGGGCGACTACCAAGTGCTGGCGGGAGGGCGAAAAAGACCGTGCTGAATCGTAATGACCAAGAGCCTTGGCGATCGTTATGTAGTATAAGTGCGACGCACTACATCCGCCCGCTAGACGAGATACGCCTGTGAACCTCATGCAACACATTGCTCAATCCCGCCACCTGCTGCGCAAGTCGGAGCTCAAGGTCGCCGAGCAGGTCATGGTGGATCCGGCTGCCGTCATGCACAGCTCCATGGCCGACCTCGCCCACAACGTCGGCGTCAGCGAGCCCACCATCGTGCGTTTCTGCCGGGCCATCGGCTGCGATGGATTCCAGGATCTCAAGCTGCGCCTGGCCCAGAGCCTGGCGGCGGGGGCCAGTTTCGGCCAGTTCGCCATCCACGAGAACGATGCGGTGGAGGACTTCAGCCTGAAGATCTTCGACACCACCTTGCACACCCTCATGGACGTGCGCGAGCGCCTGGACATGCGCGCCCTGGAAACGGCCATCGAGGCGATCGCCAAGGCCCAGCGGGTGATGTTCTACGGCTTTGGCGCCTCGGGTTCGGTGGCCAACGACGCCCAGCACAAGTTCTTTCGCCTGCAGCTCAGCGCCACCGCCTATTCCGATCCGCACATGCAGGCGATGTCGGCGGCGACCCTGACGCCTTCCGATGCGGCCATCTGCATCTCCCAGTCGGGGCGTTCCAAGGATCTGCTGATCACCGCCAATCTGGTGCGCGACAACGGCGCCGCGCTGATCACCATCTGCCCGGGGCAGACGCCGCTGGCCGATCTGTCCACGGTCAACATCGCCATCGACGTGCACGAGGACACCGACATCTATGTGCCCCTGACCTCGCGCATCGCCCACCTGGTGGTGATCGATGTGCTGGCCATGGGCGTGGCCATGTCCCGTGGTCCGGCGCTGGTCGAGCATCTCAAGAGCGTGAAGCGCAGCCTGCGCAGCTTGCGACTGTCGTCAAAGTCGACCAAGCACAGCGACACTCAATAGTCGTCTCGCTGTCGCCAAACCGTCACCTGTTAGGGTGAAGCTGCCCATTCCGATCCCAGCCCGGAGGAATTGGCATGACCGCTCTCATCCAGCAATCCAGCGTTCGTCTCGACAGCAAGACTCGCAGAAAGCTACAGGATCAACGGCGGATGAAATTCCGCCGTGCCATCGAGGCCCGAGCCGAAGAACAGCGGCTTGCCGTGGAGCTCGATGAACTGCTGTTTCTCAATCAGCTGCTGGACGAACGCCAGGCCCAGCGCCGACAGCAGGCTCCAGGGCAATACCTAACGCATTGATCAGGCTGCGCTGGCCGCGCAGATAGTCGACGAAGGCCTGGGCCACTGGCGACAGCGGCTTGCCACGGACCTGGACCACGCACCAGGAACGTCGCAGCGGCAATTCGGCGACGTCCAGCTCGACCAGGCTGCCGGCGGCGAGATCGCTGCGAATGGCCTGGCGCGGCAGCAGGGCCAGCCCGAGGCCGGCGCGGACCGCTTCACGTTGTGCCTCGAAGGCGCCGATCTCCAGTTGTTGGACGAAGTGGGCGCGCTTCTGCTTGAGATAGTCCTCGCAGGCCTGGCGCGTGCCGGAGCCGACTTCGCGCACCAGCAGCGGATAGGTCGTCAGGTCGCGCAGGCTCAGCCCGCGGCGCCCGGCCAACGCATGGCCCGGGCGCGCCACGGCGACGATGGCGTTGTCCAGCAGCGGCAGGAACTCCAGATCCGTGCCGCTCGGCACGCCGGACATCAGCGCCACGTCTTCGCGATTCTCCGTCAGCCTTCGTAGCACCCGGGCATGGTTGCCCACGGTCAGCGCCAGATCGACCTGGGGATGGCTGCTACGAAACTGGCTGAACAGGTGCGGCGCCAGGTACTGGGCGCTGCTCTCCACCCCCAGGCGTAGCTGGCCGTGCAGTGCACCGCGCAGATTCGACAGCTGCATGTCCAGGCTGCCCAGCCGGGCGAAGAGATCGCGACCGGTCTGACGCAAGGCCTCGCCGGCCTCGGTGAGATAGAGGGTGCGATTGACGTAGTTGAACAGCGGCGCGCCCACCACCTCTTCGAGCTGGCGCACCTGCAGGCTCACCGCCGGCTGGGTGAGCGCCATGATGTCGGCCGCGCGGCTGTAGGAGCGGGCCTCGCAGACGGCCTCGAACACCTGCAGCTGGCGGAAGGTGAGTCGCATCAAGGGCTTGCGCATGGGCATCGGCGAGATCCATAAGGGATGACTTATGGAGTATCCAACAATTATTTATTTTCCATAAGAGAGGCCCTGGCGTAGCTTCGGATCACCGGCAATAACAAGCGGCTGCAGGTTGCAGCAGACAAGGAGCCAGGTGTGATCAAGAAGATACTTATCGCCAATCGGGGCGAGATCGCCGTGCGCATCGTGCGTGCCTGTGCCGAGATGGGCATCCGCTCGGTAGCGGTCTATTCCGACACCGATCGCCAAGCGCTCCACGTGAAACGTGCCGACGAAGCCCATGGGATCGGCAGCGATCCGCTGGAGGGCTATCTCAACCCGCGCAAGCTGGTGAACCTGGCCGTGGAGACCGGCTGCGATGCCCTGCATCCCGGCTATGGCTTCCTTTCCGAAAACGCCGAACTGGCGGAAATCTGTGCCCAGCGCGGTATCCGCTTCATCGGGCCGTGCGCCGAGGTCATTCGCCGCATGGGCGACAAGACGGAAGCGCGGCGCAGCATGATCGCCGCCGGCGTGCCTTGCACCCCGGGCACCGAAGGCAACGTGGCGGACATCGCCGAGGCCCTGCGCGAAGGCGATCGTATCGGTTACCCGGTGATGCTCAAGGCTACCTCCGGCGGCGGCGGGCGCGGTATCCGCCGCTGCAACTCGCGTGAGGAGCTGGAGCAGGCCTATCCGCGGGTGATTTCCGAGGCGACCAAGGCCTTCGGCTCGGCCGAGGTGTTTCTCGAGAAGTGCATCGTCAATCCCAAGCACATCGAGGCGCAGATCCTCGCCGACAGCCACGGCAACACCGTGCATCTGTTCGAGCGCGACTGCTCCATCCAGCGGCGCAACCAGAAGCTGATCGAGATCGCCCCCAGCCCCCAGCTGACCCCCGAGCAGCGCGCCTACATCGGTGATCTCGCCGTGCGCGCCGCCAAGGCGGTGGGCTACGAGAACGCCGGTACCGTGGAATTCCTGCTCGCCGAGGGCGAGGTGTATTTCATGGAGATGAACACCCGGGTGCAGGTGGAGCACACCATCACCGAGGAAATCACCGGCATCGACATCGTCCGCGAGCAGATCCGCATCGCTTCCGGGCTGCCGCTGTCCTTTGCCCAGGAAGACGTCCAGCACCGCGGCTTCGCCCTGCAGTTCCGCATCAACGCCGAGGATCCCAAGAACAACTTCCTGCCGAGCTTCGGCAAGATCACCCGCTACTACGCGCCGGGCGGCCCGGGGGTGCGTACCGACACCGCCATCTACACCGGCTACGTGATACCGCCGTACTACGATTCCATGTGCCTCAAGCTGATCGTCTGGGCGCTGACCTGGGAAGAGGCCATGGACCGTGGCCTGCGCGCCCTGGACGACATGCGCGTGCAGGGGGTGAAGACCACCGCGCCCTACTATCAGGCCATCCTGCGCGATCCCGAATTCCGCAGCGGGCGCTTCAACACCAGCTTCGTGGAGAGCCATCCGGAGCTGACCCAGTACTCGATCAAGCGCAACCCGACGCACCTGGCCATCGCCATCGCCGCCGCCATCGCCGCCCATGCCGGTTTGTAAGGACAGAACAATGAAAAGCATCCAGATCACCGACACCATCCTGCGCGACGCCCACCAATCGCTGCTGGCGACCCGCATGCGTACCGAAGACATGCTGCCGATCTGCGCCAAGCTCGACCAGGTCGGCTACTGGTCGCTGGAAGTCTGGGGCGGCGCCACCTTCGACGCCTGCGTGCGCTTCCTCAAGGAAGACCCCTGGGAGCGTCTGCGCCAGCTGCGCCAGGCGCTGCCCAATACCCGCCTGCAGATGCTCCTGCGCGGGCAGAATCTGCTGGGCTATCGGCACTACAGCGATGATGTGGTCGAGGCCTTCGTCGAGCGCGCGGCAGCCAACGGCATCGACGTCTTCCGTATCTTCGATGCCATGAACGATGTGCGTAACCTGGAGACCGCCATCCGGGCGGTCAAGGCCAGCGGCAAGCACGCCCAGGGTACCCTCTGCTACACCACCAGCCCGGTGCACAGCGTGGCGGCCTTCGTCGACCAGGCTAAGCGCATGGCCGATTTGGGCGTGGATTCCATCGCCATCAAGGACATGGCGGGTCTGCTCACTCCCTATGCCACCGGCGAGCTGGTCAAGGCGCTCAAGGAGGCCCTGACGCTGGATGTGGTGGTGCACTCCCACGACACCGCCGGGGTGGCCGCCATGTGCCAGCTCAAGGCGGTAGAGAACGGCGCCGATCGCATCGACACGGCCATTTCCAGCATGGCCTGGGGCACCAGCCACCCGGGTACCGAATCCATGGTCGCCGCCTTGCGCGATACGCCCTACGACACCGGGCTGGACCTGGAACTGCTGCAGGAGATCGGCCTGTACTTCCATGCGGTGCGCAAGAAGTACCACCAGTTCGAGAGCGAATTCACCGGGGTCGATACCCGGGTGCAGGTCAACCAGGTGCCGGGCGGCATGATCTCCAACCTGGCCAACCAGTTGCGCGAGCAGGGCGCTCTCAATCGCATGAACGAGGTGCTGGAGGAGATCCCGCGGGTGCGCAAGGACCTGGGCTATCCGCCCCTGGTGACGCCGACCTCGCAGATCGTCGGCACCCAGGCCTTCTTCAACGTGCTGGCCGGCGAGCGCTACAAGACCATCACCAACGAGGTGAAGCTCTATCTGCAGGGTCGCTATGGCAAGGCGCCGGGCGCCATCTGCGAGCAGTTGCGCAAGCAGGCCATCGGCCAGGAAGAGGTCATCGAGGGACGTCCGGCCGATCTGCTCAGCCCCGAGCTGGCGCGACTGCGTGCCGAGATCGGCGACCTGGCCAAGCGCGAAGAGGACGTGATGACCTTCGCCATGTTCCCCGATATCGGACGCAAATTCCTCGAAGAACGCGCTGCCGGCACCCTGGTGCCGGAAGCCTTGCTGCCCATGCCGTCGACCGATGGCGTGGCGGCGGTGGGTGGCCAGGGTGTGCCGACCGCCTTCAGCGTCGATGTGCATGGCGAGACCTACCAGGTGGACATCACCGGCATCGGCCTCAAGAGTGAGGGCAAGCGGCACTTCTACCTGTCCATCGACGGGGTGCCGGAAGAGGTGGTGTTCGAGGCCAGTGGCGATTTCGTCGCCGAAGGCGGCCAGCGGCGGCGCCAGGCGGAGCGTCCGGGCGATGTCAGCACCACCATGCCGGGCAACATCGTCGAGGTGCTGGTCAAGGAAGGCGATCAGGTCAAGGCCGGGCAGGGCGTGCTGGTCACCGAAGCCATGAAGATGGAGACCGAGATCCAGGCGTCCATCGCCGGCACCGTCACCGCGGTGCGGGTGGCCAAGGGCGACCGGGTCAATCCGGGTGAAGTCTTGATTGAAATCGAAGGCTGAGATCACTTCGATTTCCCTCGGGGGCCACTAGGCCCCCTTTTTTATGGGCGGTTTCTATCCATTCGATTGAGAAAAAGCACTAACGCCTCTCGATAGGGTCTGCTATTTAATATAGCCAAGGCTATAACGATCCCGGGAGGATTCGCGATGCTGAAAGATCTCAAGAGACGTGCCTTGCGTGGTCTGCTGGACAAGCTGCTCGATCAGCCTGCCGAACGTCGTCCGCTGGAGCCCCAGCCCGAGCGGTCGCGCGTTGCCCTGGCGCACACCGCGCACTGACCTTCTACCTAGCAGGCAGGGCCGCTTGGTCCTGCCGCGCTGCCTCGCGTGCGTTCCTGCCGAGGCGCCTTTCCCTGCTCGTATCCCTGTCGAGCGTTCTCATCCCAGGTTACAAAGTCTCCCTGCACCTCTGATAGGTTGTGCTATCTAATTTAGCCGAGGCTATAACTACCGAGGGGCTGGCCGGATGCTGGAGAAGACGAAACGCTGGACCCTGATGGGTTTGTTGGGACTGCTGCTGGGCAACCCTGTCCAGGCGGCGGAGCCGTTCAAGGTGGTCACCACCTTCACGGTGATCGCCGACATGGCGCGCAACGTGACGGGCGACGCCGCCCAGGTGGAGTCCATCACCAAGCCCGGTGCCGAGATCCACAATTACCAGCCCACCCCGGGCGATCTGCTCAAGGCGCGCGATGCCCAGCTGGTGCTGTGGAACGGCCTGAATCTGGAGCTCTGGTTCGAGCGTTTCTTCAGCCGCATGAAGGACGTGCCCAGCGCGGTGGTCTCCCAGGGCGTCGCGCCCATCGCCATCGCCCAGGGCCCCTATGCCGGCAAGCCCAATCCCCATGCCTGGATGTCGCCGCAGGCGGCGCTGGTCTACGTCGACAACATCCGCGATGCGCTGGTGCAGCACGATCCGGCCAATGCCGAGACCTACCGCCGTAACGCCGAGGCCTACAAGACGCGCATCACCGCCACCCTCGATCCCCTGCGCCAGCAGCTGCAGGGGATTCCCGAGCAGCGCCGCTGGCTGGTCTCCAGCGAGGGTGCCTTCAGCTATCTGGCGCGCGATCTGGGCCTCAAGGAGCTCTATCTCTGGCCAATCAACGCCGATGCCCAGGGCACCCCGCAGCAGGTGCGCCGGGTGATCGAGACAGTGCGCGCCGAGCGGATTCCGGCGGTGTTCAGCGAGAGCACCGTGTCCGCCGCAGCGGCCGAGCAGGTGGCGCGGGAGAGCGGTGCCCGCTACGGCGGGGTGCTCTATGTGGATTCCCTGAGCGCCGCCGACGGTCCGGTGCCCACCTATCTCGACCTGCTGCGGGTCACCACCGAAACCCTGGTCAAGGGGCTGGCGCCATGATCGCTCTCGACGGGGTCGGCGTGACCTATCGCAATGGCCATACCGCCCTGCGCGACGCCAGCCTGGTGGTGCCCGGCGGGTCCATCACCGCCCTGGTGGGCGTCAATGGCAGCGGCAAGTCCACCCTGTTCAAGGCGATCATGGGCTTCGTGCCCCTGCGCACCGGTCAGGTGCGGGTCGATGACCTGCCGGTGGCCCAGGCCCTGAAGCGTAATCTGGTCGCCTATGTGCCCCAGAGCGAAGACGTCGACTGGGACTTTCCGGTGCGGGTGGAAGACGTGGTGCTCATGGGGCGCTATGGCCGGATGAATTTCCTGCGCCTGGCGCGCGCCGCCGATCACCAGGCGGTGGCCGCCGCCCTGGCCCGGGTAGGGCTGACCGACTTGCGCAAACGGCAGATCGGTGAACTCTCCGGTGGCCAGAAGAAGCGCGTCTTCCTCGCCCGCGCCCTGGCCCAGGACAGCCGGGTGATCCTGCTGGACGAACCCTTCACCGGGGTGGACGCCACCTCCGAGCGCGCCATCATCGAATTGCTCCAGGCCCTGCGCGCCGAGGGTCGCTCGATGCTGGTCTCGACCCATGACCTGGCCAGCATCGAGCGCTTCTGCGACCGCACCGTGCTGCTCGATCGCACCGTGCTGGCCCAGGGGCCGACGGCCGAGGTCTTTACCCGGGAGAATCTGGAGCGGACCTTCGGTGGCGCCCTGCGCCTGTTCGAGGGGGGACGCCAGGCGTCGCAACCGCCCCAGTGGCGAGAGCGTGCCTGATGGAGTGGCTGCTGGAACCCCTGGCCTACGGCTACATGAAAAACGCCCTGGGCGCGGCGGCCCTGGTGGGTGGGCTATGCGCCTTTCTCTCCGCCTATCTGATGCTCAAGGGCTGGTCGCTGATCGGCGATGCCCTGTCCCATGCCGTGGTACCGGGGGTGGCCGGCGCCTATCTGCTCGGGCTGCCGCTGGCCCTGGGCGCCTTTCTCGCCGGCGGCGCGGCGGCTGGCGCCATGCTCGGGCTGCGGCACTACACCCGACTCAAGGAAGACGTCATCATCGGCCTGATCTTCAGCGCCTTCTTTGGTGGCGGGCTGTTCCTGGTCTCGCTGGCGCCGGTCGCGGTGGACATCCAGACCATCGTCTTCGGCAACATCCTGGCCATTACCCCCGAGGCCAGTCGCCAGTTGCTGACTATCGCCGCCGTCTCGCTGCTGGTGCTGCTGCTCAAGTGGCGCGACCTGCTGCTGGTGTTTTTCGACGAGGGCCAGGCGCGCGCCTGCGGTCTCAATCCCACCCTGTACCGGCTGCTGTTCTTTACCCTGCTGGCGCTGAGCACCGTGGCGGCGATGCAGACGGTGGGCGCCTTCCTGGTCATCGCCCTGGTGGTGACGCCGGGGGCGACGGCTTATCTGCTCAGTGATCGCTTCTCGCGGGTGGTGCTGATCAGCGTCGCCATCGGCGTTGGCAGCGGGCTCTTGGGCACCTATCTCAGCTATTTCCTCGACGGCGCCACTGGGGGCTGCGTAGTGGTCTTGCAGACCCTGATCTTTCTGCTGGCCTTCGTCCTGGCGCCGCGTCACGGCCTGCTGGCCAACCGGCGCCGGGCGCGGCAGACGGCGGAGGCGGGCTGATGGACTGGCTGCTGCTGACCCTCGAAGTCGACTTCCTGCGCCAGGCATTGCTGATGGCCGTGCTGGTGGCGGTGCCCACGGCGCTGCTGTCCTGTTTCCTGGTGCTCAAGGGCTGGGCGCTGCTGGGCGATGCCATCGCCCACGCGGTCTTTCCCGGCCTGGTGCTGGCCTCGGCGCTGGGGGCACCGCTGGTGGCGGGCGCCTTCGTCGCGGGGCTGGGTTGCGCCCTGGCCACCGGCTATCTCAAGCGCCACAGCCGGGTAAAGCAGGACACCCTGATGGGCGTGGTCTTTTCCGGCATGTTCGGCCTGGGCCTGGTGCTGCACGCCAGGCTGCCCACCGAGCTGCACCTGGACCACATCCTGCTCGGCGACCTGCTGGGGGTGTCCCCGGCGGCCTTCTGGCAGATGGCGGTGATCGCCGGCCTGGTAGTGCTGGCGCTGGCCTGCCGCTGGCGCGACCTGCTGGTGTTGGCCTTCGACGCGGCCCAGGCCCGGGCCCTGGGCCTACGGGTAGGGCTGCTGCACTACGGCCTGCTCGGCCTGATCGCCCTGACCGTGGTCGGCGCCCTGCAGGCGGTGGGCATGGTGCCGGTGGTGGCGCTGCTGATCGCCCCCGGTGCCACCGCCTTTCTGCTGACCCGTTCCTTTGGCTGGATGCTGCTGCTGGCCACCACCCTGGCCGTGACGGCGGCCCTGGGCGGGGTGCTGCTGAGCCTGGTCTGGGACAGCGCCCCGGCGCCCACCCTGGTGATGCTGCTGACGGCCGGTTTCCTGCTGGCCCTGGCATGGCGCCTGTGGCGGGATCGACGTCGTTCGGGCGACAAGGGCGTTCAGGTGGCCTGATGTAATCGGCTGACCGGCCCTGCCAGGCACCTCCGGTCACGCTCGTCTCACCTCAGGAGAACCACAATGAAAACCGTCGCCCAGTTGCTTGCCCTGAAGACCCAGCAGGACGTCTACACCATCGCCCCCGACGCCTGGGTGCTCGACGCCCTGCGTCTGATGGCGGAAAAGAACGTCGGGGCGCTGCCGGTGGTGCGAGACGGCGAACTGGTGGGCATCGTCAGCGAGCGCGACTATGCGCGCAAGGTGGCCTTGCAGGGGCGCTCCTCCTATGCGACCCCGGTCAGCGAAATCATGACCGAGGCGGTCATCATCGTACTGCCGCAGCAGACCGTGGGCGACTGCATGCAGATGATGACCGACCACCACCTGCGCCACCTGCCGGTGATGGGCAACGGCAAGCTGATCGGGCTGCTGTCCATCGGCGATCTGGTCAAGGCGACCACCGTCCAGCAGGCGGAGCTGATCCGCCACCTGGAGGGTTATATCCGCGGCGAGTGAGTGTCGCTGTCCCAACCTGTCCCAATTTTCGTAACGCCAATCATTACCATCCATGCCCTTTCACCGGAGGGCATGGCTCATGGCCAGGTTGCAACGTTTCATCGCTACGCCGCTGGCGCTCGGCCTGGCCGCCGCCAGCCTGGCGGTCCAAGCCGAAGAGATCACCGATCTCGACACCACGGTGGTCACCGCCGCCGGCTTCGAACAGCGTCTGGAGGACGCACCCGCTTCAGTCACCGTGATCGACGCCGAGACCCTGCGCAAGCGCCCGATCCGCGATCTGGGCGACGCCCTGCGCGACGTCGAGGGCGTGGTGGTCAACGGCGCGGCCAATGAAACCGATATCTCCATCCGGGGCATGCCGGGGGACTACACCCTGATCCTGGTGGACGGTAAGCGGCAGAGCGCGCGGGAGTCACGGGTCAACGGCAATCGCGGCTACGAGCAGAGCTTCATTCCGCCGGCGGCGGCCATCGAGCGGATCGAGGTGGTACGCGGGCCCATGTCCTCGCTGTATGGCTCCGACGCCATCGGCGGGGTGATCAACATCATCACCAAGAAGAACGCCGCCACCTGGCACGGCTCCCTGACCACCGACTACATCGCCCAGCAGCACCGCGACCAGGGCAATTCGCGCCAGGGCCAATTCTTTCTGAGCGGACCGCTGCACACCGACCTGCTCGGTCTGCAGCTCTGGGGCCGCTACCTGGATCGCCAGGCCGACGACGACATAGAGCGGACCCAGGGCTTCAGCAAGGCGCGTCATCGCGATCTGACCGGGCGCCTGGTCTTCACCCCGACCGAGAACCAAGAATTCCTGCTGGAAGCCGGGCAGACGCGCCTGCGCAACGGCGACGGCCTGAGCGACAACTGGGCGACCCGCCAGCAGGACAACGACCGCGATCACTGGTCGCTGAGTCATACCGGCCACTGGACCGGCGGGCTGCGCTCGGACGTGTCGCTGCTGCACGAGGAGACCTCTCGCGAAGGCCTTGCCACGCCGGAGCAGACCGATGTCTATGGGCGCAAGCCGCAGGTCGAGAACACCGTGTTCGATGCCAAGCTGGTGACGCCCCTGGATGACCACCTGCTCACCACCGGTCTGCAATACAACCGTGGCGAGGTGCAGGACTGGAACCAGGGGCTGAACGATCGCCGCCAGTATTCCTTCGCGGTGACCCAGCAGGCGCTGTTCGCCGAGGACGAGTGGGCCATCACCGACAGCTTCGCGCTCACCGGCGGGCTGCGCCTGGATCACCACGAGCTGTACGGCAATCACTGGAGTCCGCGGCTCTACGGGGTCTGGCATGCCACTCCCGAGTGGACCTTCAAGGGTGGCGTCTCACGCGGCTTCAAGGCGCCGGAAATTCGCGCCGTGGCGCCGGGTTACGCCTATCTGCGGCGCAACCGCTTCGTCATGCTCGGCAATCCGGATCTCAAGCCGGAGACCAGTACCAACTACGAGGTGGCGGCGCTCTGGTCCAACCGGCGCAATCTGGAAGCGGCGGCGACGCTGTTCTACAACGACTTTCAGGACAAGCTGTCCACGGTCACCACCACCGAGCGCTGGAATGGCTACATCCGCATGGACCGCATCAACGTCGACGAGGCAGTGATCCGCGGCGTGGAGCTCAGCGGTGGCTGGGACATCACCGAGGCCCTGCGCCTGGGCGGCAACTTCACCTATCTCGACTCGGAGCAGCGCAGCGGTCCCAACCAAGGTGCGCCCCTGGCCCTGACCCCGGAGCGCAAGGCCAACGTCCGCCTGGACTGGACCCTGTCGGACCGGCTCAATCTGTGGACGGCGCTGGATTACTACGGTGAGGAATACGACGCCACCCTGACCGGCGAAGCGGCGCCGGCCTATACCACCTGGGACGTGGGCGGCGGTTTCGTGGCGACGCGCAATTTGAGCTTCAATGCCGCTATCCGCAACCTGAACGATCGGCGCCTGGACGACGAGACCTATGGCACGGTGAACTACGGCCGGCATCTTTGGATGAGCGCGACTCTGAGCTTCTAAGGGAGCCAGATGCTCCACGTGGAACCTCCACTGCGTTGGTGCTGTAACCGTAGCGTGGAAAACGGCGGAGCCTTTTCCACTTGGGACTTCGCTGTGAGGCGCGCCCCGGAGGGAGAGGGCGCTATTCGAGCAGGCGGTCATCTCCAGTATCAGCCAGATCCTGATCGATCAAGGTGGCGCTACCTTGGGAGCCATTGTCCTGGCGCGACAAGGTCTTTTGTTTGGACGATCGCGGCCATGGGCCGCTCCTACGGGATATCTGGCTGCTAGGAGGTCGACGGCAGCAGGATCCGGGCGCAGAGGCCGCCTTGCGGGCGATTGCGTAGCTGCAGCTCGCCGCCGTGGGCGAGGATACAGGCCCGGGCGATGGCCAGGCCGAGACCGAGGCCACGAGCGGTGTGCTGGCCCGGAGGCCGGTAGAAGGGCTCGAAGACCCGTTCCAGCTGGTTTTCCGGCAGGCCGGGGCCGTCGTCGAGGATGTCCAGGCGGAGCAGCTGTGGCGCGGGGCACGAGAGCTCCAGTGCGGCGCTGCTACCGTGCTGCAGGGCGTTGTCGAGCAGATTGCCCAGGGCGCGCTTGAGGGCCAGTGGGCGACCGCGGAGCATTGCCGCGCCGGTGCCCGACCAGGTCACCGTCTGGCCCAATGCCTGATAGCGATCCTGCAATGCCTGCAGCAGGGCGACGAGGTCGACATCCTGGTGGCTTTCGGTCCGGCGCTCGCCACGGATGAAGTTGAGGGTTTCCTGCACCATGGCGTCCAGTTCGGCCAGGCTTTCTTCCATGTCGTCGCGCTCGACCGAAGGCTCCAGCAGGGCCAATTGCACCCGCAGCGCAGCCAGTGGAGTGTTGAAGTCGTGGCTGATGGCGGCCAGCATGCGCACCCGATCATCCAGGTGGCGCAGCAGCCGTTCCTGCATCAGCTCGAAGGCCGCGGCCAGCTCCCTGGCTTCGCGTGGGCCCTGACGGACCTCCAGGCGACTGCGCTCGCCCCGGCTGAGTCCCTCCGCGGCGCGGGTGAGCCGTTGGAGCGGCCGTACCAATTGGCCGATCAGCAGCCAGGCCAGCAGCAGCACCGGCAGGGCGCCCAGCAGCAGCGACCAGCCCAGGGCGGTCAGCCAGCCGTCGCTACGTGCCGGATACTGCACGGCATTGAGCCAGCGACCGTCCGGCAGGCGCACGCTGCTGCGCAAGCGCAGGGGTGCCCAGCCGGCCGGGGTCAGCGGCGAGGCGCGGGCGGCGTCGCCAGCGAGGCCTTCCAGCTGCATCACCAGACCCTCTTCGGCCTGTCCAAGGCGCTGCGCCAGATCCCGGGTCAGGCGGCGTTCTTCCGCGAGCATGGGGAAGGGCGCCACCTCCGGCGTCGTGGCCACCCAGACCTGCGCCGGTGCCTCGGCCAGCACCCGTAGCAGGGCCTGCGCCTGTACCGTCGGCAGGCGTTCGACCGCGGTACGGGCCACCGCCAGGCGCTCCAAGGCCTGACCATAGGACAGCGGATGGACCAGCGCGCCGGTCTGGTGCAGGACCAGCGCCGCGGCCGCGTGCGCCAGCAGCAAGGCGGCGCAGAACAGCAGACAGAGGCGCGGCGTGATGCCCTGCAGCCAGCGCCGCCAAGGAGCGATCATGGCCCGTCCAGTGCCTCTACCGGGCAATCCAGCAGATAGCCGCGGCCCCAGACGGTGCGCAGCGGCGACTCGCCGGCCGGATCGGCCAGGCGCAGGCGCAGCCGACTGACCTGGCGATCCAGGCTGCGGTCCTCCAACTCGCGATCGGGCGGTCGCACCCGGTCCAGCAAGAGATCGCGATGCAGCACGGTCTGGGGCTGACACAGGAACGCCAGCAGCAGGCGGGCCTCCGCCTGGCCCAGGCGGCGGGTGCTGCCATCGGGATACTGCAGGCGCTGGCTGACGGCGGCGTAGTGCCAACCCGCGAAACGATAGATTGCCGCTGGGATGGACTCGCGCGGAGGCGGCGGCGCGGTCGTTCGGGAGCGACGATGCAGGGTGCGAATTCGCGCCACCAATTCACGCGGTTCGAACGGCTTGGTCAGGTAGTCGTCGGCGCCCTGTTCCAGGCCCAGCACCCGATCGTCCAGTTCGCACCGGGCGGTGAGCAGGATCACCGGCGTCGTGTCGCGCTGGCGCAGCTCACGGCAGAGACTGAAGCCGTCGCCATCCGGCAGCATCACGTCGAGGACGATGACGTCGAAGCGCTGCTGCGCGAGCAGCGCCTTCATTCGCGTGGCATCGGCCGCGGTGGTGGCCTCGAACCCCTGGCGCCGCAAGTAGATCGCCAGGGGTTCGCGCAGCTTGCGGTGGTCGTCGACGAGTAGGACGTGGATGGCGGTCACGGCAAAGGAGACTGGTGGTAGCAACCTCTCTAGGATAACGCTTTGCCTGCTCCGTTGGTATTGCTTCTCATTTGCCGGGCGTGACGGCCAGGGCGCTGAGCTGGCGCCCTTCGGCATCGAAATTTTCCGCCGCCAGCCAGCGCCGGAAGCCGGCGTCCACCATGGGCCATTCGTGATCCAGCAGGCTGAACCAGGCGGTGTCGCGGTTGCGGCCCTTGACCACCCGGTGCTGCCGGAACAGCCCCTCATGGCGCATTCCCAACCGCTCGGCGGCGCGTTTCGAGCGGGCATTGGCATCGTCGCACTTCCACTCCAGGCGCCGATAGCCGAGGGCGAAGGCTTCCTGCATCAGCAGATAGAAGGCTTCGGTGGCCAGGGGCGTGCGCTGCAGGCGCCCGCCAAAGGCGACATGGCCGATCTCGATGCTGCCGTGTTCAGGGACGATGCTCATCAAGCTGAGCTGCCCCAGGGCACGGCTGTCGCGGGGATCCACCACGGCGTAGAACAGCGGATCGCGACCTTCGGCCAGGCCCGCCAGCCAGCCGTCGAAGGCCGCCTGCTCGGTGAAGGGGCCATAGGGCAGATAGTCCCACAGGGCCGGGTCCTGGTCGTGCAGGGCCTCCCAGAGATCGTCGCCGTGACGCTGAGGGTCCAGGGGTTCCAGGCGTACATGGCGACCCTGCAGCAAGCGGGGCTGGGGCAGCTGGGCCGGGGTCCAGTCGAGCGGGGTCATGGTCTGTCTCCCAGCAGGTGGCGGTACTGGATGAAACCGGAGCGGGTGGCGATGCGATCATAGAGCTGGCGTCCCGGGTAATTGGTCTCCTGGGTCAGCCAGTGCACCCGATCGCAGCCGTCGGCTCTGGCGCGGGCATAGACGTGCTCGATCAGGGCGCGGCCCAGGCCGCCACCACGATGGCCTTCAGCGACATAGAGATCCTGCAGGTAGCAGTAGTCGCCCTCGGTCCAGCAGGACGGGTGATAGATGAAATGCACCAGGCCCAGGGGGCGCTCGCCGTCCCAGGCCAGGGCGCCGTGCAGGGGCTGGGCGGGATCGAGCAGCCGTTGCCAGGTGCGGGCATAGGTGGTTTCCGGCAGCCGGGTCTCGTAGAAGGCCAGGTAGGCCTGCCACAACGTGTGCCAGACGGCGTGATCGGCTTCGCTCAGGGGGCGGATGGTCATGGGTGGCTCCAAGGTCAGGCGGGAGAGGGGATCAGGGCGGCCAGGGCCTGGTCGCCGGGTACAGGGCTGGCGGCCAGCCCCTGGCGGACGCCTTCGCGGTCGGCGGCGGTGCGATTCTGGCTGAGCTTGGCGATGCCCTGGAGGCTGTCCAGCGGCAGGCGCAGACCACGGATGGCGCGCAGCATGCCCCGCACGAAGTCCGCTGGCGCATCCGCGACCTGCCAGGGCCGGGCGCGCCCGGCTTCGTGCCGGTCGGTGAGGCGCTCCAGCAGCGGTAGCAGGCGCTCGGGATCGTCGAACACCTCGACGCGGCCGCGGGCGTGCACCGCCTGGTAGTTCCAGGTCGGCACCACCCGGCCATGTTCGGTCTTGCCGTGATAGAAGGCCGGGCTGACATAGGCCTGGGGTCCCTGGAACACCGCCAGTACCTGTCCCGCCTCGACCAGCGCCGGGGCCTGGGGATTGCTGCGCGCTAGATGGCCGTAGAGGGTGCCATAGGGGCCCTCGTCGGGCTCAAGCCAGAACGGCAGATGGCTCACCAGCGGACCGGTGTCGGTCTGGCTGATGAGCAGCGCCAGGGCGTGATCGCGCAGGTGCTGGTGCAGCCTGGGCAGGTCGTCGAGGCGGAAGGCGGGATTGGGATACATGGGCAGGAACTCCAGTGACGTTCGGCCATGCTAAGGTCGGCTTTGGCTCCCTGTAAGAGCCAATTTCCATGACTTTCAGGGTGCCAATCCATGCTGGGATTCGAGCCGTCGGGGCTGTTGCTGGAATCGGGTCAGGGCCTGGCGCGCCAGCTCTACCAGGGCCTGCGCGAGCGCATCCTGGCCAGTGAGCTGGCCGCTGGAGTGCGGCTACCCGCCAGTCGCGAACTGGCGCGGCTGCTAGGCGTGTCGCGCAATACCGTAACCGCCGCCTACGAGCAGCTCTTGGCCGAGGGTTTTCTCGACAGCCGTCCGGGTGACGGCACCTATGTCGCGCCCGTGACCCGGGCGCTGGCTGCTCCCGAAGCCACGGCCAGTGCGACACTCGTGCCCCTGGCCAGCGTGCCGCCCGGCGCGCCGTGCGCCTTTCGGGTCGGCTTGCCGGCGGTGGACCTGTTTCCCTTCGCCACCTGGGCGCGGTTGCAGCAGCGCTTCTGGCGCCAGCCGGAGCCGGCGCTGCTGGGCTATCGCGAACCCGGCGGCGAACCGCGGCTGCGCCGCCTGCTGAGCGCTTACCTGCGCCAGGCGCGGGGCCTGGTCTGCGCACCCGAGCAGATCCTCATCACCAGCGGTGCCCAGCAGGCCATCGAACTCTGCGCCCGGTTGCTGCTGGCGCCCGGAGCCCGGGCGGCCATGGAGGATCCCGGCTATCGCGCCGCGGGCCTGGCCTTGCAGAGTGGCGGGGCGCGGTTGCAGGGCGTTGCGGTGGATGGGGCCGGGCTGATGGTAGAGCAGCTGGCAGGGCTGCCGGACTGCCGGCTGGTCTATGTCACCCCGTCGCACCAGTATCCCACCGGCGCGGTACTGTCCCTGCCGCGCCGCCTGGCGCTGCTGGACTGGGCGCGCCAGCGGGACGGCTGGATCATCGAGGACGACTACGACGGCGAGTATCGCTACCAGGGCGCGCCGCTGGCGCCCCTGGCCGCGCTGGATCGCCACAGTCGGGTGCTCTATGTCGGCACCTTTTCCAAGATCGCCTTTCCCGGCCTGCGCCTGGGCTATCTGGTGGCCCCGCCCGCGCTGCTGCCGGCGCTGCTGGAACTGCAACGGGCCGGCATCCGCCATCTCGACAGCGCCACCCAGACGGTCATGGCCGATTTCATCGAACAGGGCCATTTCCAGCGCCATATCCGGCGCATGCGACGTGCGGCGCGTAGCCGCCGCGATGCCCTGCTGGCCGGCTGGCCCGCGGTCGCTGGTTGCGCCGCGCCGGGCGTGCCGGTGGCCGGCTTGCATCTGTGCCTGCCGGTCACCCATCCGGCCCGCGAAGCCGAACTGGTAGAGCGGGCAGCCGCGGTCGGGGTGGAGCTCAATGCGCTGTCGCGCTACTGGCTACCGGAGGGCCCGACCCCGCCCGACGCCCGCGCCGGGTTGGTGCTGGGTTTTGCTGCGGTGCCGGAGGCGCGGATCGTCGAGGCGCTGGCCAGGCTGCGGCGGGCCTGGATGGAGTAGTTATGCAGGCAATAACGTTAGTTATGATATTGCCTTGAGATTATTAGGCCCGACTCAAGTTGGCTGTCATTGCATCGAACCCACTTCTTCACTTTCCACCCGTAATATCGGGATATAATCCAGGCTTCTATCCTGCTAGATAAAGCACCCGCCGTTTTCATGGATGAAACATCATAGGTCGTTTCATCCTGGTTATCCGTTATCTCCAGTAACCAGGAGTCACTTACGTGAGTCAGGCTTCTTTGCTTCCTTCCCGGCCAGTACGCCTTGCTGCGCTGACCGTAGCCATTTCCTTGGGCGTTACCGGCTGCGCCACCGTCGATAATTTTTCCAGCGGCCAGAGTCGCACCGTCAACTGCCTGGCCGGCGGTTTCCTTGGTGCCGCTACGGGCGTAGCCGCGGCTGCGCTGGCCAAGGGCGATGGTGCGACGCTGATCGCCGGGGCCGTGGTCGGTGCCTCGGTGGGTTGTGGCGCGGCTCTGGCCTACAAGAATCGTCTTGAGCGACTCAAGCAGATCGCCGAACAGGAAAAGATCCCGCTACAGGTGGAAACGCTGCAGACCGCCGCCGCTACACCTTCGGCCGCGCCGCAAGAGGCGGGCCTGGTGGCCCAGATCGCCGACGAAGGTATGTTCCCGATAGGGAGTGCTCAGCTCAACGACGAAGGTCGCCGCAAGATCGGCAAGTTGGCCAGTGCCTATGTGGGCAAGGGAGCCACGCCGATCCTCATCGTCGGCCACACCGATGCCACCGGTACGCCGGCCATTAACCAGGCACTGTCGGAGCAGCGCGCGCGGGCAGTGGCGAGCATTCTGGTCGAGCAGGGCATTTCGCGAGACCGCATGTACTTCCAGGGTGCCGGCGCCTCGCGCCCCATCGCCGACAACAGCAATCCGCTCGAACGCGGCAAGAACCGCCGCGTCGAGATCGTCGAGTTGAATGACAAGGCCATGCTGGTCAAGCGCATCAACGCGGAAAAGAACAACGCCAAGTATCTGGCCCATGGCACCGCCACGGAGTCCGTGGCCAAGCCCGAGGGTAAAAAACCGGTTGTTGCCACTGCGCCGTCGAAAGCGGCCAAGACGACAGATGCCGAGGCGCCTCGGCAGACGAAGCCGAGCTTGGCGAAAATCGATTTCGGCGGTCAGCCGGTTGATAGCGGTGCCTGGAAGCTCGGTCAGGCCCTGCGTCCGAAAAGTGGCGGATTCGCGCTGATTTCCAGTGCCTATGCCCAGGTACCCATGAGCAGCTGTCAACAGGACGCCCCGCGCGTCAGCGGCGAGGTCAAAAGCTTCGCGACCGGCGCTGCGCTATCTGACCATGTCACGCGCGAATACCTGCCCGGCATGAACGGGCGCGCCTGGGCCGGTCTGGTCAATGGCCATCTTGTGACCCTGTCGCCGGTTGCCGTGCTGCGTGACAACGCTGCGCTGGTGAAGGATCCGAAAGTCTTCATTACCCAGAACTATGAAAAAAACAAAGGCGGACCCAGCGATGCCTATACGGCCGTCGCCAATACCTATGAAGGCGAAGACGCCATTCTCTACCGGGTCTTCTTGGAAAAGCCCGAGCAGGCACCGGTAAGTTGTATTGATGTAGTAATTAAAAAGACCGGCGACAAGAGTATCGACGGCGACCTGTTTTACGACAATGGCACCAAACCTTACATAGCGACTTACGCGCCTGTGCGCGGCTGATTCCGGGGACGAAACATGGAACTTTTCGAGACGTTGACAACAGCGCTGGCGGCTTATCGCTACGCGATATGGCCGCTGATCAGCCTGCTGGTATTGGTCGTGGTAATCATCCGCTGGTGGGATGAGGTTAAGTACTTCTTTCTCAATCTGGGCGTCAGTTTTCCGGTCGTGGGCTTCATCGCCAAGGCGTCCAAACGCGATCTCATGCAGGATCGTGAAGAAGGCGGGACGGCCTGGTACAAGGCCGAGCGTGAACTATGCGCGAAATACCATCGCTATTATGAGCGCGTGAACAAGGACGCAACCTTCTACGACAAATGCGCAAACTATCTGAACAAGGTGGAAGAGCGCGGCCGCAAACCTACGGGATTGCCCCTGTGGATCGGCAGTATCTTTCTGGTGATCCTTGAGGCGTTCATCTTCGCCCTGGTACTGGCGCCTTTCATTGCCAACAATATTTCCGCCAATCAGGCGGAATTCTCGGCCATCGTCATCTCCCTGCTGATCGGTACCATTCTGGTTCCTGCTACCCACCTCATGGGTGCCGAGATTCACCGCAACGGCCTTATCCGCAAAGCCCGCGAATGGCATCGGCAGGCTCGGCGCAACAACAACGCCAAGGATCTTCAGGCCGATGCCAACGTCGATCTGGACCGTACCGGCCTCGATGATAAAGAGCCCAAGTACCTGCATATCATCAATCGAGTAAAGCACAACGCCACGGTCTCCCCGACCTGGTGGACCACTATCATTGCTACGGCGCTTATTCTAACTCTGGCCATTGGTGCCTATTTTATCCGAGCGTCCACCATCAACGAGCTGGAAACCCAGCAGGTAAACGGTTCGCCCTATGCGTCGGGTAGCAGTTCGGCGCTCATCCCAGACGCTTCGCCTTTCCAGTTGCCCAGCGAAGCCACTGCCGATGGTCAGGCGGCTGACCAGCGTGCGGCCAGTGAAGTGGCTGGCGATCAGATCTTCGCCTACAAACTCACCTTCTTCATCCTGTCGGTCATTTTCATCGGCGTACAGATCATCGGCATCCTGATCGGCGTTTTCCGTTCGTTCGCCGGCACCCAGTCACGGGAAGCAGCGGGCTATATCTCCGGCTTCAGCAGTGCCAGCGAATTCGCGGCCTATCAGCAGAGTCAGCGTGATCGAGTCGCCCGAGATGCCGAGGCCAAGCTCAGCAGTCTGCAAGAGCGGATCGAGCATCGTCATTCTCTAGGCGGTAGTGCCGACCGTGGTCTGCGTCGGAGCTTTGCGCTCTATGCCAACGAGAAAGAGCGGCAGAACAGCGAAAGTCAGCGGCAGAAAAAAGCGCATCAGGCTGCCAGCGAGCTGGAAGCGATGCGTGAGGCGCTTGATACCGCCAAGCAAAAACAGGCGTTGCAGCGTGAATTGGCTGCGCTCAACAACGTGGCTGCTGTTGCTGAAACCTCAGCTCCTGAGCGTTCGTCGAGCGCGACCGTTGAAGCACCAGCACCAGCACCAGCACCAGCACCAGCACCAGCATCTGTATCGGCACCGGCACCTGCCCTAGAGCAGAACGCCTTGATCGCCAACCTGGGCGACCTCACGGTCTATTCGCCCGAAGAACTGACCGCCATCGGCGAAGAACTGGGTGTCGACAGCGCCGCACTGCTGAGCAAGCAGAAAGTTCAGATGGCGATAAAGCGTGCCAAGAAAGAGGGTGCCTGAAATGCGCCTGACCACAACCTTGGCAATTGTGGGCCTATTGTTGGCGCCTGCGACAATGGCGGCTGAACGTAACGACTTGCCGAGCTGTTACCGCTATGCGCAATTGGCCAGCGAACAGCCAGCCCCGTCGGGGCGAGCGTTGACGGTGGTCATCGATGAAACGGTCAATATGCCCCAGGCGCTCAAAAGCAGTGCCTGGGAGCACACCCTGAGATACCTACAGCCAGGCGACAGCATCAAGCTCTATCAATTTTCGGCTTTGTTGCAGAACAACTACATGAAGTTGCAGTTTGCCGGCATCCTGGAAAAACCGTTGGTTGGGAAGGTGCGTAACCATATCGGCAACGCCAGCCTCAAGAAGCTCGATACCTGTCTGCAACAGCAGGCCGCTTTTTTCCAGAAGACGTTCGGCAAGCAATTCGTCGAGAGTTTCGGCAAGCCTAACGAGGAGATATCGCGCAGTGAAATCTTCGCCAGCCTCAAGAAGATTGGCGAAGACCTAGGCCAGGAGCCTAGCGAGGATCAGATCATTCTGCTGGTATCAGACATGCTGGAGAACAGCGACTTCGGCAGCTTCTATCAAGCCAACCGCATTCGTGGAATCGACCCTGCAGCCGAGCTGGCCAAGGTAGAGAAGAAGGAGCTGTTCGCCCAACTGGACGGCGCCCGGGTGTATGTCATGGGTGCGGGCTTGATCGGTGACGATGCCAAGGGTGCCTATCGTTCTGGCAAGGTACTGCAGAGTCTCGAACGTTTCTGGCAGGGCTATTTCGAACGTTCCAATGCCAGGCTCGTCAGCTTCGGTACGCCGGAGCTGACGACCGATCTCAAGTAGTGGCTGGATCCTGCTGCCATAATTGCGATTTCAAAGGATCACTCCGCCTGTACCGGGTGCGATCCTTTGAGGAGCAGCTTTTCCTACGCTGACGTCATCCAGCACGATCGGCATTCATCCCGGTTGGCGCCCAGTCAATCAGCTCGCACCAGGATCCTGTCTCGCTGTCTGTTGCATAGCGGCTTTTGCCTGAGGGCCATAGGTGGCTATGGCGTCCTCGACCTGTCTTCGATCGTCGAAATCCAGATCGTTACGAAGTCTGCGGTATTCGCGACGCCTGGCCTTCAATTGATCGATACAGGCCTGATCCGGCTCTGATTTCGCCTCTTCTGCCTGGATCAACCGCGAACAGTTGGCCATCAGCGATTCAAGACAAAAACGCGCCGTTTCAAAACGGGACAGCTTTTGAGTAGTGGTTTCCGTTTCAGTCATGTGGCCTCCGCTTCCGCTTATAAACAGCGAGGATCAGCGAGTGATTAGAGACAGCAAGACGCTATCGACCGCGTTGCCGACGGTGCCATTCATCCACCACATCGCCCAGGGTCTTGGGTACTCCCCTGCGGATCCACGCCATGAGGTCGCGATCGAAGCGGAAGGCCTCGCCACAGGCCGCGAGCATGAAGCGGCGAACGTTCTGCGTGTGCCTGTAGTGCCGATCAGTAACGGCGGCACGAGTCAGCTCGGCACCATGCCAATCCACTTTCATCCTGGCTACTCCGGTGGTGAGGCGTCGATCGGACGTCAGTGCTTCGCAGCCTAGCCACAGGCCCTAACGCCCCCGATACGCCTTCCCATAGTGCCGCTCCAGGCGCGACTGCATGAATTCCATGGCCAGGGACATCAGCCAGTAGAGCACCGCCGCGGTGGTCAGCATTTCCAGATAGCGATAGCTGGAGCGGCCATAGGACTGGGCGAGGAACATCACCTCCCAGACACCCATCACCGAAACCAGGGAGGAGTCCTTGAGCATGGAGATGAACTGGCTGGTGGTGGGCGGGATGATGCTGCGCATGGCCTGGGGCAGGGTGACGCGCCAGAAGATCACCCGCGGCGACAGGCCCAAAGCCAGGGCTGCCTCGCGTTGACCGGCAGGGACGCCGAGCAGGCCGGCGCGAAAGATTTCGCTGAGGTAGGCGCCGTAATTCAGCGACAGGGCGAGGATGCCGGCGCTGATGGCGCCGGGTACCACGCCGATCTGCGGCAGGCCCAGGTAGATCAGCAGGATCTGGATCAGCAGCGGGGTGCCACGAAAGAAGGAGGCGTAGAAGGTCGCCACGCCATAGGCCAGGGCGCTGGACGACAGCCGACCCAGGGCCGCGGCGAAGCCCAGCAGCACTGATACCAAGATGGAGCTGAGGCTGAGGAACAGCGTCAGGGCCGCACCCTGCAGGAAGCCGTTGGGCCCCAGGCGCCAGCCCACCAGATTGGGCAGGCGCGGCCAGACGCTGGCGAACTTGAGGTCGAAGCCGAGCACGAAGCACACACCCCCGGCCAGCAGCGCCAGCCAGGTCAGCCAAACGCGGGTACGAAAGCTCAGCAGGGGGCGGCGCTGGTCTGGGGGCGGTAGCGGACTCATTGGCTGATGTCGGCACCGATCCACTTGTCGGAGATCCGCTTGAGGGTGCCATCCTGGCGCAGCCCCTCGATGATCTCGCGCAGCTTGGCGGCGAATTCCGCATCACCCTTCTCGATGGCCACGGCGTTGGGCTCGGCATAGAGCGGCGCGCCCGCCAGCTTGAACTTGCTGTCCTGGGCCAGGCGCGGCTGGGCGGTCACCAGGTTGGTCAGCACCGCGTCCAGGCGTTTGCCGGCGCCCAGGCCCAGGTCCTGGAAGGCGACGTTGTCGTCGGGGAAGGGCACCACCTGCACCTGGTCGAAGGGATAGCTCAGCGGCTTGTCCTCCTGGCCTTCGATGGTCAGGTCCTTGTTCAGGTAGCCTTCGTAGGAGGAGGCGCTGGTAACGCCGACCTTCTTGCCGGAGAGGTCCTTGGCACCGTGGATGCGGTCGTCACCGGCGTTGACCACGATCACCGCTGGCGAGGCGTAGTAGTTGACCGGGAAATCGAACACCTGGGCGCGCGCCTGGCTGGGCGTCATGGAGCAGATGCAGACGTCGTAGCGACCGCTCCAGCGACCGGCGGCGATCACGTCCCAGGAAGGGGTTTCCAGGCGCAGCTTGACGCCGAGCTTGTCGGCCACGGCCTTGGCCACGTCGACGTCGAAGCCTTCCAGCTGATTCTGGGCATTGAGCTGGGAGAAGGGTGGATAGCTCTCCATGAGCACATTGACCAGCTCGCCCTTGGCCTTGATGCGGTCCAGGGTGGCGCCGGCCGAGGCCGAGGTGGCGGCCAGCGCCAGGGTCAGGCCGAGGGCCGATAGCAGAGCGGTTCTCATGGGGGCGTCCTTTGCAAAGGGAAAGAGGGCCTGGTATTAGAGAGATATGAGAACCGATATTGAACTCTGTTTTGGTTATAAGGAAAAGTGAAATAGCTATATGGCCAACATGAATCTTGTTCTGCTCGACGGTGGCATGGGTCGTGAGCTGCAGCGCCGTGGCGCACCCTTTCGCCAGCCGGAGTGGTCGGCCCTGGCCCTGAGCGAGGCGCCGGAGCAGGTGGAGGCGGTGCATCGCGCCTATATCGAGGCCGGTGCCCAGGTGATCACCAGCAACAGCTA
The DNA here is from genome assembly GCF_001566765.1 of Pseudomonas sp. HUK17. NCBI lineage: Bacteria > Pseudomonadati > Pseudomonadota > Gammaproteobacteria > Pseudomonadales > Pseudomonadaceae > Pseudomonas > Pseudomonas sp. HUK17. The sequence continues at coordinate 145,304 of NZ_LSMW01000012.1, forward strand.
TGCGGTGGTGCCCTTCCATATCGGCGAGGAGCGCTTCGCCGCCGAAGGCGAGGCCCTGGCTGCGCGGGCCGGTCAGCTGGCGCGGCAGGCGGTGGTGGCCAGTGGTCAGCCGGTGCGGGTGGCGGGTTCGCTGCCGCCGCTGTTCGGCTCCTATCGTCCTGATCTGTTCGAGCCGGCGCGGGTGGACGAGGTGCTGCAGCCGCTGATCCGCGGTCTGACGCCCCATGTCGATCTCTGGCTGGTGGAAACCCAGAGTTCCCTGGCCGAGGTGCGTGCCATCGCCGCCGGGCTGCCCGGGGATGGCAAGCCGCTGTGGCTGTCCTTCACCCTGAAGGACGAAGACGTCGACGAGATCCCACGGCTGAGATCCGGCGAGCCGGTGGCCGCGGCCGCGCAGCTGGCGGTGGAGCTGGGCGCCGGGGCGCTGCTGTTCAATTGCAGCCAGCCCGAGGTGATGGCCGCGGCGCTGGATACCGCGCGGGCGACCTTCGCCGCGGCGGGGATCGAGATTCCCTTTGGTGCCTATGCCAACGCCTTCCCGCCCCAGCCGGAAGAGGCCACCGCCAACGACGGCCTCGACCCCCTGCGTCCGGACCTGGATCCGCCCGGCTACCTGAGCTTCGCCCAGGACTGGCAGGCGCGTGGCGCGAGCCTGATCGGCGGCTGCTGCGGCATCGGCCCGGAGCACATCGCCGTGCTCAACACGCGACTGCGCGGCTGACGCCCGCATTCAGTCGGCAAAAAAGCGGACAGCGCTCAGGGCGTTGTCCGCTTTTTTCTTGCCACCAGGCGTCATTCAGATCGGCGCCTGGGCCCTCTCGGCGCGCAGGCGGTCCACCAGGATCCAGAGCCCGCTCGATTGCTGCATCGAGCAGCTGAGCGTTTTGTACTGGCAGCGGGGCGGCTAACCCCTTCCTTCATGTCCGCTTCGTGACATCCGGCAACATCCATTCGCCACCACGCAAGGCTGGCGAAAGGTTGACCTCTTAGGATCCGCTCAAGACCCGCCCCCGTGAGCGGGCGACGTGCCTACAAAAATAACCAGGATTCTTGCCATGTCGTATCTTTCCCTCCAGGCGTCCCCGCGCGCCCGTCTCCCCTGGATTTTCGCCCTCTCCGCGCCGCTGCGCCGCGGCTGAACCCTCCTTCTCTTCGCGAAAATTCAGAGGTATTCCCATGCTGACTTTCCTCGGCTTCGCCATGGTCATGACCTTCATGTACCTGATCATGACCAAGCGCCTGTCTCCGCTGATCGCCCTGACCATGGTGCCCATCGCCTTCGCCGTGCTGGCCTGGGCGCTGTCCAGTGAATTCGCCAGCCTCGGCAGCGTCAAGCTCGACGCCCTCGGCCCGATGATGCTCGACGGCATCCGCAAGCTGGCGCCCACCGGCGTGATGCTGCTGTTCGCGATCCTCTACTTCGCCGTGATGATCGACACCGGTCTGTTCGACCCGGCGGTGCGCTGGATCCTCAAGCTGGTCAAGGGCGATCCGCTCAAGGTGGCCATGGGCACCGTCTTCCTGACCCTGGTGGTCTCCCTGGACGGTGACGGCTCGACCACCTACATGATCTGCGTGGCGGCCATGTTCCCGCTGTACCGGCGCCTGGGCATGAATCCGCTGATCATGACCTGCCTGATGCTGCTCTCCAGCGGCGTGATGAACCTGACCCCCTGGGGCGGTCCGACCGCCCGCGCCGCCAGTGCCCTGCACGTGGATCCGGCCGACGTCTTCGTGCCCATGATCGCGCCCATGCTGCTGGCCATCGCCTGGCTGTTCTTCCTGGCCTACCTCTATGGTCGCAGCGAGCGCGCCCGTCTGGGCATCCTGCAGATCGGCGAGACCGAAGGCGCCGACGTCACCGTCTCCCAGTGCGCCGAGGCCCGGCGCCCGCACCTGCGCTGGTTCAACGGCCTCTTGACCCTGGCGCTGATGGCCGCGCTGATCGTCGGCGTGCTGCCGATGCCAGTGCTGTTCATGATCGCCTTCGGCATCGCCATGACCGTCAACTACCGTTGCCTGAACATGCAGAAGCAGCGCATCGCCGCCCATGCCGAGAACGTCCTGGCAGTGGTTTCGCTGATCTTCGCCGCGGGCATCTTCACCGGCATCCTTTCGGGTACCGGCATGGTCGACGCCATGTCCAAGGGCCTGCTGGCGGTGATTCCGGACGCCCTGGGCCCGTACATGGCGGTGATTACCGCCCTGGTCAGCCTGCCGTTCACCTTCTTCATCTCCAACGACGCCTTCTACTTCGGCGTGCTGCCGGTGCTGGCCGAGGCCGCTGCGGCCTATGGCATCAGTCCGGTGGAGATCGCCCGGGCCTCCATCGTCGGTCAGCCCGTGCACCTGCTCAGCCCCCTGGTGCCTTCGACCTACCTGCTGGTGGGCCTGGCCAAGGTGGAGTTCGGTGACCATCAGCGCTTCACCCTGAAATGGGCCACCGTGACCTGCATGTTCCTGCTGGTCGGCGCTTTGTTACTGGGTGTGTTTCCGCTGTACAGCCGCTAGAGTTTTACCAAATGTACGACTAGCCTTGCCGGCTGTTCGAAAACGGCGCGTCGTCCGACGCGCCTTTTCCATTGGAGCGCGCGCCCGAGCGCGTCTCAGCTAAAAGAGGATTTGCAATGGACTGGCTGACCAACCCGGAAATCTGGGTCGCCTTCTTTACCCTGACGGCCCTGGAAATCGTTCTGGGCATCGACAACATCATCATGATCTCCATCCTGGTCAGCCGCATGCCCAAGCACATGCAGGCGCGGACCCGCTTCTTCGGCCTGGCCCTGGCCATGGTCACCCGCATCCTGCTGCTGCTGTCCATCACCTGGGTGATGCGTCTCACCGCCGACCTGTTCTTTGTCTTCGGCCAGGGCATCTCCGGGCGTGACCTCATCCTCTTCTTCGGCGGTCTGTTCCTCCTGTGGAAGAGCAGCGCCGAGATCTACCACGGCCTGGAAGGCGAGGAAGAGCAGGACGAGGACGCCCCCCAGAAGAAGGGCAGCGGCTTCATCGGCACCATCATCCAGATCGCCATCATCGACATCGTCTTCTCGCTGGACTCGGTGATCACCGCGGTCGGCATGGTCAGCCATGTGCCGGTGATGGTGGCGGCGATCATCGTCGCGGTGCTGGTGATGATGCTGGCGGCCGGGGCCATCAGCAATTTCATCGACAAGCACCCGAGCCTGAAGATGCTGGCGCTGTCCTTCCTGATCGTGGTGGGTACCGTGCTCATCGCCGAAGCCTTCGAGGTCCATGTGCCCAAGGGCTACGTCTACTTCGCCATGGCCTTCTCGCTGGCGGTGGAAGCCATCAACATCCGCCTGCGCGGCAAGGCCAAGGCCCGCGACGCGGTCAAGCTGCGCAAAGAGCAGATCTAAGCGCCGCGGCGGAACCCACCCGGGTCTCCGCCGCCTAATCCAGCAAGTCCCCACGAGCCCGAAGGTGCCCTGCCTTCGGGCTCGTGCGTCTGTGCAGAACGGTCATTACGATTTTGTGACAAGCTCGCCAGGAGCTCTTGGACACGCGCCGGGAGGGCGCCACGATGCTGACACTGCTCAATCTGCTATCCGCCGTTGCCCTGCTGGTGTGGGGCACCCATATCGTGCGCACCGGTATCCTGCGGGTATACGGCGCCAGCCTGCGGCGGGTGCTCAGCCGCAGCATGCAGCGCATGCCGCTGGCCTTTCTCTCGGGCATCGCCGTCACCGCCCTGGTGCAGAGCAGCAACGCCACGGCGCTGCTGGTGACCTCCTTCGTCGCCCAGGGCCTGGTGCCGCTCACCCCGGCGCTGGCCATCATGCTCGGTGCCGACGTGGGCACCGCGCTGATGGCGCGGGTGCTGACCTTCGACCTGTCCTGGCTGTCGCCGCTGCTGATCTTTCTTGGCGTGGTGTTCTTTCTCGGCCGCAAGCAGACCCGCGCCGGCCAGCTCGGCCGGGTCGCCATCGGCCTGGGCCTGATCATCCTGGCGCTGCAGCTGATCGTCGAGGCGGCCTCGCCCATGACCCACGCCGCCGGGGTCAAGGTGCTGTTCTCTTCGCTGACCGGTGATCAACTACTGGATGCCCTGACCGGCGCGGTCTTCGCCATGGTCTCCTACTCCAGCCTGGCAGCGGTGCTGCTCACCGCCACCCTGGCCGGCTCCGGGGTCATCTCGCTCAAGGTGGCGCTGTGCCTGGTGGTGGGCGCCAACCTGGGCAGCGGCGTGCTGGCGCTGATGGGCGCGGCCAAGCAGGGCGTCGAGGCGCGGCGGGTGGCGGTGGGCAGCCTGCTGTTCAAGCTGGCCGGCTGCATCCTGGTGCTGCCCTGGATCGGCCTGCTGGCCGACTGGCTGCAGGGCTACGACTTCAACGACGCCGAGGTGGTGATCGGTTTCCACGTCGCCTACAACCTGGTGCGCTGCCTGCTGTTCCTGCCGCTGACCGGGCCCCTGGCGCGCTTCTGCACCGCCATGCTGCCGGCCAAGGACAGCGCCGAGACCATCCTGCGGCCGCGCCACCTGGACACCGCCGCCCTGGACACCCCGGCCCTGGCGCTGACCAACGCCTCCCGCGAACTGCTGCGCATGGGCGACGTCGTCGAGCAGATGCTGCAGCACCTGCTGGTGCTGATCAACGCCGGCGACAAGCAGCTGGCCCGCGAGGTGCGCCGCCTCGATGATGATGTCGACGCCCTCTACACGGCGATCAAGCTGTACCTGGCGCGCATGCCCCGCGATGACCTGGACGAGCGCGACAGCCGGCGCTGGGCCGAGACCATCGAATTGGCGATCAACCTGGAGCAGGCCGGCGATCTGATCGAGCGCATGGCCAGCGACGTGGACAGCAAGAAGATCGCCGCGCGGCGGTCCTTCTCGGCCTCCGGGGTGGATGAACTCTCCGCGCTGCACCGGCTGCTAGTCGACAGCCTCAAGCTATGCCTGTCGGTCTATCTGTCTGGCGACCTGGACGCGGCGCGCCGTCTACGCCGGCTCAAGCAACGCTTCCGCCTGCTGGAGCGGCGCTATGCCCATGCCCATGTCGAGCGGCTGCACCAGCAGGTGGTGGAGAGCTTCGAGACCAGCTCCCTGCACCTGGGGCTGCTCAGCGACATGCGTCGGGTCAATTCGCTGTTCTGCAGCATCGCCCATGGCGTGCTGGAAGCGGCCGACGCCGGCTACGCCACCGAGCACGAGGTGCCGGCGGAGGGGCGGGAGGAGTCGGGCGGGGCCTGAGGTTGGACTTCGCGCATGAGGCTGCGCCGTCATCCACCTAACCTACGCCCTCGCTTTGGTCCGTAGGTTGGGTTGAGACAGCTCCATCGTCGAAGCCCAACAATGCCTGCGTCCCAAGACGACGTTGGGCTTCGCTGCGCTCAACCCAACCTACGGCGACCGGTAGAGCGGAGTGCCATGGCCGCGGCAACACGTTCGCTTACTGCACCCCGCCATCGAGCTGCTGCAAGATCCGCCAGGCCGTCTCGATCCGTGCGGAATTCGGGTAGTTGCGGTTGGCCAGGATCACCAGGCCGATCCGACGCTCGGGGACGAACAGCGCATAGGCGCCGAAGCCGTTGGTGGAGCCGGTCTTGTTCAACAGCCGGGCGCCGCTCGCCAGCAATGGCGGGTGTTGCCAGTCCACCGGCTGCGGCTCCAGGGCCATCGCCGGGGTATTGCCGGCCAGCAGCTGGGTCTTGGCTAGCGGATAGGGGTAGGCCTCCCAGCCCAGGCCCTGGGTCATGGGACCGCTGCGGTAGTAGCCCTGCTGGGTGGTGGTGATCGCCTTGGCCAGAGGTGCCGGCAGCCGGCCAGGATTCAGGTTGGCCTCGATGAAACCCAGCAGATCCCCGGCGGTGGTCTTGATGCCATAGGCCTCTTCGGCATAGATGCCGGGATTAACCCGCAGCGGCTCGCCTTTCTTGCCGTGGCCCCAGGCGTAATGGTCCTGCGCCGCTGCCGGCACCTGCAGATAGGTGTGACTGAGCCCCAGGGGCGTCAGTACGTGGCGCTGCAGGGCCGTGGCGAAGGGCTCGTCGAGGCGCTGGGCCGCTAGGGCGCCGAACAGGCCGATGCTGGGATTGGAATAGAGGCGGCGGCTGCCGGCGGGGAAGGGCGGCTGGAAGGCGCGGTAGAAGGCCGTCGTCTGATCGTCGCGGGTGACGCTGTCGGGAAATTGCAGCGGCAGGCCGCCGGCGCTGTAGGTGGCCAGCTGCAGCAGGCTGGCCTGGCCAATGGCGCTGCCGGCCAGGGCCGGGCGAACCTGCGCAACCGTTTCGTCCAGCCGCAGCCGGCCCGTCGCCGCCGCGTAGCCACCCAGGGTGGCGGTGTAGGTCTTGCTCAGGGAGCCGATCTCGAACAGGGTGGCGGCGTCCACCGGCTGGCTGCTGCGGCGGTCGGCCACGCCGAAGTAGTAGAGCCGGCGCAGGCCCGGAGCGCTGACGCCTATCGCGAGGCCTGGGAGGTCCTGCTCGGCCATCACCGCGCGGGCGGCGGTGCGGACCTCGTCGTCGAGAGAGGTCGCCGCGTTGGCCAGGAGCGGCAGGGTCAGGCCGAGCAGAACGGAAAGGCGCGGGAAAGCCGACATGGCGAAGCGGTTCCTGGGGGACGAGGCCAGGAGTCTAGCCGAGCGCCGCCGCGCGGGTATGAGACGCGGGCGACGTTGGAAGCTTTTGCCGCCGGCGCTGTCCATGGCTGGCTGGAGCCCGGTCCTCGACTGGACTACAGTCGCCTCTCACCTTTTCCAGGAGTCATCCCATGTCCGCTGCCCCCCTCGTCGAACAGATCCAACTGGGCCAATTGCCCGTCTGGCGCATCCGCGTCGGCCAGGCCGAAGCCCTGGTGGCCTGCCAGGGCGCCCATGTGCTGCGCTACGGCTTCGACGGCGAGCCGGACATCGTCTGGGGCAATCCGGAAGCCGTGTTCGAGCCCGGTACCCCGATCCGTGGCGGCATCCCGGTCTGCTGGCCCTGGTTCGGCGACCTGCTGAAGAATCCGGCCGAAGTCCAGGCGATGTGCACCACCACCGCGGACGCCCCGGCTCACGGCCTGGCGCGCCAGGTCGCCTGGCAGGCCGGTGGCGTCGAGGTGGATACCGACCGGGTGCGCCTGGATTTCCACCACCGCACCTCCGCCGAGACCACTCCGGGCTGGCCCCATGCCACCGAGCTGACCCTGAGCCTGAGTGTGGGCGAACGCCTGGAGCTGACCCTAAGCGTGCGCAATCTGGAAGATCACCCGCTGGTGCTGAGCCAGGCGCTGCACACCTATTTCGCCGTGAGCGACGTGCGCGAAGTGGGCATCGAAGGCCTGGCCAACGCCGACTACTACGACTGCCTGGACGGCTGGACCCGCAAGCGGCAGAACGGCGAGCCGACCATCACCGCCGAGACCGACCGGGTCTATGTCGGTCTGCCGGCGCGTCTGGCGATCCGCGATACTCAGTGGCAGCGCCGACTGTTCGTGGAGACCCGCAACAGCCATTCGGCGGTGCTGTGGAATCCTTGGATCGACAAGGCCGCGCGCCTGAGCCAGTTCGCCGACGACGCCTGGACCGGCATGCTCTGCATCGAGACCGCCCGGGTGATGGACGACGTCCTCAGCGTGGCGCCGGGCGCCTCGGCCGAGATGGCGGTGAGCCTGTGGCGCGAGGCGCTGTAGGGGCTACTTTGGCGTCAGGGCTTGCCCTCACCCCGGCCCTCTCCCAAAGGGAGAGGGGGCGCTCAAGGGGAGCTTGGTGCGTTGTGTCAGGCGTCAAGCGGGCCCTTCCCCCGGCCTTCTCCCGGGGGGAGAGGGGGCGCGCAGGGGAGTTTGGTGCGAAGGGCTTGGGGCTGTCAGGCGTCAAGCGGACTCTCACCCTGGCCCTCTCCCAGAGGGAGAGGGGAGGCTCCGATAGGCTTTGGCGTGTTGGATATTGGAGCGTGCGCAGGACTCACTCCTGGTTTGGCAGGGTCACTGCCTTGCTGCGGCGTCTACCCAAACGCCCCCTCTCCCCCTGGGAGAGGGCCGGGGTGAGGGAGCAGCCGGCACCTAGCCGAAGATCACAACTCCTCGCACAGATTACGTCCGATCCACTCGGCCACCGCCGCGCGATCCAGCCCGCAGCCGAGCAGGCTGTGCAGCTTGCCCAGGGCGGCTTCGCGGGTCATGCCGCGACCGGAGATCACCCCGGCGTCGGCCAGGCCGCTGCCGGCGACGTAGGTGCCCAGTTCCACCGTGCCGCGAGCACCCTGACTGAGGGCGACCACCGGTACCCCGGCATCGCGCAGTTCGGCCAGCGCCGCGAGGAAGTCGGCGTCGTCGGCGGGGCCCGTACCGCTGCCATAGCACTCCAGTACCAGCCCCTGCACGCCGCTGCCCGCCAGACCGCGCAAGGTGGCGCCATCGACGCCCGGAAACAGCGGCAGCACCGCTACCCGTACCGCCTGGCGCGGCTGGTCGAAGCGCAGGGCCGCAGGTGCGGCGACCAGGGCGTCACCACTGCGCGGCCGGGCACTTGCCACGAAGGCCTTCCAGCCGCTGCTGGCCTGCTTGGTGCAGCGCGCCGCCGGCAGGCGCTCGCCATGGAATTGCACCTGGACGCTCGGCGCCAGGCCACTGGCAAAGGCGGCGAAGCTGTCGGCCAGGTTGCCGTCGGCATCGCTGTCCGGCACGCCGGCCGGCAGCATGGAGCCGGTCAGCAGCACCGGAATGGCCAGGCCCAGCAGCCGGAAGGCCAGGGCGGCGGCGCTGTAGGCCAGGGTATCGGTGCCGTGCAGCACTAGCACGCCGCGACAGGCCGGGTCCGCGGCGGCGGTGATGATGGCCTGGGCCATGCGCTCCCAGGCGGCGGGGGTCATGTTGGCGCTGTCGATCAGCGGCAGCAGCTCCTGCAGCCGCCAGGCCGGATTGCCCAGTTCCGGGCGGCTGGCCAGCAGGGCCTCGATGCGCGCCTCGAAACCGGCGGCCGGGGCCAGGCCGGCGGCGGTCGCCTGCATGCCGATGGTGCCGCCGGTGTAGAGGATGTGCAGGTAGGGAGAATTCATGGGGGACTTCCTGATAAGACTGCCCCCACGCGAGGTGGGGGCAGACAAGCGAATCATGGTTCGGGGCCGTTGGGCTTCGGCGATGGAGCCGCCTCAACCCAACCTACGGATGGCGCAGGTTGGGGAGCGCAGCGCAGCCCAAGGTGACCGCTGCGGCGGTCAGTGCGCCTGGCGCGGCTGCGCGGCGCGGGCTTCGGCGACGGTGTCTTCCAGACGATCCAGCGACGGCCAGGCCTGGCGATCCAGGTCCAGGTCGCGGAACTGGTCGGCGTCGAACACCGGCTGGTCGACCCCGGCACGACGCTGGGCGTCGTAGTCGTTGAGGATGCGCATGCCGACCTTGATCAGCATGGCCAGGGCGATCAGGTTGACGAAGGCCAGGCAGGTCATGGTGATGTCGGCGAAGGCGAACACCGTGGTCAGGTTCTGCATGGAGCCCCAGCAGATCAGCACCAGCACCAGGCCGCGATAGCCCAGCAGCACGGCCTTGCCGCGGCCGAGCAGGTAGCGCAGGCCGTTCTCGCCCAGGTAGATGTTGTAGAGGATGCAGGTGAAGACGAACAGCGACAGGGCGACGCTGATGAAGATGCGGCCCCAGTCACCGACCACCGCGGCCAGGGAGTTCTGGGTCAGGACGATGCCGTCGCCGTCGAAGCCCGGGGCATAGAAGCCGGAGAGCAGGATCAGCAGCGCGGTACAGGTGCAGATGACGAAGGTGTCGAGGAAGACGCTGAAGGCCTGCACCACGCCCTGGGCGGCCGGGTGCTTGACCGCGGCCACGGCGGCGACGTTGGGCGCGGCGCCCAGACCGGCTTCGTTGGCGAAGACGCCACGCTTGACGCCCATGGTGATGGCGGCGCCCAGCAGACCGGCGAAGGCCGGCTCCAGGCCGAAGGCGCTCTTGACGATGGTCAGCAGGGTGCCGGGCACCAGATCGATCTGGGTGACGATCACATAGAGGGTGACGGCGATGTAGGCCAGGGTCTTGACCGGCACCAGGACGTCGGAGACCGCGGCGATGCGCTTGATGCCACCGATGAACACCAGGCCCAGCAGGATGGCCAGGGCGATCCCGGTGTACTGCACCGGCAGGCCGAAGGCGTTTTCCAGCGAGTGGGTCACGGTGAAGGACTGCAGGCCGACGAAGGCGAAGCCGTAGGTCACCAGCAGCAGGCCCGAGAAGATCAGCGCCATCCAGCGTTTGTTGAGGCCGTGCTGGATGTAGTACGCCGGACCGCCGATGTAGAGGCCGTCGCCATCGGCGCGCTTGTAGACCTGCGCCAGGGTGCACTCGAAGAAGCTGCTGGCCATGCCGACCAGGGCGGTCACCCACATCCAGAACACCGCACCGGGGCCACCCAGGGTCACGGCCAGGCCCACACCGGCGATGTTGCCGGCACCCACGCGGCCGGCCAGGCTGAGCATCAGCGCCTGGAAGGAACTCAGGCCGTCGCCGCTGTTGCGCAGGGAATCCTTGAACACCGTGAACATGTGCGGGAAGTGGCGCACCTGCACGAATCGCGAGCGCAGGGTGAAATAGCTGCCCAGGCCGACGATCAGCACGATGAGCACGTGGCCGGACAGGAAGTCGTTGAGCATTTCTAGGTAGTGCATGAAGAATCCTCGAGCATGCTAGTGATGCTCCAAGGCCGGCTCGCAAGCCTTGGGGCTATTATTGTGGAATATCCCGCTCCCGACGCCGTGCCCGGTCGTGGGGAGACGACCGGGACAGGGCGCTGGGACGGATCGGTCCGGGTGGAACGGGCAGTAAGACGGACCGGGCCGCCTAGGTTCGGCTATCCCACCGGCGTGGACAATTCCGCGCCTCGCTTCAAAATGGCGCGACTTGATGCTAGTTTTCCGGCCGTCTGTCAAGCTTGGGCAGGGTTCATGAGCGATTTTTCCGCCAATTTGCAGCTGCTCTGCCAGCGCCACCGCTCGATTGCCGCCGTTTGTCGCGCCGTCGGTATCAACCGTGCCCAGTTCAATCGCTACCTCAACGGCCAGAGCCGTCCGTCGCCCTACAACCTGCAGCGACTGGCGGAGTTCTTCGGGCTGCCGGCCAGTGATCTGCAGCTGCCGCAACGGCAATTCGCGGCGCGCCTGGGGGCACCGGTCAGCCAGGAGACGGGGTGGGCGGGGCAGGCGCTGGCCCTGTTCGGCGAACGCCAGGAAGGCTTGGTCCGTTACCAGGGCTACTACCACGAATACTATCCGTCGCTCTCCACCCCAGGCGTAGTGCTCTGTGGGCTGGTGCGGCTGTTCGAGGAGGAAGGCGTCTTTCGCTATGTGCGTTTCGAACGCCTGCGTCGTCAGGGCGAGGCCACGAGCCAGGCACGCTTTCGTTACCTAGGCCTGGCCATGAGCCTGGAAAGCCGGCTGTTCTTCACCGACTACGAATCCCTCACCGGCAACGAGTTGTCGCAGACGGTGCTGCTGCCCAGCGCGCGCAATCGTATCGATCGCCTCAACGGCCTCAAGCTGGGCGTCAGCGCCTCCGACCGCCGCGAGCCGGCCTGCACCCGAGTGGTCTGGGAGTACCTGGGCACCCGCCCCCGGCGCGGTCAGGCCTATGGCCGCATCGGTCTCTACGACTGGCAGGACCCTCACCTGGACGACGATCTGCGCCAGCGCCTGGCCAGCGCGACTCTGGTCGATCGGGTCTATCGCCTGGGCTAGCTGGGTTCAGCGACCTGGGTCTGGCAGCGATCGCAATCCTCCAGGATGGCGCGGTCGCGCCCGGCCTGCTTGGCCCAGTAGAGCTGGCGATCGGCGGCTTCGATAAAGGTTTCGGCGCAGTCGTGGTCCAGTCGGGCGCAGGCGCCGCCGATGCTCACGGTCACGCGCGGACCGGCAGAGGGGCCGAGGTGGGGAATCTCCAGACGTCGTACCGCATCGAGCAGGCGCTGGGCCAGTTTGCCGGCATCCTCCTCGCGCGAAGGGGTGCAGAGGATGGCGAACTCCTCGCCACCGTAGCGGGCCAGGCAGTCGCCGGCGCGCAATTCATTGGCCAGGGCGGTGGCGACCCGTTGCAGGCAGCGATCGCCGGCCGGATGCCCATAGCGGTCATTGAAGGCCTTGAAGTGATCGACATCGATCATCAGCAGGAGCAGCGGTCGGATCGGGGGACGCGCCAGGGCGGTGGTAAGGGCCTGCATCAGGGCTCGGCGGTTGGCCACGCCGGTGAGGGGGTCCGTGGCTGATTGCTGTTCCAGAACGCGGTTGGTGGCGGCCAGCTCTTCGTTGCGCAACCGATCACGCAGAATCAGCAGATAGCCCTGCCGGCGGGCCCTTTCCATCCAGAAGCTGTTGAGCAGGGTAAAGACCACGGTGGCGCCGGCCAGGGTGAGTACCAGCGAAGCCTCCACGACGGGCAGACCATGCATCTGGGTGGCCAGGCCGATGGTCAGCAGGGCGAACAGGCTATGTGCCGCCGCCTGCCGCAGGGGTGGGGCGATGCAGCTGTTGGTGAACAGCGTCATGAGGGGGAGGGTGGCCAGCCAGAGGGCGCGATGCGCGACATCGCTCGCCTGGAGGTCGAACAGCGGCGGTGCATAGGCCAGCAGACACGGCAGGATGCCCAGCCACTCGCGCGCCGGATGCTCGGCCGGCATCAGTTTGAGGGCCAAGAGCGTCACGCCCCCGCCGAGCACCACCAAGGCACTGAGCAGGCTGATGACCCAGAAGGCCTCGGTCATCAGGATCCAGTCCCAGATCGAGAAGCTGGCGTAGGCCAGGATGGCGACCGTCAGGCTGATGAGCAGGTGGCGCCGGCGCGCACGGGCGATGTCCTGCTGGTAATGCCGTTCCAATACCGACTCGAAGCGCAGGGCCCAGAAAGGGCGAGCCAGCGCTCGGGTGAGGGCGAGACTGAGGGACATGACGCCGTACCTGGCAGGTAAATCCAATGGGTCACTTCAGCACAGTAAGTCCCTTAGCGCGATAGAGGGTTCCCGGACGCGGGGATGTAACCGCCGAATGGTAGCCATTGGCTACCATTCGGGTGGTCGTGGACGCCGTTGCCGCTAGTTGCCAGCCTTGATGCGACTCCAGGCACGGGTGCGGACCCGCTCGATGGGCTGCGGCAGCGGCTGCACCACATAGAGCTTCTTGAGCATTTCCGGGGTGGGCACCAGGTCGTGGTTGTCGCGGATGGCGGCGGTCACCAGCGGCATGCCCGGCTTGTTGGCGTTGGGGTAGCCGAGGTAGTCGCTGATTCCGGCGATCACCTTGGGTTCGAGCAGGTAGTTGATGAAGGCATGGGCCTGGTCGACATTGGCGGCACTGGCCGGAATGGCCCAGGTGTCGAACCAGATGGGCGCGCCCTCGCGTGGCAGCCGCCAGTCCACCACCACGCCGTTGCCGGCCTCCTTGGCGCGGTTGCCGAACTGGTAGAAGCTGCCCGAATAGCCCACTGCCACGCAAATATCGCCGTTGGCGATATCGGTCATGTACTTGGTGGAATTGAAGTAGGCCATGTAGGGGCGGATCTTGAGCATCAGCGCCGTGGCCTTCTCGTAGTCCTTGGCGTTGGCGCTGTTGGGGTCCAGGCCCAGGTAGTGCAGTACCACCGGCAGGATGTCCGAGGGCGAATCCAGCATGGCCACGCCGCAGCTCTTGAGCTTGGCCATGTTCTCCGGCTTGAACACCAGGTCCCAGCTGTCCACCGGTGCGTCCGCGCCCAGCGCCGCCTTGACCTTGGCCGGATTGAAGCCGATGAGGATGGTGCCGTACATGTAGGGCACGCCGTACTGGTTACCCGGATCGTTGACCTCCAGCAGCTTGAGCAACTCGGGATCGAGATTCTGCCAGTTGGGCAGCTTGGTCTTGTCCAGCTTCTGGAACACTCCGGCCTTGATCTGGGTTTCCAGGAACTGGTTGGAGGGGATCACCAGGTCGTAGCCGGAGCGGCCGGTGAGCAGCTTGGCTTCCAGCGACTCGTTGCTGTCGAAGGTGTCCCAGGTGACACGGATGCCGGTCTGCTTGGCGAAGTCCTTGGGCGTCTCGGGCAGGATGTAGTCGGCCCAGTTGTAGACCCGCAGTTCGCCAGGATCGGCGGCCTGGACGGCGGTGGCGAGCAGGGCGCCACCGAGCAGGGCGGTGAGCGGACGCAGGAGGCTGTGCATGGTCGGATTCCTCGCGATAGGGATCAGGCGCCGTCGAAGGCGGCCAGGACGTTCACCGTGTTGATGCCGATCTCCGCCACGGCGTAACCGCCCTCCATGACGAACAGGGTCGGCAGACCGAGCCGCGCCAGGCGTTCGCCCAGGCGCAGGTAGTCGTCGCTCTCCAGCTTGAACTGGGAAATGGGATCGGCCTTGAAGGTATCCACGCCCAGGGAGACCAGCAGCAGGTCCGGGGCATAGCTTTGGAGTCGCGCCAGCGCTACTTCCAAGGCGGCGCTCCAGCTGTCCCAGGCGCTGCCGGCGGGCAGCGGCAGATTGAGGTTGAAGCCCTGGCCCGCCCCGGTGCCGGTCTCGTCGGCATAGCCGAGGAAGAAGGGGAATTCGAAACCCGGATCACCGTGCAGCGAGAGGAACAGCACGTCGTCGCGGGCATAGAAGATGTCCTGGGTGCCGTTGCCGTGGTGGTAGTCGACATCGAGGATGGCGACCCGCCGGGCGCCGCCATCGAGGGCAGCCTGGGCGGCGATGGCGGCGTTGTTCAGATAGCAGTAGCCGCCCATGACATCGGCGGCGGCGTGATGGCCCGGCGGACGGCAGAGGGCGAAGGCGCTACGCGTGCCCGCGGCGACCTCGGCGCCAGCGCTCAGGGCCACCTGGGCGGCGCTGTAGGCGGCCTGCCAGGTGCCGGCGGTGATAGGCGCGCCGCCGTCGAAGCTGTAGTAGCCCAGACGCCCATGCAGGCTGGTGGGCGGCAGCACCTGGCGCAGGGTGCGTGCGGGCCAGGTATAGGGCAGCAGATCCACGGTCTCGCCCCCGGCGGCCCATTCGTCCCAGGCACCGGCGAGAAAGTCGAGATAGGCCGCGCTATGGACGCGTGCCAGGGGCGCTCGACCGAAGTCGCGGGGCGCCACCACCTCGCCGAGCTGCCGGCGGTGACACTCGGCGAGGATGAATTCGACGCGCTGGGGCTTTTCGAAACAGGGCTGCAACTGGCCATCGATCAATTCGCAGCGGCCGTGGTGCAGGGCGTGATCGGGACTGTGGTGGATGCGCATGGCGACTCCGGGCGGCGGGCTCTGTCCTGATTCTTGCCAGCCCGGCGCCCCGCGACGAGAGGCGCAGCGGCCAAAAGGGGATAGATCCGGCCAGATTTCGCCCGGCGCCGGCCATCAGCCGCCCTTGGCTTCGTAGACCACGAAGCGCTTGAGGGTCGGCTCCACGACCTCCCAGGTCCCCTGGAAGCCACGCGGCACGACAAAGCTGCTGCCCGGTTCGAGGCGGGTGGCGTGGCCCTGGTCATCGGTGACCAGACTCACCCCTTCGAGGATCTGGCAGTACTCCTCCTCGGTGTAACTCACCCGCCACTTGCCCACCTCGCTGTGCCAGTGGCCGACGGCGAAGACACCACTGCCATCTTCGTAGTCGAGCCAGAGACTCTGCAGCGGATCGCCCTCCAGGCGCTTTTCCGCCGGCAGGCGGTATTGGTTGGTGGGTTGGCCGCGGTCCGCGAGCAGTTTCAGTAAGGGCATGGAAAATCCTCCTTGGGGACGGAAAGCGCTCAGCATACGCCTGCCGCTAGAGCCGATAACCCCGGGGCGACTGTCCGCTCCAGCGGCGAAAGGCATGGCGGAAACTGGCCGTCTCGCTGAAGCCCATCGCCTCGGCGATGCGATAGATGGGCAGGCGTTCCTGGGCCAGCAGATCACGCGCCCGCGCGAAGCGCAGCTCGTCGAGCAGTTGCTGATAGCCGCTGCCGCCGGCCTGCAGGTGGCGGCGCAGGCTGCGCGGGGCCATGCCGAGGTGGCCGGCCAGGGCCGCGAAGGAGGGTGGTGCAGCCAGGTCGGCGCCCAGCAGGGTGCGGATGCGGGCGAGCAGGGCGCGCTGGCGATCCTGTTCCGGAGCCAGGCGACCACACTGCTCCAGGGCGTCGCGATGGGTCACCGGATCGGCCAGCGGCAGGCCGCGCTCCAGCCAGGTGGCGGGAAAGGCCAGGCCATTGAAGGCGGCGCCGAAGGCCAGGGGCGCGGCGCCGAAGCAATCGTCATAGCGCTCGCGATAGGTCGGCTCGGGGTGCCGAAAAGCCACCTGCACCAGGGGTAGAGACGTGCCCAGGAGGTCGCAGCAAATCGCCCGCAGCGAGGCCAGGCAGCACTCGGCGTTGCAGCGTTCCAGTTCTGGCGCGAAGGGGTGGTCATCCGCCCTGAGCCAGGCCAGCTCGCCGTGGCGCTCCAGGCGCAGGCTGAAATAGGCACCGAGCAGGCCCTGGTGGGCCAGGGCCGCCTGCAACGCCGCGCCCAGGGTCGGGGCACTGAGCAGGGCATAGCCGAGCAGGCCGTAGCCGGAGACCCGCAGCCGCCAGCCCAGCAGCAGCCCCAGTTCGGGCGGCGCGACGGGCAGGGCGTTGGCGATGACCCGCTGTTCCTGGGCCAGGGTGATGAGGCGATGGGGCTGTTCGAGGTCGTCCAGCTGCAGGCCGCTACCGGCCAGCAGCGGTTCCGCCCGGGCAGGCGTGTCGGCCGCCAGTTGCTGGAGGACCAGGGACACCAGGTTGAGATTGATCAGACCGGACTGACGCATGGGCAAACTCCCCGGGGCGGTGGCAGCCTTCCAAGCAAGAAGGATACCGCGCCCACGAGGAGTTGCCGCGCTTACCGCTCAAGTCTGGCGTGCGGGACTCAGGCCTTGGCCTTCAAGGGCACCAACCGCGGGGCAATCATGTTTTCCGGGCGCAGGATGTCGTCCAGGGTCGCCTCGTCCAGCAGGTTTTCCTCGCGCACCAGCTCCAGTACCCCGCGACCGGTTTCCAGCGCCGTCTTGGCGATGCGAGTGGAAGTCTCGTAGCCCAGGTAGGGGTTGAGCGCGGTGACCAGGCCGATGGAGTGCTCCACCTGGCGGCGGCAGTGCTCGACGTTGGCGGTGATGCCGGTGATGCAATGCTCGCGCAGCATGTCCATGGCGCGTTGCAGCAGGCGGATGGAGTCGAAGATCTTGTAGGCGATCAGCGGCTCCATGACGTTGAGCTGCAGCTGGCCGCCCTCGGCCGCCAGGGTCAGCGCCAGGTCGTTGCCGATGATCTCGAAGGCTACTTGGTTGACCGCCTCGGGGATCACTGGATTGACCTTGCCCGGCATGATGGAGCTGCCCGGCTGGCGCGGCGGCAGGTTGATCTCGTTGATGCCGGTGCGCGGGCCGCTGGAGAGCAGGCGCAGGTCGTTGCAGATCTTCGACAGCTTCACCGCGGTGCGCTTGAGCATGCCGGAGAACAGCACGAAGGCGCCCATGTCCGAGGTGGCTTCGATCAGGTCGGCGGCCGGGGTCAGCGGCTGGCCGCTGATGTCCGCCAGGCGCTGCACGGCCAGCAGCTGGTAGCCGGGGTCGGCGTTGATGCCGGTGCCGATGGCGGTGCCGCCCAGGTTGACCTCGGTGAGCAGCTCCGGCGCCAGGCTCTTCAGCCGCGCCAGGTCTTCGCCCAGGGTGGTGGCGAAGGCATGGAATTCCTGGCCGAGGGTCATGGGCACCGCGTCCTGCAGCTGGGTGCGACCCATCTTCAGCACCTCGGCGAATTCCACACCCTTGGCGGCGAAGGCGGTGATCAGGCTGTCCAGGCTGGCGAGCAGGGCGTCATGGCCGAGCAGCAGGCCCAGGCGGATGGCGGTGGGGTAGGCGTCGTTGGTCGACTGCGCCATGTTGACGTCGTTGTTCGGGTGCAGGTGGCGATACTCGCCCTTGGCATGGCCGAGCAGCTCCAGAGCGACGTTGGCGATCACCTCGTTGGCGTTCATGTTGGTCGAGGTGCCGGCCCCGCCCTGGATCATGTCCACCACGAACTGGTCGTGGAATTCGCCGCGAATGATGCGCGAGCAGGCCTCATTGATCGCCTGGTGCTTTGCCGCTGGCAGGTGGCCGAGCCGGTGGTTGGCGTCGGCCGCCGCCTGCTTGACCATGGCCAGGGCCACTACCAGCTTGGGATAGTGACCGAGGGGTACGCCGGAGAGGCGGAAGTTCTGCACGGCGCGCAGGGTCTGGATGCCGTAGTAGGCATCGGCGGGGACGTCGAGGGTACCGAGAAGATCTTTTTCGAGGCGGACGGATGATGCAGAGTCGGACATGATAGCGTTGGGCTTCGATCAAGCGGCGGACGCCGCGATGCCCTAGAATCTAGGCCTGCCAGCCGATCCCGGCCAATGCCAATCCGCCAAGCCTCATGCCGGATCGGCATAACTCAGGTTGTGACCTCACGAGATCAGACGACGTATGGGCGCCATGAACATCGAATTCAAATGGCTGGAAGACTTCGTGGCCCTGGCGGCCACCTACAGTTTTTCCCAGGCCGCCGAAAAACGTTTCGTCACCCAGCCCGCCTTCAGCCGACGCATCCGCGCGCTGGAGGAAAGCGTCGGCCTGACCCTGGTGGACAGATCCCACACCCCGATCAGCCTGACCGAGGCGGGTCAGCTGTTCCTGGTCACGGCGCGCAGCGTGGTGGAACAACTGGGCGAGACGGTGCGCCATCTGCATCACCTGGAAGGCGGACAGGGCGAGGTGCTGCAATTCGCCGCCGCCCACTCCCTGGCCCTGGGCTTCTTTCCGCAGTGGATCGCCGGCCTGCGTGGCCAGGGCCTGGCGCTGGCCAGTCGCCTGGTGGCCACCAATGTCGGCGATGCCATCCACGCCCTGCGCGACGGTGCCTGCGACCTGATGCTGGCCTTCCACGATCCCGACGCCGCCCTGCAGATGGACCCGGAGCTGTTTCCTTCGCTGCACCTGGCGCACACCGCCATGCTGCCGGTCTGCGCCACCGATGGCGAGGGCCGCCCCATGTTCCAGCTGGACGGGCAGAGCAGTGTGCCGCTGCTGGCCTACAGCGCGGGTGCCTTTCTCGGCCGGTCGGTGAATCTGCTCCTGCGCCAGCGCAAGCTGCGCGCCGTGACCCTCTACGAAACCGCCATGGCCGACAGCCTCAAGACCATGGCCCTGCAGGGCCTGGGCGTGGCCTGGGTGCCGCAGTTGTCGGTGGCCGCGGAACTGGCCCGGGGCGAACTGGCCGTGTGTGGCGACGCCGCCTGGCAGGTCGGCCTGGAGATCCGCCTCTACCGCTGTGCCCTGTTGCGCAAGCGGCTGGTGCAGCAGGTCTGGCGACATCTGGAAAGTCAAAGCCACGGCGGCTGATCGACGGCAGGCGATTATGCCGATATCGGCTTTTAGCTAGCCGACGTCCTGCAAGCCTTTTGCGCCTGTCTGCGCGACACTGGAGCCTCTCTCACGGAGGTCAGCCATGCAGCGCATCCGCGTCATCGACTCCCACACCGGCGGTGAACCCACGCGCCTGGTCCTCGATGGTTTTCCCGATCTGGGCCAGGGCAGCATGGCCGAGCGCCGCACCCGGCTGGCCAGCGAGCATGACGCCTTCCGCCGGGCCTGCATGCGCGAACCGCGCGGCAACGAGGTGCTGGTCGGCGCCCTGCTCTGTGAGCCGGCATCTCCTGCCGCCAGCGCTGGCGTGGTGTTCTTCAACGAGGTCGGCTATCTGGGCATGTGCGGCCATGGCACCATCGGCCTGGTAGTGTCCCTGGCCCATCTCGGCCGGATCGGTACCGGCGATCACCTGATCGAGACGCCGGTGGGCGATGTCACCGCCACCCTGCACGACGATGGCAGCGTCAGCGTGCGTAATGTCCCGGCCTATCGTTACCGGCAGGGCGTGCAGGTGGAGATTCCCGGCCATGGGCCGGCCACCGGCGACATCGCCTGGGGTGGCAACTGGTTCTTTCTCTGTGCCGATCACGGCCAGCGCGTCGCCGCCGATAACCTCGAAGAGCTGCTCACCTTCAGCCTGGCCCTGCGGGGCGCCCTGGAAGCCGCGGGGATCACCGGCGAGCAGGGCGGCCATATCGATCACATCGAACTCTTCGCCGACGACCCGGACGGCGCCGACAGTCGCAGCTATGTGCTCTGCCCAGGGCGCGCCTATGACCGCTCGCCCTGCGGTACCGGCACCAGCGCCAAGCTGGCCTGCCTGGCGGCGGACGGCGATCTCGAACCTGGCGCCGTCTGGCAGCAGGCCAGCGTCATCGGCAGTCGTTTCGAGGCCCATTACCAGGCGGGCGACGAGGGCCGCATCCTGCCGGTGATCCGTGGACGCGCCCACGTCATGGCCGAGGCGACCCTGCTGCTGGCCGCCGACGATCCCTTCGCCTGGGGCATTCCGGGGTGAAGTCGGTGGCGGAGGTTCTCGTCGTTGGCGGTGGCATCGTTGGGGCCAGTTGCGCCGCGGCCCTGGCCGCGCGGGGCTGTCGCGTGCGGGTGCTGGACGCCGGCCTGCCCGGCGCCTCCGCCGCTGGCATGGGCCACCTGGTGGTGATGGATGACGACCCCGCCGAACTGACCTTGAGCGCCCGCTCCCTGGCACTCTGGCGTGAGCTGGTGCCCCAGTTGCCCAGCGCCGCCGACTACCGCAACTGCGGCACCCTCTGGCTGGCCCGCGACGCCGCCGAACTGGAGCTGATCGAAGAGAAACGTCAGCGCCTGGACGCCCAGGGCGTCGCCAACCAGCCGCTCGACGCTGCGGCGACTGCCGCCGCAGAGCCGGCACTGACTGCCCTGGCCGGCAGCCTGGAAGTGCCTGGCGATGGTCTGCTCTATGCCCCAGTAGTCGCCGTCTGGTTGCTGCAGCGCTCGCCACTGATCGAATTCCAGCGCGCCCGGGTAAGCACCGTCGAAGGCCAGCGCGTACGGCTGGACGATGGTCGCTGGCTGAGCGCTGATGCCGTGGTGCTTGCCGCCGGCCTGCAGGCCGCCAGCCTATGCCCGGACCTGCCGCTGGTGCCGAAGAAGGGTCATCTGTTAATCACCGACCGCTATCCCGAGCAGGTCCGCCACCAGCTGGTGGAAATCGGTTACGGCGCCAGCGCTCACGCCAGCAGCGGCGCCTCGGTGGCCTTCAACGTTCAGCCGCGTCCCACCGGCCAATTGCTGATCGGTTCGTCGCGGCAATTCGAGCGTCCGGATATGGCTGTGGAACCCGCGGTGGTCGGCCAGCTGCTGCGCCGCGCCCTGGACTTCCTGCCGAGCCTGACCCATACCTCGCTGATCCGGGGCTGGACCGGTCAGCGCGCCGCCAGTCCCGACGGCCTGCCGCTGATCGGCGCCCACCCCGACCAGCCCGGTCTGTGGCTGGCGGTCGGTCACGAAGGCCTAGGCGTCACCACCGCGCCGGCCACTGCCGAAGCCATCGCCAAAGGACTGTTCGGCGAGTCTTCGACGTTCCACGTGGAACCCTTCGCACCGGCGCGTTTCACCACCATGCCAAGGAGCCAGGCATGCTGACCCTGTTCATCGATGGCGAGCGCCTGGAGGTCCGCTCGGGCAGTCTGCTCACCGCCGCCCTGGCCAAGA
The DNA here is from genome assembly GCF_001566765.1 of Pseudomonas sp. HUK17. Lineage (NCBI taxonomy): Bacteria > Pseudomonadati > Pseudomonadota > Gammaproteobacteria > Pseudomonadales > Pseudomonadaceae > Pseudomonas > Pseudomonas sp. HUK17. The sequence goes on from NZ_LSMW01000012.1 coordinate 166,825, forward strand.
GCAGCAACCCCGCCGCGCGCCGTTCGGTAGGCGGTGAGGCCCGGGCGCCTTTTTGCGGCATGGGCATCTGCCAGGAATGCCGGGTGCAGGTCGATGGCGTGCGCCGGCTGGCGTGCCAGACCCCCTGCCAGGACGGCATGCAGGTGGAGCGCCTGTCATGAATGGCGCGAGCTGCGATCTGCTCATCATCGGCGCCGGCCCGGCGGGTCTCGCCGCTGCCCGCGCCGCCAGTGGCCACGGCCTGAAGCTGGTGCTGCTGGACGACAATCCCTTGCCCGGCGGCCAGATCTGGCGCGCGCGGGCGGGCCAAGTCGCCGCCGAAGTCGGTCAGTTGCCGGCGGACGTCACCCTGCTCACCCAGACCCGTGTCGCCGCGGTCCTGGGATCGCACCAGTTGCTGCTGGAAGACGCCCACGGCAGCCGCCCCCTGGCCTTCGACACCCTCATCCTCTGCACCGGCGCCCGCGAACTGCTGCTGCCGTTTCCCGGCTGGACCCTGCCCGGCGTGACCGGTGCGGGCGGCCTGCAGGCACTGATCAAGGGTGGCGTCGAAGTCGCCGATGAACGCATCGTCGTCGCCGGTACCGGTCCGCTGCTGCTGGCCAGTGCCGCCACGGCGCGCCAAGCGGGTGCCCACATCGCCCTGGTCGCCGAACAGGCCAGGCGCCGTGCCGTGCTCGACTTCGGCCTGGGGCTCTGGCGTTGGCCGAACAAGTTGCGCCAGGCGCTGACGTTGGCCACTCCCCGCTATAGCCCCGGCACCTGGGTCGAGGCGGCGCTCGGCACCGAGCGTCTCGAAGCCGTGCGCCTGCGCCAGGGCGACCGTCGCTGGGAGGTCGCCTGCGACCGCCTGGCCTGTGGCTACGGCCTGGTACCTAATGTCGAACTGGCCCAGAGCCTGGGCTGCGCGACCCTGGATGGCGCCGTGGCGGTGGATGACCATCAGCGCACCAGCCAGCCACACATCCTGGCGGCCGGCGAATGCACCGGCATCGGCGGTAACGAACTGGCCCAGGCCACCGGCCGTATCGCCGGCCTGGTCGCCAGTGACCAGCTCGACGCCATCGCTGGGGTGCAGACCGAGGCCCGTGCCTGGCGCCGCTTCGCCGCCCAGCTGGCCCGCACCTTCGCTCTGAATCCGGCCATTGCCCGGCTGGCCCAGCCGGATACCCTGGTCTGCCGCTGCGAGGACGTCGCGTTGGGTGCCCTGGTTGGTCATGGCGACTGGACCCAGGCCAAGCTGCGCAGCCGCTGCGGCATGGGTGCCTGCCAGGGCCGCATCTGCGGCCAGGCCACCCGCGTCTTGCTGGGCTGGACGCCCCCGGTGCCGCGCTTTCCCCTGCAACCCACCCGTATCGACAGCCTGCTGGCCCTGACCGAGGACGAGAGATGAACGCCGCTGCCCACCTGGACGCCCTGAACCGCGCCCGGCCCGCCGACCTGCCCGCGCTGCTGGCGAGCCTGAGCCTGGTGGCGCCGCTGCTCGACGCCATTCCCGGCGTGGTGTTCTTCGTCAAGGACCTGGAGGCGCGCTATGTGCTGGTCAACCTGACCCTGGCCCAGCGCTGCGGCTATGAAGACGTCAGCGAACTGCTCGGCAAGACCGCCGAGGAAGTGTTTCCCGCCCCCCTGGGTGGCGCCTACGCCGAACAGGATCGCCGCGTGCTGCGCGAGGGCCTGGCGCTGGACGACCAGCTGGAACTGCATCTCTATGCCGGCCGCACCCCGGGCTGGTGCCTGACCCGCAAGCTGCCGCTGCACGACGCCCAGGGTCGACTCATGGGCATGGCCGGCATCTCCCACGATCTGCAGGCGCCGGCCGCCGATCATCCGGCCCACGCCAAGGTGGCCGAGGTCGATCGCTATCTGCGCGAACACTATGCCCAGCCGCTTTCGGTGGGCGAACTGAGTCAGCGGGTGGGCTTGTCGGTCTCCCAGCTCGAACGCCAGTGCAAACGCATCCTGCGCCTCACGCCCCAGCAACTGCTGCACAAGGCCCGGCTCGACGCCGCCTCGCGCCTGCTGGCCCGCGATCTGCCCGTCACCGAAGTGGCCCTGGCCTGTGGCTATACCGACCACAGCGCCTTCAGCCGCCAGTTCCGCCGTCTCACCGGCCTGTCGCCCCGGCAATACCGCGACTCTCTCAAGCCCCGTCTGCGTCTGGAGGAAACCCCTGCATGAGCACTCCCCGCGTCAACTGGAGCGGCGTCTTTCCCGCCGTCACCACTCAATTCAACGATGACTTCTCGGTCAATCTGGACCAGACCCATGGCGTGATCAGCAACCTGGTGCGCGATGGCGTCTCCGGTCTGGTGATGTGCGGCACCGTGGGCGAGAACACCTCCCTGACCCTGGAAGAGAAGATCGCCCTGGTGGAGGTCGCCAAGGACGCCGCCGGTGGTCGCGTGCCGGTGATCTGCGGCGTGGCCGAATTCACCAGCCTCAACGCCACCCGCACCGCCCAGGCGGTGGGTCGCGCCGGGGCCGATGGCATCATGCTCATGCCAGCCCTGGTCTACTCGGCCAAGCCCCACGAGACCGCCGCCCACTTCCGCAGCGTGGCCAGCGCCCTCGATCTGCCACTGATGGTCTACAACAACCCGCCGATCTATAAGAACGACGTCACCCCGGACATCCTCATCTCCCTGGCCGACGTCGACAACATCGTCTGCTTCAAGGATTCCTCCGGTGACACCCGTCGCTTCATCGACGTGCGCAACGAGGTGGGCGACCGCTTCGTGCTCTTCGCCGGTCTCGACGACGTGGTGCTGGAAAGCATTGCCGTGGGCGCCGAGGGCTGGGTCTCGGGCATGTCCAACATCTTCCCCACCGAAGGCGAAACCATCTTCCGCCTGGCCAAGGCCGGCCGCTTCGCCGACGCCATGCCGCTCTACGAGTGGTTCATGCCGCTGCTGCACCTGGACGCCCGTCCGGACCTGGTGCAGTGCATCAAGCTCTGCGAAGAACTCGCCGGCCGCGGCCGCGCCCTGACCCGCCCACCCCGCCTGGCCCTGCCCGACGCGGATCGCGCCTTCGTCGAACGCCTGATGGCCAAGGCCCTGGAAACCCGTCCGCAATTGCCGAATGTAGGGATCTGAGGCAGGGTCAACCGCGGCCATAGCGGCTCGGTCCTACAGGGGCGAACGCTACCGTAGGAGCGGCCCATGGCCGCGATAAACCGATATGCCTCCACACACGCCAATCCACCCCCTCTCCCGCCTGCGGGAGAGGGCTGGGGTGAGGGCGCTCTTCAGGGCGGTCCCACCCGAATCACCCGGCCCTCTGGCCCGTACCTTTCACCCCACACCACCACCCATCCCATGGGCGCCACAGCCTGTCCTGCAACCGACAGGCGATACCCGGCGCAGGAGCACGCTCCGCCCCGCTTTCGTCTATACTGTCCCGCTCATTTCCCAAGCCACGTCCGCCGCGTGGCTTCTTCATTTCAGAGGCACGACGATGAGCGCACTCGTAGGCGTGATCATGGGCTCCAAGTCCGACTGGTCCACCCTGAGCCACACCGCCGACATGCTGGACAAGCTGGGCATTCCCCACGAAGTGAAGGTGGTCTCCGCCCACCGCACCCCCGACCTGCTGTTCCAGTACGCCGAAGAGGCTGCCGGCCGCGGTATCGAGGTGATCATCGCCGGCGCCGGTGGCGCTGCCCACCTGCCAGGCATGTGCGCTGCCAAGACCCACCTGCCGGTGCTCGGCGTGCCGGTGCAGTCGTCCATGCTCTCGGGCGTCGACTCCCTGCTGTCCATCGTGCAGATGCCCGCCGGTGTACCGGTCGCCACCCTGGCCATCGGCAAGGCCGGCGCCATCAACGCCGCGCTGCTGTCCGCCAGCATCCTTGGTGGCAAGTATCCCGAGTACCACGAGCGGCTGAACGCCTTCCGTGACGAGCAGACCCGCACCGTGCTGGACAATCCCGATCCGAGGGAGCAGGCATGAAGATCGGTGTCATCGGTGGCGGCCAGCTGGGCCGCATGCTCGCCCTGGCCGGCACGCCGCTGGGCATGAACTTCGCGTTTCTCGACCCGGCGCCGGATGCCTGCGCCGCTGCCCTGGGCGAACACCTGCGCGCCGACTACGGCGACCAGGATCACCTGCGCCAGCTGGCCGATGAAGTCGATCTGGTGACCTTCGAATTCGAGAGCGTCCCGGCTGAAACCGTGGCCTTCCTCTCGCAATTCGTACCGGTCTATCCGTCGGCCGAAGCCTTGCGTATTGCCCGCGACCGCCTGTTCGAAAAGTCCATGTTCCGCGACCTGGGCATTCCTACGCCCGCGTTCGCCGACGTGCTCTGTCAGGCCGACCTGGACGCCGCCGTGGCTCGTATCGGCCTGCCGGCGGTGCTCAAGACCCGTACCCTGGGCTACGACGGCAAGGGCCAGAAGGTCCTGCGTCAGCCGGAAGACGTCACCGGCGCCTTCGCCGAACTGGGCAGCGTGCCCCTGCTGCTGGAAGGCTTCGTGCCCTTCACCGGCGAGGTGTCCCTGGTGACCGTGCGCGGTCGTGACGGCGAGGTGGCCTGCTATCCGCTGGTACACAACACCCATGAAAGCGGCATCCTGCGCCTGTCGGTGGCCAGTTCCGACCATCCGCTGCAGGCCCTGGCCGAAGACTATGCCCGCCGCGTGCTGGAGCAGCTCGACTACGTTGGCGTGCTGGCCTTCGAATTCTTCGAGGTCGAGGGTGGCTTGAAAGCCAACGAGATCGCCCCGCGCGTGCACAATTCCGGGCACTGGACCATCGAAGGCGCCGAGTGCAGCCAGTTCGAGAACCACCTGCGCGCCGTGGCCGGCCTGCCGCTGGGCTCCACCGCCAAGGTGGGCGAGAGCGCCATGGTCAACTTCATTGGCTCGGTGCCGCCGGTAGCGGCCGTCACCGCCCTGGAAGACTGCCACCTGCACCACTACGGCAAGGCCTTCAAGGCCGGGCGCAAGGTCGGTCACGCCACCCTGCGCAGCGCCGATGCCGCGACCCTGCAGACCCGCATCGCCGCCCTGGAAGCCCTGATCCAGGACTGATGCCAGACGGCTTCCGCACACGGAAGCCGTTTTCCCCTGAACCTCGAAGGATCACCGGTGGTCGGAGAGTACAACGACGCCTGCTGACCGGCGTTGTCTTACCAGCACTCAAACAGGGGATTCTTCACATGGGCATCATCGCAACCATCATCATCGGTCTCATCGTCGGCCTGGTTGCCCGCTTTCTGAAGCCGGGCGACGACAGCATGGGCTGGATCATGACCATCATTCTGGGCATCGTCGGCTCCGTGGTCGCCACCTACCTGGGCCAGGCACTGGGCATCTACCGTGCCGGTGAAGGCGCAGGTTTCATTGGTGCCGTGGTCGGCGCCATCATCGTGCTGTTCATCTACGGCATGGTGACCAAGCGTCGCTAAGAACGTGTTCACGATCTCGCGAGCTAGAGACAAACAAGGCGAAAATGGCTGAGGAAGCGGAGTTTACAAAGGGTAAATGAGCATTCCGAAGTCATTTTCAACGCCGTTTGGCCGACGCGCAGCAGATCGTGAATAGGTTCTAAGACGTCGCTTCGCCTTGGCGAAGCCAAGCAGCACAGCGTTTCCGCCCCTGGTGTCGCCCGTCGATCCAGGGGCTTTTTAATGGGCGAGGCTCTGCTTTGCGGCCTTGGGGCTGGACCCCTAACCTGGCGCGCCGCACACTCGGACTTTTGCGTCCGACCTGCCGACCATGCCCAGACTGCTCATTACCCTGCTGCTCGCCAGCCTGCCGCTGCTGACCCACGCCGCCAAGGGCGAACCGCCGGAAACCAACTGGCTCGATCTGCTCACCGCCGAAGATCGCCGGGCCCTGGAGACCATGCCCGAGATCAGCCACAACAGCCCCGAAGCGCCGGGCGGTTTCGGCTCGCCGGGCGGGCTCAAGCAAAAAGACAATGGCCTGCCCGAGGTGATGCACTCCACCCGCACCGTGGCCGCCCTGAATGGCAAGAACGTGCGTCTGGGTGGTTTTCCGGTGCCACTTGAGACCGACGCCAAGGGCAATTTCCGCGAATTCTTCCTGGTGCCCTATCCGGGTGCCTGCATCCACGTCCCGCCACCGCCGCCGAACCAGATCGTGCTGGTGCGCTACCCCAAAGGCGTGCCGCTACCCGATATCTACGAGCCCTACTGGGTCATCGGCACCCTGCACACCGAGGCGGTCGACAACGATCTCGCCGAAGCCTCCTACACCCTGGACGCCAGCAAGGTCCGCAAGGTCGAAGAAAGCGACCTCTAGCCCCGTAGGTTGGGTTGAGCGCAGCGAAGCCCAACACGCCAAGGCGTCAGCCTGAGCAACGCCGCCGCCTTGTCCATCCTAGTCGCTACCTGAACGTTACCCCGGCTGCCGCTCGCCGTAGCGCTGCTCCAGATAGGCGATGATGTCGTCCGACTCGTACATCCATACGCTCTGGCTGCCTTCGTCGATCCGCAGGCAAGGCACCTTCACCCGGCCACCGCCCTGCTCCAGCTCGGCGCGCAGCTGTGGATCCTTCTTGATGTCCTTGAGGCGGATCGGCAGGTTCAGCCGATGCAGCGCCCGCCGCGTCTTCACGCAAAAAGGGCAGGCCTGGAACTGATAGAGCGACAGATTCGCCAGCTCCGCCTCGATGGCAGCCTGAGCCTGCTCAGGGCGCTGGAGCTTGCGCGGCCGGGTCACCAGATCCAGGCCGACGATCACCTGGCCGAGGCCGTTGCGTAGCAGATTGATCAACGGGATTCACCTTGAGGGGTCGTTCGAGCCGGGCAGTTTACCCTATCGTCCCAGGGCTGCCGCTCCGCCAGTCGTTACGGAACGTCAACCGCCAGGCAGCGCTCTACTAGAGGGATTAATTCCTCGATGGAGAGCTGTTGCATGCCGCTGTCTTCCGCAGAGCGCGAAGCCTTTCGCCAGCTCGCTGCCGATCTTCCAGGTGTCGATCTTTCGGTCTATCAACAATTCGCCAAGGACTCGCTGGACCCCATCATCGGTCTGGGCGATCCCGATGCGCCCCTGGGCTTCTTCGGTCGCGATCCGGGGCGGGAGGAAGTGAAGTACGGCGAGCCCTTCATCGGCAGCGGCGGCCAGATCGCCCGCAAGGTCCTCTATACCCACCTGCACGGCCAGCCCCCGGCCGACTTCGAAGCCAGTCGCAGCCTGAGCCAGCAATTTTTCTGGGCCAACACCGTGCCCTACAAACCACTCGGTAACAAAGCCTGGTCGGAACGGGTGAAAAAGACCTTCCACCCCCTGATGCGCCGCCTCCTGGTGGAACACTGGCACGGCACCCAGCTCATCACCTTCGGTCGCGAGGCCTTCCTCTGGTTCGGCATCGGCCAATCCAGGGAAGAACGCGCTCGCCTGGAAGCCTTCTGGAAGAGTAAAGACCGCTTCGACAGCAGCATCGAGGTCACCCTGGAAACGGAGGAGGGCACGCGCAAGACACTGACGCTCTATCCACTGCCGCATCCGTCGCCGTTGAATCAGACGTGGTATACGAGGTTTCCTGGATTGTTGGAGAAAAGAATAAAGAGAATTATAAATTAAAATAAAATGGGACGGTTAGCTTTGGTATTGCCACATTCCGCAAGTTAGCTTTTCTTTTCTTCGAGAGTAATAGTGGCACTTCATGCAGTTGCTGCAGCCTTCAGAAAAGTTATCCAGGAATTTTGGATTCGCTATAAGGTCGCGACAAATCCCAATGCTTATATTTTTTGGGAGGGTGGTATGGCTTTGTGGAGATATCTTTCCTGATATTATGAATTTTCTTTCAGGATTGAGATTTGAAATTGCAAGTGAAGAAGATAATCTTTTTTCAAGCTCAACCTTAGTAGAAGGATAGATCATTCGCTTACTAAGATTGTAGAATCCGCTTGAGATATCTAGGTAGTCTGCGTCTGTTTTAGATAGCTTTTGTGCTAGGGTCAGCTCTATTTCAGATGTGCGATCGTAGCGTTCATTTCCTATAAATAACGAAGTTCTTAAAGATATTTCAATTTCTTTCGTGCGAAATCTAGCTATCCATTTGTTTAGTAATTCATGTGCGATTTCGTGATGCTTGCAAAATCTAGAGTCCAGCATTAAATTGAAAAGATAGCCATGAGCTGCATGTAGTTGTATATGTGAGAATCCGGCATCTATTGATATCTCAGTGCCTATAAAAAGTCTCTCGAATGTTGTTTGTATTGTATCTCTCTCTATCGCGCCACCCGTTTTTACATAGTTTAATATCGCGCTTTCTTCTTTGTTTCCTAGGAAATTCGTAGTTCCTTTATAGTCTGGCCAAGTAGTGGCTAGTTGGATGCCGGGCTTGGCTCCTTCTGCTCGAATTGACTCAGCAAGCCTCTGCCATTGCTTACTGCTACCTATGCGCATGCTCACAGCATTGGTGCCTGTTCCAGACGGAATGACCACATTGCCCACTATCGTGCAATAAAGTCCATTGCCACTTCTTTCACGGTAAAAGTCTATGCATTCGTCGGTTGGGTTCTCTTCATATGCGTAGCCAGAATTGATAGCTAAGAAAAATATTTTTCTAGTATCTTCTGAGTTTTGCATATCTTTTCTCGTTTGCTCTCATCTTTTTAAGAGTTTCTTCTTGTATATCTATCCCTAGTATCCTAGCAATTCTAAGGATGTAGATAAGACTGTCTACTAGCTCTTCAGAGAGGTGCTCTTTCGCTGTGCTCAAGTCGAGGTCATACTTGTCGTCATAGCTGATTTTCAAGTTTATTTTTTTCACAACGTTTGAAAATTCGCCGATTTCACCAAACAGCCCAACTAAATCTTTGGATAGCTGGTCATATTTCTCTTTCTGGCTTTCAAATTTTGAGGGAAACCCATGTCTATCATCTAGCTTTGCTTGAAGCTCAATTAGGTCTTTAATTTCCACGATCTGTTCCCTTTCGGTTGGATTTCCAAACTATAATGCCAACTACCGCCGATGATGCGAGGTTTGTTATGATCGATGTGGCTACCTCAATAAGGTTGTTGTAGACTGCGCCAAATAGTAAGCAGTTTAAAGCTAAAGTTAATATTAGTGCGTTGTTGATTACGCTTTGCTTTTTTTGAATATCTCTTAAAGCTACGCCAACTGAGTTCGGGAGTATCGCATATGCTTCTAGCTCCTCAGATTTTACTCTTAAATCATCTTTTATTTCATCGTAGTTCTTTTGAAGGTCGTGCCGAATGGGCCAAATTTTAGTTTGATATCCATGCTGGCCAGAGTAGGGGCTATTAGCAGACTGCGAAAGATGTGAAAAGTCAATTTTTGCTATAGGTTCCCCAATAGGCAACCTTATGTACTTGTCGCTTACGTTTTGAGTAACAATTCCGATTTGCCCGGAAAAACCAGGATCTGCATAAGTACTAACCGCGCTCAGTCCAATGCTAAACAACGAGCCCTTACTAGTTATCCTAGCTATCATTGTATCTGGAACTGCTATGCTTTCATGAGATATCAGAACCACCCTGTGTCCTGGCTTTATTAATATAAACTCATTCCGTTTTATATTAATTGGGTTATCACTTTCGGTTAAATCATAGTATGTGCTTCCCATTCGTAGTTCATAGGATGCTGGTCCAATGCGCTTAATATCAGCGTTTTGGATCAATCTTCCATTGTTTATGTGCGAGAGTATGTCTCTGTCAGAAAGTGTTGTCATACTTGCTCCAAGCTTTTCCTTGCTCAACTGATATCAAAAAATTCGATACATACATACATTAACCCTACCAGTCCGCCATCGATAGAGGTTCCCCATCCCCCACGATGAAATGATCCAGCACCCGCACATCGACCAGCGTCAGCGCATCCTTCAGGCGTGTAGTGAGCAGGCGGTCGGCCTGACTGGGTTCGGCGATGCCGGAGGGGTGGTTGTGGGTGAGGATGACGGCGGCGGCGTTGTGGGCGAGGGCGCGCTTGACCACCTGGCGGGGGTAGACGCTGGCGCCGTCGATGGTGCCGTGGAACAGGGCTTCGAAGGCCAGCACCCGGTGGCGGGTGTCGAGGAACAGGCAGCCGAAGATTTCGTGGGGTTCGTGGCGCAGGCGCGCCTTTAGATAGTCGCGGACCTGCTGGGGGCTTTCCAGCGCCGAGTCGCGCTTGAGGCCTTCGGCCAGGTGGCGACGGCCCATTTCCAGCACCGCCTGCAGCTGGCTGTACTTGGCCGGGCCGAGGCCGAGGTGGGTGCTGAAGGCGGTGAGGTCGGCCTCCAGCAGGGCCCTCAGGCTGCCAAATTCCCCAAGCAACTGGCGGGCGAGATCCACCGCGCTTTTGCCGGCTACGCCGGTGCGTAAAAAGATCGCCAGCAACTCGGCGTCGGTGAGGGCCTGGGCGCCTTGTTCCAGCAGTTTCTCCCGCGGCCGTTCCTGGGCCGGCCAATCCTTGATGCTCATGGGCGCTCCTTGTCTGGCGGGGCGCCTGCGTCCTGCAGGCGCTGTGCTATCTTAACCGGATCATTCGCGGGTGCGCGCAGGCCTCGATTGGCCGTGCGATGCCCGTTCTAGACGGTTCGAGAACGGAAAGGCTATATGCAGCGGCTCCATCGTAAACGCATCGTGCTGGGCGTCGGAGGTGGCATCGCCGCTTACAAGAGCGCTGAGTTGGTGCGCCGCCTCAAAGATCAGGGCGCCGAGGTGCGGGTGGTACTGACCCGCGGCGGGCGCGAATTCATCACGCCGCTGACCCTGCAGGCGCTGTCCGGGCTGCCGGTGCACCTGGATCTGCTGGATCCGGCCGCCGAAGCGGCCATGGGGCATATCGAGCTGGCCCGCTGGGCCGATCTGGTGCTGGTCGCGCCGGCCACCGCCGATGTGATGGCGCGCCTGGCCCAGGGCGTGGCGGACGATCTGCTCACGACGATAGTGCTGGCCACTGATGCCCGGGTCGCCCTGGCACCGGCCATGAACCAGGCCATGTGGCGCGATCCGGCCACCCAGGCCAATGCCGAGCTCCTGCGCAGCCGTGGCATCAAGCTGTTCGGCCCGGCCAGCGGTAGCCAGGCCTGTGGCGACGTCGGCCCCGGCCGGATGCTGGAAGCCACCGACCTCGCCCAGCTCGCTGCCGACTGCTTCCAGCGCCTCGACCTGACCGGTCGCCACGTAGTCATCACTGCCGGCCCGACCCAGGAAAACATCGACCCGGTGCGCTACATCACCAACCACAGCTCCGGTCGCATGGGCTTCGCCCTGGCGGAAGCGGCGGCGGAGGCGGGCGCTCGCGTCAGCCTGGTGAGCGGCCCGGTGCACCTGCCGACCCCCGACCGCGTCGAGCGCATCGACGTGATCAGCGCCCGCGACATGCTGGCCGCCTGCGAGGCGTTGATGCCCTGCGACGTGCTCATCGCCTCGGCGGCGGTGGCGGACTATCGCCCCGAGGTGATCGCGCCGCACAAGCTGAAGAAGGACCCCACCCGCGGTGACGGCCTGCTGCTGGAGCTGGTGCGCAACCCGGACATCCTCGCCACCCTGGCGGGGCGCCCGGATCGGCCCTTCAGCGTCGGCTTCGCCGCGGAAACCCAGAATCTGCTGGAGTACGCCCAGCGCAAGCTGCGCGACAAGAATCTCGACCTCATCGTCGCCAACGATGTGGCCAATCCGGCCATCGGCTTCAACAGCCAAGACAATGCGGTCACCGTGATCGACCGTGGCCTGCACGAGATCCGCTTCGAGCAGACCAGCAAGAGCAAGATCGCCCGCCAGCTCATCGCCCTGATTTCCACCCATCTCAAAGATACCGCCCAGAACCATGCATAGCCTTCAAGCCAAGATCCTCGACCCGCGCCTGGGGCGCGATTTCCCGCTGCCGTCCTACGCCACCCCCGGCTCGGCCGGCCTCGACCTGCGCGCCATGCTGCAGGAGGAACTGGTGCTGGAGCCGGGCCAGACCGCGCTGATCCCCACCGGGCTTGCCATCCATGTGGCCGATCCGTCGCTGGCGGCGCTGATCCTGCCGCGCTCGGGACTGGGCCATAAGCACGGTATCGTGCTGGGCAATCTGGTCGGTCTGATCGACTCGGACTACCAGGGCGAACTCATGGTCTCCTGCTGGAATCGCGGCCAGACCACCTTCACCGTGAGCATCGGCGAACGTATCGCCCAGCTGATGCTCGTACCTGTGGTCCAGGCGCACTTCGACATCGTCGAGAACTTTACCGAAACCGAACGGGGTACTGGCGGCTTCGGGCACTCCGGTACCCGCTGACGCCAGACATGCAAGGCGCGCCGTGACATAAAGGAGAAGAACGGCATGGCAAGGGGCAAGAACGGCAAGGATGTGCGCAAGACGGCCCCTCGGGTCGCGGGCTTGCCCGGCATGGGCGCGGGGCTGCTGCTGGCGCTCGCCGGTCTGCTGCTGGCCGCGCTGCTGCTGTGGTTCCTGGTGTTGCAGCCGCAGGGCGCGCGCAATCAGGAGCAGCAGGCGGACCAGGCGCTGCAGGCCCAGGCGGCCTCCCTCAATCAATTGCTGGTCGGCTTGACCCGCCGGCTGCAGGGCGTCGCCGGGGATGCCCTGGTGCTGCAGGCCTTGCAGGGCGATGACCCCGCGGCGCGTGCGGCGGCGGAAAGCCAGCTGCGCGAGCGACTGGGAGTGGTCGATGTCCTGGTGGTGCCGGCCGGCATGCGCCAGATCGAAGACGACCGTCCCGGTCCCCTCAACTATGCCGCCCTCGATCTGCTCAAGCGCCTGGAAAGCGGCCAGCGGACCCCACCGGAAGCCTATCGCCTGGGGGATCGCTGGCTGGTCTACAGTGCCCAGCCCATCCGCCGCGGCGATCAGTTGCTCGGCAGCGCCGTACTGGTGGAAGCGCTGCCGGCGGTGCTGCAGGGCTGGGCCACGCCGCCGGCGAATGTCGGCCAGTGGCGCCTGCTGCAGCAATTTCCCGGTGGCGGTGTGCAGGTACTGGCCAGCGGCGGCAGCCCCGGTGATCCGGCGCTGATGCGCCGGCTCGCCACCGGCAGCCCGCTCTGGACGCTGGAACTGGCACCGGCCGCCGAGGCCGGCGCCGATACCCCGGTGGGCCTTCCCCTGGTAGCGCTGCTACTGGCGCTGTTCGGCGTGCTGGCGGGCTTTTGGCTGTTTTCCCGGGAGCTGTCACGCCGGCTCCGTGACGACGTCCGCAGTCTGACGGCCTATGCCGAGGAACTTGAATCCAATCAGATAGCCAAAAGCCCGACTTTGCGCCTGGCGGTAATGGAACCCGTGGCCAAGTCGACGGCCCGATTGGCCAGCCGATCGGCCGGGTCGTCGCCGGACCTATATGCTGCGGCACCTAGCGATGCCGTGGCCAAGACCCTGGCGGAGTTTGCCGACAGAGGCCGCGTTCAACAGAGCGAGCCGCTGTTCCAGACCACCGACATCCTCGATATCAGTATCCTCGACGAAGACCAGGATCTCCTGGGATTGGAGAAACCCCCGATGAGCACTACCCCGCAAGCCCCCCAACTCAACGCCAGCATCTTCCGCGCCTACGACATCCGTGGCGTGGTGGGTGACTCCCTGACCGCCGAAGCCGCCTACTGGATCGGGCGCGCCATCGGCTCGGAGAGCCTGGCGCGTGGCGAGCCCAACGTGGCCGTCGGCCGTGACGGCCGCCTGTCCGGCCCCGAGCTGGTCGCCCAACTGATCAAGGGCGTGGCCGACAGCGGCGCCAATGTCAGCGATGTCGGCATGGTGCCGACCCCGGTGCTCTACTACGCAGCCAACGTGCTCGAAGGCAAGTCCGGCGTCATGCTGACCGGCAGCCACAACCCGCCGGACTACAACGGCTTCAAGATCGTCATCGCCGGCGAGACCCTGGCCAACGAATCCATCCAGCGTCTGCGCGAGCGCATCGAGACCGGCGACGTGGCCAGCGGCCAGGGCCAGATCAAGCAGGTCGACGTGCTCAAGAGCTATGCCGACTACATCCGCAACGACGTGGTGCTGGCCAAGAAGCTCAAGGTGGTGGTGGACGCCGGCAACGGTGTCGCCGCGGTCAATGCCCCCCAGCTGATCGAGTCCCTGGGCTGCGAGGTCATCCCGCTGTTCTGCGAGGTGGACGGCAACTTCCCCAATCACCATCCGGATCCGGGCAAGCCCGAAAACCTGGAAGACCTGATCGCCAAGGTCAAGGAAACCGGCGCCGACCTGGGCCTGGCCTTTGACGGTGACGGCGACCGCGTCGGCGTGGTGACCAACGAAGGCAAGATCATCTATCCCGACCAGCTGCTGATGCTGTTCGCCAAGGACGTGGTCTCCCGCAATCCGGGCGCCGACATCATCTTCGACGTCAAATGCACCCGCCGCCTGAACAACCTCATCGCCGGCTACGGCGGTCGTCCCATCATGTGGAAGACCGGTCACTCGCTGATCAAGAAGAAGATGAAGGAAACCGGTGCCCTGCTGGCCGGCGAGATGAGCGGCCACGTGTTCTTCAAGGAACGCTGGTTCGGTTTCGACGACGGCATCTACAGCGCCGTGCGCCTGCTGGAGATCCTCAGTCAGGAGAAGCACAGCGCCCAACAGGTGTTCGATACCTTCCCGGTAGACATCTCCACCCCGGAGATCAATATCCAGGTGACCGAAGAGAGCAAGTTCGGCATCATCGAGACCCTGCAGCGCGACGCCCAGTGGGGCGATGCCCAGATCACCACCCTGGACGGCGTTCGCGTCGATTACCAGAACGGTTGGGGTCTGGTGCGTGCGTCCAACACCACGCCGGTGCTGGTGCTGCGCTTCGAGGCGGAAACCCTCGAGGAGCTGGAGCGCATCAAGACGGTGTTCCGCAAGCAGCTGCTGGCGGTGGAGCCGGATCTGAATCTGCCGTTCTGACCTCGGGTCAGCGGTAGCACAGAGGGCGCCTAGGCGCCCTTTGTCTTTTCTTAGTCGACCTTGAGAGGTGAGCCATGACCCTGAGCCGCGAGGATGCCTCGCACGTCGCCGAGGTGCTGTCCGAGGCGCTGCCCTATATCCGCCGGTTCGTCGGCAAGACGCTGGTGATCAAGTACGGCGGCAACGCCATGGAGAGCGACGAGCTCAAGGCCGGCTTCGCCCGTGACATCGTGCTGATGAAGGCGGTGGGCATCAACCCGGTGGTGGTGCATGGCGGCGGTCCGCAGATCGGCGACCTGCTCAAGCGCCTGTCCATCGAGAGCCACTTCATCGACGGCATGCGCGTCACCGACGCCCAGACCATGGATGTGGTGGAGATGGTCCTGGGCGGCCAGGTCAACAAGGACATCGTCAACCTGATCAATCGCCATGGCGGCAAGGCCATCGGCCTGACCGGCAAGGATGCGGGCCTGATCCGCGCCACCAAGCTCAAGGTCAGCCGGCAGACGCCGGAGATGACCAAGCCGGAGATCATCGACATCGGCCACGTGGGCGAGGTCACCGGGGTCAACATCGACCTGATCAACATGCTGGTGCGCGGTGACTTCATTCCGGTCATCGCGCCCATCGGCGTGGGTCCGGACGGTGAGTCCTACAACATCAACGCCGACCTGGTGGCAGGCAAGGTGGCCGAGGCGCTCAAGGCCGAGAAGCTGATGCTGCTGACCAACATCGCCGGCCTGATGGACAAGCAGGGCCAGGTGCTCACCGGGCTGTCCACCGAGCAGGTCAATTCGCTGATCGCCGACGGCACCATCTACGGCGGCATGCTGCCGAAGATCCGCTGCGCGCTGGAAGCGGTGCAGGGCGGGGTGCAGAGCGCCCACATCATCGATGGCCGGGTGCCCAACGCGGTGCTGCTGGAAATCTTCACCGACGTCGGCGTCGGTACGCTGATTTCCAACCGCAAGCGCTGAGTGCTTTCGGTCGGACCCAGAAACGGCGCCCCAGGGCGCCGTTTTTCATTGCTGCCGGAACCTACTGTTCCCAACTGGCCTTGGGCAGGGTCAAGCCGTGCTGGCCGTTGTAGGCTGCTCGCTTGGGCGATTCCCAGCCCTGCAGCAGCTCTTCCTCGACCCGATAGATCTCCACCCCCAGTGGACGGCAGACCTTGAGCGGGTCCTCGGCATCGGGCCCCCACATCGCCAGGGACAGATCGCCGCCCGGGCAGGTGGACAGGGCGCAGAGCACGTCGATCTCGGCGAAGAATTCCAGGTAGTCGCCGGGCTTGGCCGGGCAGGCCTTCATGAAGTACAGGTCGTCGTGGTTGAGGCCGGTGCACTGGAAGATGTTCAGCACATCGTGGACGTCGAATTCGGTGAGGCCGTGGGGCAGCACCGCGCGAGTCAGATTCGAATGGCAGTGGTGGTGGAAGTCCTCGCCGGTGAGCATCTTGTTGACGTAGGGGTCGCAGCGGGTGCCGAGCAGGTCATGCAGGCGGCCGCCGTGTTCGTCGATGCCATAGCTGGCCAGGCTGTCGTCGGTGATGGTCAGCAGCGGCCGCAGGAAGGGCAGGTTGGACCAGAGCCGATCGTAGGTGCTGACATGGGCACCCTGCAGTTGCCGGGTGCGCGCGGCCCACATCCGTTCGCGTGGATCCTCGGCGTTCCAGACGTTGAAGTCGCCGACCTGGGGGCCGTGTGGGGTGGTGACGCGGAACAGATGGCCGGCGGGGACCTTCCAGGCGCGACCGGTACGGATCGGGATCTCGAATTGCTCGATCAGGGTGCGCCCGTCCTTGCGTTCACGCAGCCGATCATAGAAGGCCTGATCGACCTGCAGGGCGGAGCCCTGGGTGGACTGGTAGGCAGCGGGGTAGTCCTTGTACATGGGAGGTCTCCTCGGTCAGAGCGGCCTGGCTGCGCTGAGCAGATCCAGCAACCGGTTTTCGGAATCGTCGAGATAGCTGGCCATGGCCTCGCCGGCCGCCTGGCGCTGTCCGGCGCCGAGCAGGTCGTGGATCTGGCGGTCACGGGCTGTCCAGGGCCGCTGGAAGTGTTCCTCGTCGGGCGCGAGGGAAAACAGCAGGCGCATCTGGGCGGCGACGGTGGCGAAGAATTCATCGAACAGCGGGCTGCGCAGCAGGCCGACGATGTGCTGATGGAAATGCAGGCCGTGGGTACCGAGGGCGCGCCAGTCTTCCCGCGACTGCGCCAGCTCGGCGGCCTCCAGGGCATCCAGCATCCGATCGGACTGGTATTCGCGCAGCGGGCGGCTGGTGAGGATGGCCTGCAGTTCCAGGGTGCGGCGCACGGTGAAGAGGTCACGCACCTCGGCCAGGCCCAGGCGCCGCACCATCACCCCCTTGTGGCGCACATAGGTGGCCAGGCCCTCGCGATCCAGCTGGTGCAGGGCTTCGCGGATGGTGTTGCGCGAGGCGTTGTAAGCCTTGACCAGTTCACTCTCGACCAGCGCCGTGCCGGGCAGCAGGCGACCGCCGATGATGTCTTCACGCATTTCCAGCAGCAGCTGAGCCCCCAGGGGCAACTCGCCGGCGTCTTTACCACTCATGAATCTTCACGCCCGATTGTTCAACAATGTGTTGAAAACCGTTTAGCACGGTGCGTGCCAGAATCTAGCGTGAAAGAATCAAGAAGTTCGTCGCTACCCAGGTGGCGATGGCTAGATACGACCAGGTAGCGGATTCTGCAGGACTAGCGATTCGCGCCCTGAGCCGCTTCTAGTCGCTGCATGCGCGCACGGTCGGCGTCGAAGGCAGCGCTGGTGCTGCTGCGCAGCTCGTCGAAGCGCTGCAGATCGGCCTGCAGACGCACCTGATCGGCCGCCGCGGCGTCGAGGCGGGCCTGCAGATCGGCCGGGAGCGCCTGGCCGTTGCGTTGCTGTACCGCGGCCTGCTCCATGAGTTGGCTCTGCAACTGGCGCGTGGCCTCCAGGTTGGCCTTCTTGATCTGCAGCAGGCCGTCCAGCTCGGCCAGCTTGCGCGCCTTGGCGCGGTCGACGTCCTCGACATTGCTGTAGAGCCTGCGCAGCTGGCCATCGACCAGGGCCTGCTGGCGCTCGCGTTCACGGCGGTCGAGTTCGGCGGCGGGCAGTGCCGGGGCGACCTTGCGGATCACCCGGCCCTGCTCGTTGAGCACGTCGTAGCCCTTGCCGGCGTATTCCGGCGGCACGCCTTGGCGGTCGATGACCAGGGTGCCGTTGCGGTCCAGATAGCGATACAGCTCGGCCGCCTGGCCGGCCAGCGGCAGGGCGATGAGCAACAGACTGGCAGCGGCGCGACGTACGACCATGACCGTCTCTCCTGGGCTGACGACTAGATACCGTATTGAGCGCGATAGTCCTGGACGGCGGGCAGGTGACGCTTGAGCTCGGCGTCCTCGGCCAGGTATTCGAGCACCTGGTCCAGGGCGACGATGCTGAGCACCGGGATGCCATAGTCACGCTCGACTTCCTGGATGGCCGACAACTCGCCGCGGCCGCGCTCCTGGCGATTCAGGGCGATGAGCACCCCGGCCGCGCTGGCGCCCTGGCCGTCGATGATCTGCATGACCTCGCGGATGGCGGTGCCGGCGGTGATGACGTCATCGATGATCAGCGCCCGACCGGTCAGGGGCGCGCCCACCAGCAGGCCGCCCTCGCCGTGGTCCTTGGCTTCCTTGCGGTTGAAGCACCAGGGCACATCGCGGCCGTGGTGCTCGACCAGGGCCACCGCCGTGGCCGCGGCCAGGGGGATGCCCTTGTAGGCCGGGCCGAAGAGGACATCGAAGGGCAGGTTGGCCTGCACCAGCGCATCGGCGTAGCAACGGCCGAGCTGGGCCAGCGCCGCGCCGCTGTGGAACAGGCCGGCGTTGAAGAAATAGGGGCTGATGCGTCCCGATTTCAGGGTGAATTCACCAAAGCGCAGAACTCCGCGCTCGATGGCGAAACGAATGAAATTACGCTGATACGCCTGCATATAAGTCCTTGCGCGGCTTGTATTTAGCTAAACCGGTTTAGCTCGGGTATCATACATCCACGATTTTTTGGGGGCCATTTATGCGGATCATCAGCTTGAACGTCAATGGTATTCAGGACGCTGTGGAGCGGGGCCTGTTGCCCTGGCTTAAGGCGCAGAATGCCGACGTGATCTGCTTGCAGGATACGCGCGCCTCTTCTTACGACATGGACGATCCGGCCTATGCGCTGGAAGGTTACATCCTCTATGCCTGCGACGCCGAAGTGCCGTCCCAGGGCGGGGTTGCACTCTATACCCGGGTCCAGCCGAAGGCGGTGATCAGCGGCCTGGGCTTCGAGTCCTGCGATCGCTTCGGTCGCTACCTGCAGGCGGACTTCGACAAGGTCAGCATCGCCAGCCTGCTGCTGCCCTCGGGCAAGCGCGGTGACGAAGACCTGAACATGAAATTCAAGTTCATGGACGACTTTACCCATTACCTGAACAAGCAGCGCCGTAAGCGTCGCGAGTACATCTATTGTGGCTCGCTGTATGTGGCGCACCAGAAGCAGGACGTGAAGAACTGGCGTGACTGCCAGCAGATCCCGGGCTTCCTGGCCCCTGAGCGGGCCTGGATGGACGAGGTGATCGGCAACATGGGCTATGTGGATGCCCTGCGCGAAGTGAGTCGCGAAGGCGACCAGTTCAGCTGGTGGCCGGACAGCGACCAGGCCGAGCACCTGAACCTGGGCTGGCGCTTCGACTACAACATCCTTACCCCGGGTCTGCGCCGCTTCGTGCGGTCGGCGCGCCTGCCGCGGCAACCGCGCTTTTCCGAGCACGCGCCGCTGATCGTCGACTACGACTGGACCCTGAGCATCTGATCCACGCGGTGCCCGGAAACGAAAAAACCAGCCCAGTGGCTGGTTTTTTGTTGGGCGGCTATTTCACCAGGATCACCGGCAAGGGCACCTGGTGCACCACGCGATGGGCCACCGAGCCGAGCAGCAGGCCGCTGAGCGACCCCAGCCCGCGGGTGCCCATGACCACGGTGTCCACCTCCAGGCGCCGGGCCGTCTCGCCGATGGTCTCGGCGATGCTGCCGAAACCGACATGGGTCTGAGCCTCGATACCGGCTTCGAGCAGGGCCGGGCGCGCCCGCACCAGAATGTCTTCGGCCTTGTCCTGCAGGCTGCCGCGCCATTCGCGCAGGATGCGGTCGTCGAAGGGCGCGCCGTAGATCTCCGGCTCGTTCTGGACATTGAGCAGGTGCAGCTCCAGCGACAGCCCAGCCTTCACCAGGTCGAGGATGTAGCGCAGGGCGTTGTCGGCGCTGGGGGAACCGTCGTAGGCGACCAGGACATTGTGCATGGGGCATCTCCACGAGAGGGGTATGCCTTCATGCTAGACCCTGGTCGTCAGGGACGCTTGATCCCGATCAAGCCAGCGCCCTCAATGCCCCACCCAGTTACGCGCGCCCTTGGGAATCACCTCGGATTCGTCCAGCTTGCTGGCGAACATGCTCACGGCCTCCACGGCGTCGCTGGCACCATCGCGGATCTGCACGATCACCGCGCCGGCCTGGTCCGCCAGCTCGACACCCTTGGCCGCCCGACCCTGGGTGCTTTCCATGCTGGCGACCGCCTGCTGGGTTTCGCTGAGGATTCGGCCGATCATCTCGGCGATTTCCGCCGTGGCGCTGCTGGTGCGCCCCGCCAGCTGGCGAACCTCGTCGGCGACCACGGCGAAGCCACGACCCTGGTCACCGGCGCGGGCGGCCTCGATGGCGGCGTTGAGCGCCAGCAGGTTGGTCTGGTCGGCGATGCCGCGGATGGTGTTGACGATGGCGGTGATCTGCTCCGAGCGCTGGCCCAGCTGGCCGATCACCTCGGCGGATTGACTGACGTTCTGTGCGATCTCACGCATCTCGCCGGCCGCCGCCTGGATGATCTGGGTGCCGTGCTCGGCGACCTTCTCGGTCTCGGCGGAGATGTGATAGGCCCGCGAGGCGCTGCGGCCGTCGCTTTCGTGCTTCTCCACCCGCTCGCTGATGTCGCTGGCGTACTTGACCACCTTGTATAGCCGACCGGTGGCGTCGTACACCGGGTTGTAGCTCGCCTCCAGCCAGACCACCCGGCCGTGCTTGCCCAGCCGCTTGAACTGGCCGCGAAAGAACTCGCCGGCATTGAGGCGGCGCCAGAAGTCGGCGTATTCACTGCTATTGACCAGGGCCGGCTCGCAGAACAGGCGATGCTGCTGGCCCTGGATCTCCTTGAGGCTGTAGCCCAGGGTGGCCAGGAAATTGTCGTTGGCCGTGAGGATGCGCCCGTCCAGGTCGAATTCGATGCGCGCCAGGGCGCGGTCCAAGGCCTTGAGGTTGCTCTGGGCTTCGCTGTCGCGCTCGACCTGGGCGGTGACGTCGAGGGCGTACTTCACCACCTTGGCGATCTTGCCGCTGCTGTCGGGTACCGGGTTGTAGCTGGCTTCCAGCCAGAGGGTACGGCCCTGGGCGTCCAGGCGCTGGAAGGTGCCGGAGACGAAGTCACCGCGTTTCAGGCGCGCCCAGAAATCGCCATAGTCGCGACCCTGGACTACGGCGGCCGGGCAGAGTCGGCGGTGCTGCTGGCCGACCAGGGCGTCGGCGCGATAGCCGGTCAGCCGGAGAAAGTTATCGTTGGCGCGCAGGATGGTGCCGTCGAGATCGAACTCGATCACCGCCATGGAACGCTCCAGTGCCTGGGTCAGGCCCTGGTTGGCGTTCGCCTCGGCTTCCAGCCGAGCGATGGTCTTCTTTAGATGCGCATTGAACATGGCAGAACTCGCTGGCTGGGATAAAGACGTAGCCAGCCTATCGGCTCCAAGCGAGCCGACTTGAAAGGACCCGGCGAGCGGTGGAACACGGCGTCTGGACGGCTGTCGCAAACGCGCCGGCCCGGGGCGTAAACAGGCATCTTGGGGTCTGGGGCCGGGCCTACCATCGCGGCCAAGGGGGTGGTTTTCACCGCCACAGACTTTAGGAGCGCCGCGATGTTCAGCAAGCAGGACCAAATCCAGGGCTACGATGATGCGTTGTTCGCCGCCATGGGCGAGGAAGCGCGGCGCCAGGAGCATCACCTGGAACTGATCGCGTCCGAAAACTACACCAGCCAGCGCGTCATGGAAGCCCAGGGCAGCGTGCTGACCAACAAGTACGCCGAAGGCTATCCGGGCAAGCGCTACTACGGTGGCTGCGAGCACGTCGACAAGGTCGAGCAGCTGGCCATCGAGCGCGCCAAGCAGCTGTTCGGCGCCGACTACGCCAACGTCCAGCCGCACTCCGGCTCCCAGGCCAACTCGGCCGTCTACCTGGCGCTGCTGCAACCCGGCGACACCATCCTCGGCATGAGCCTGGCCCATGGCGGTCACCTGACCCACGGCGCCAAGGTCAGCTCCTCCGGCAAGCTCTACAACGCGGTGCAGTACGGCATCAACACCGACACCGGGCTGATCGACTATGACGAGATCCAGCGTCTGGCCGAAGAGCACAAGCCCAAGATGATCGTGGCGGGCTTCTCCGCCTATTCCAAGACCCTGGACTTCCAGCGCTTCCGCGACATCGCCGACAGCGTGGGTGCCCTGCTGTTTGTCGACATGGCCCACGTGGCCGGTCTGGTCGCTGCCGGTGTCTATCCGAACCCGGTGCCCTTCGCCGACGTGGTGACCACCACCACCCACAAGACCCTGCGCGGCCCCCGTGGCGGCCTGATCCTGTGCAAGGCCAACGCCGACATCGAGAAGAAACTCAACGCCGCGGTGTTCCCGGGCGCCCAGGGCGGTCCGCTGATGCACGTCATCGCCGGCAAGGCCGTGTGCTTTAAGGAAGCCCTGGAGCCCGGCTTCAAGACCTACCAGCAGCAGGTGATCAGGAACGCCCAGGCCATGGCTGGCGTGTTCAAGGCCCGCGGCTTCGACGTGGTCTCCGGTGGCACCGACAACCACCTGTTCCTGGTCAGCCTGATCAAGCAGGGCATCACCGGCAAGGACGCGGACGCCGCCCTGGGTCGCGCCTGCATCACCGTGAACAAGAACGCCGTACCCAACGATCCCCAGTCGCCCTTCGTGACCTCGGGTCTGCGCATCGGTACCCCGGCCCTGACCACCCGTGGCCTGGGCGTCAGCGAAAGCGAACGCGTCGCCGGCTGGATCTGCGACATCCTCGACCACCTCGGCGATGCCGATGTGGAAGCCCAGGTGGCGCGCCAGGTGGCCGCGCTGTGCCGCGACTACCCGGTTTACCGATAGTCGCCGCGCGCCTGACGCAACCCCTATCCAACCCCTTTTCCCCTCGCGGAAAGGGGCGTCGTCTGCAGGAGTCTCCAGATGCAACGCTATTCCGGCTTCGGCCTCTTCAAGCACTCCCTGAGCCATCACGAGAACTGGCAGCGGATGTGGCGTACCCCGACGCCCAAGCCGGTCTACGACGTGATCATCGTCGGCGGTGGCGGTCACGGTCTGGCCACTGCCTACTACCTCGCCAAGCAATTCGGCGTGAAGAACGTCGCGGTGATCGAGAAAGGCTGGCTGGGCGGCGGCAACACCGCACGCAACACCACCATCGTCCGCTCCAACTACCTGTGGGACGAGTCGGCGCACCTCTATGAGCACGCCATGAAGCTGTGGGAAGGCCTGTCCCAGGACCTCAACTACAACGTCATGTTCTCCCAGCGCGGCGTCTACAACCTCTGCCACACCCTGCAGGACATGCGCGATTCCGAGCGCCGGGTCAGCGCCAACCGCCTCAACGGTGTGGACGGCGAGCTGCTCGACACCCGCCAGGTGGCCGAGGAGATTCCCTACCTGGATTGCAGCAAGAACACCCGCTATCCGATCTTCGGCGCCACCGTGCAGCGCCGCGGTGGTGTGGCCCGTCACGACGCCGTGGCCTGGGGCTTCGCCCGCGCCGCCGACGCCCTGGGCGTGGACCTGATCCAGCAGACCGAAGTCACCGGCTTCCGCAAGCAGGACGGCAAGGTGATCGGCGTGGAAACCAATCGCGGCTTCATCGGCGCCCGGCGCGTCGGCGTGGTCACCGCGGGCAACTCCGGGCACATGGCCAAGCTCGCGGGCTTCCGCCTGCCGCTGGAATCCCACCCGCTGCAGGCGCTGGTCTCCGAACCGATCAAGCCCATCATCGACAGCGTCATCATGTCCAACGCGGTGCACGGCTACATCAGCCAGTCCGACAAGGGCGACCTGGTGATCGGCGCCGGTATCGACAGCTGGGTCGGCTACGGCCAGCGCGGCTCCTACCCGGTGATCGAGCACACCCTGCAGGCCATCGTCGAGATGTTCCCGATCCTCTCGCGGGTACGCATGAACCGCCAGTGGGGCGGCATCGTCGACACCTCGCCCGACGCCTGCCCGATCATTTCCAAGACCCCGGTGGAAAACCTGTTCTTCAACTGCGGTTGGGGTACCGGCGGCTTCAAGGCCACTCCCGGCTCGGGCAACGTCTTCGCGGCGTCCCTGGCCTCCGGCGAGATGCATCCGCTGGCCAAGCCCTTCTCCATCGACCGTTTCCACACCGGCGCGCTGATCGACGAACACGGCGCAGCGGCCGTCGCCCACTAAGGAGCCCGAGCATGTTGTACATCCACTGCCCCCACTGTGGGGAATTGCGCTCCGAAGAAGAATTCCACGCCGCTGGCGAGGCGCACATCCCGCGTCCGCTGGATCCCGAGGCCTGCAGCGACGCGGAGTGGGGCGATTACATGTTCTTCCGCGACAATCCACGCGGTCTGCGTCACGAGCTGTGGGTCCACGCGTCGGGTTGCCGCCAGTACTTCAACGCGACCCGTAACACCGAGACCTACGAAATTCTCGAAACCTATCCGATCGGCGAGCAGCCCCGCTTCACCGCCGAGCGAGGAGAGCGCACATGAGCCAGGTCCATCGACTCACCCAGGGCGGTCGCCTGGACCGCAGCCAGGCCATCACCTTCACCTTCAACGGTCAGACCTACCAGGGCTTCAAGGGTGACACCCTGGCCTCGGCGCTGCTGGCCAACGGCGTGGACGTGATCGGGCGCAGCTTCAAGTACTCCCGCCCCCGCGGCATCGTCGCCGCCGGTGCCGAAGAGCCCAACGCCATCATGCAGATCGGCGCCACCGAGGCCACCCAGGTGCCCAACGTGCGGGCCACCCAGCAGGCGCTGTACCAGGGTCTGGTCGCCGCCAGCACCAATGGCTGGCCGAGCGTCAACAACGACCTCATGGGCATCCTCGGCAAGGTCGGCGGCAAGATGATGCCGCCCGGGTTCTACTACAAGACCTTCATGTATCCGCAGAATCTGTGGATGACCTACGAGAAGTACATCCGCAAGGCCGCTGGCCTCGGCCGGGCGCCGACCCAGGTCGATCCCGACACCTATGACAACTTCAACCAGCACTGCGACGTGCTGGTGGTGGGCGGTGGCGCTGCCGGTCTGGCGGCGGCCCTGGCCGCCGGTCGCAGCGGTGCCCGGGTGATCCTGGCCGACGAGCAGGAAGAATTCGGTGGCAGCCTGCTGGACAGCCGCGAGCGTCTCGACGGCGCCCCGGCCGCCGACTGGGCGGCCAAGGCGGTGGCCGAGCTGCAGGGCCTGGACAACGTGGTGCTGCTGCCGCGCGCCACGGTCAACGGCTACCACGACCACAACTTCCTCACCATTCACGAGCGGCTGACCGATCACCTGGGTGATCGCGCGCCCCATGGCCAGGTGCGTCAGCGCCTGCACCGTGTCCGCGCCACCCGCGTGGTACTGGCCACCGGCGCCCACGAGCGGCCGCTGGTGTACGGCAACAACGACCTGCCGGGCAACATGGTGGCCGGCGCCGTCTCCACCTACATCCGTCGCTATGCCGTGGCCCCGGGCCAGCGGCTGGTGCTGTCCACCAACAACGATTACGCCTACCGCGTGGCGCTGGACTGGCTCGAAGCCGGTCGCCAGGTGGTGGCCGTGGCCGATGCGCGGCCCAATCCGCGCGGTGCCTGGGTCGAGGAAGTGCGCAAGCGTGGCGTGCGGGTCATGGGCGGGACCGCCGTGAGCGAAGCCCGTGGCAACACCCGGGTGACCGGCGCCAAGATCGCCACCATCGACCTGACCGCCTTCCGCACCCTGGGTGGCGGCGAGTGGCTCGATTGCGACCTCATCGCCACCTCCGGCGGCTACAGCCCGGTGGTCCACCTGGCCTCGCACCTGGGCGGTCGTCCGCAGTGGCGTGAAGACATCCAGGCCTTCGTGCCCGGTCCGGCGCCGCAGAAGCGGGTCTGCGCCGGCGGCGTGAACGGCGTATTCGCCCTGGGCGACGTCCTCGCCGATGGTTTCGAGGCTGGCGCCACCGCGGCGGCCGAAGCCGGTGCCAAGGTGGTCAGCGGTGAACTGCCCCAGGCCGAATTCCGCCAGGAAGAGCCGAGTCTGGCGCTGTTCCAGGTGCCCCACGACAAGCCGTCGTCGCGGGCGCCCAAGCAATTCGTCGACCTGCAGAACGACGTGACCGCCGCCGGCATCGAGCTGGCCTGCCGCGAGGGCTTCGAGTCCATCGAGCACGTCAAGCGCTACACCGCCATGGGCTTCGGCACCGACCAGGGCAAGCTGGGCAACATCAACGGCCTGGCCATCGCTGCCCGCGTGCAGAGCAAGGCCATCCCTGAAGTCGGCACCACCATGTTCCGTCCGAACTATACGCCCATCACCTTCGGCGCCATCGCCGGACGGCATTGCGGCCACCTGTTCGAGCCCAAGCGCTACACCGCACTGCACGCCTGGCACCTCAAGCAGGGCGCCCTGTTCGAGGACGTCGGCCAGTGGAAGCGCCCCTGGTACTTCCCCAAGGCGGGCGAGGACCTGCATGCCGCGGTCAACCGCGAGTGCCTGGCCGTGCGCCGTAGCGTCGGCCTGCTCGACGCCTCCACCCTGGGCAAGATCGACATCCAGGGCAAGGATGCGCGCGAGTTCCTCAATCGCGTCTACACCAACGCCTGGACCAAACTGGACATCGGCAAGGCCCGTTACGGCCTGATGTGCAAGGAAGACGGCATGGTCTTCGACGACGGCGTCACCGCCTGTCTCGCCGACAACCACTTCCTGATGACCACCACCACCGGCGGCGCGGCGCGCGTCTTCGAATGGCTGGAGCTCTACCACCAGACCGAATGGCCGGAGCTGGAGGTGTACTTCACCTCGGTCACCGACCATTGGGCGACCCTGACCCTGTCCGGTCCCAACAGCCGCAAGCTGCTGGCCAAGCTGACCGACATCGATCTGGACAACGCCGCCTTCCCCTTCATGGCCTGGAAGGAAGGCCAGGTGGGCGGGGTGCCGGCGCGGGTGTTCCGCATCTCCTTTACCGGCGAGCTCTCCTACGAGATCAACGTGCCGGCCAACTACGCCATGGGCGTGTTGGAGCAGGTGGTCGCCGCGGGCAAGGAGTTCGACCTGACCCCCTATGGCACCGAGACCATGCACGTGCTGCGGGCGGAGAAGGGCTTCATCATCATCGGTCAGGATACCGATGGTTCGGTCACGCCCCAGGACCTAGGCATGGGCTGGGCGGTGAGCCTGAACAAGAGCTTCTCCTTCATCGGCAAGCGCGGCATGCATCGCGTGGACTGCGTCCGCGAGAATCGCAAGCAACTGGTCGGCCTCAAGCCTCTGGATGCCCGCGACGTCCTGCCGGAAGGCGCGCAACTGGTGTTCGAGCGCAACCAGCCGATCCCCATGGACATGGTCGGTCACGTGACCTCCAGCTACCACAGCGCGACCCTGGGCTACGGCTTCGCCATGGCGATGGTCAAGGGTGGGCTGGGCCGCATGGGCCAGACCGTCTACGCCCCGCTGGCCGATGGCCGCTACATCGCTGCCGAGATCGTCTCGCCGGTGTTCTACGACCCCAAGGGTGAGCGGCAGAACGTCGCCTAACGAGGATAGCGCCCCATGAACAACATCAATGTCTACGACCAATACTCCGCCACGGCGCGCGCCGAATCCCCGCTGTTCCACGCCGAGCTGAACAAGCTCGCCGGCCGCGGCCCGGCCACCGCCGGGGTGACCCTGCGCGAGCGGGCCCTGCTGGGGCACCTGGTCATCCGTGGCGACGCCCATGACGAAGGCTTCACCGGAGCCGTGCAGAGCGTGGTCGGCCTGGAAGTGCCCGGTCCCCTGGCGATCACCCAGAAGGGCGAGAGCTCGCTGCAGTGGCTCGGCCCGGACGAGTGGCTGCTGGTAGTGCCCGGTGGCAGCGAGTTCGCCACCGAGCAGGCCCTGCGCCAGGCGCTGGGCGAGCGCCATGTCGCCATCGTCAACGTCGGCGGTGGCCAGACCCTGGTCGAGCTCAAGGGCCCCAAGGTGCGCGAAGTGCTGATGAAGTCCACCTCCTACGACGTCCATCCGAGCAACTTCCCGGTGGGCAAGGCGGTGGGGACGGTGTTCGCCAAGTCCCAGCTGATGATCCGCCACACGGCGGAAGACACCTGGGAGCTGGTGGTGCGCCGCAGCTTCGCCGACTACGTCTGGCTGTGGCTGCAGGACGCGAGCGCCGAGTACGGACTGCGCATCGAGGCCTGACCGATCGCTGCGTTCAGTCGCTCTATCGAACCCGACCTGTGTTGTGCGCAGGTCGGGTTTTGTGATTCTGGCTTCATCTCCATGCAAAGGAATTCATCATGAGCCGCACGCCCGATACCTGGATCCTCACCGCCCAGAGCCCGAGTCGCCTCGGCACCGTGGACGTGGTCACGCGCTACCTGTTCGAGCAGGGCTGCTATGTCACCCAGCACCACAGCTTCGATGATCGCGAGGCCCAGCGCTTCTTCATCCGGGTGGAATTCCAGGTGCCCGGCGATTTCAACGAAGGCCTGTTCCGCGTCGGCCTCGACCTGCGCTTCACCCCCTTCGACATGACCTTCGAGCTGACCCCGCCAGGCTATAGAGCCAAGGTCGCCATCATGGTCTCCAAGGCCGACCACTGCCTCAACGACCTGCTCTATCGCCAGCGCATCGGCCAATTGCCCATGGACGTGGTGGCGGTGATCTCCAACCACCCGGACCTGGAGCCCCTGGCGGCCTGGCACGGCATTCCCTATCACCATTTCCCCCTGGATCCTCAGGACAAGCCGGCCCAGGAGGCCAAGGTTTGGCAGGTGCTGCAGGAGACTGGCGCCGAGTTGGTGATCCTCGCCCGCTACATGCAGGTGCTGTCGCCGGAACTCTGCCGCCGCCTCGACGGCTGGGCGATCAACATCCACCACTCCCTGCTGCCCGGCTTCAAGGGCGCGCGACCCTATCACCAGGCCTATGCCAAGGGCGTCAAACTGGTGGGCGCCACCGCGCACTACATCAACAACGACCTGGACGAAGGCCCCATCATCGCTCAGGGCGTCGAGCCGGTGGACCATGCCCACTACGCCGAGGACCTGGTCGCCAAGGGCCGCGACATCGAGTGCCTGACCCTGGCCCGGGCGGTGGGTTATCACCTGGAACGCCGCGTCTTCCTCAACGCCGGGCGGACGGTGGTGCTCTAACCCTTCTCGCTACCCATCCCGGCGGGCTGCGAGATCGCCAAGGCGTTCGCAGCCCGCCTGTCCTGCGCCACCTCGATCATTTTTCTATCGGTACGGCGGTACCCATCAGGCGCTGCCCGGAGACGTGCGCGCGTCCTTTGGCCGTGCTAGGCGAAGAGGGTCAGGCTGGGCGACGGCCAGGGATAGAGGTGTAGCTCGGGATGAGCAGAGGTGTCGGGTAAGCGCGCCGTGGATGGTGCTGCCGGCGGTGGAGCAGGAGGGCGGTGCGCACCCGCCTCCGTAGGGGAGAGGCGGGTGGCGGGGCAGGCGGTCAGCCGGCCTGGGACAGGGTCGAGCGGACCGCAGGCGGGGCGACGTCTTCGCCGGCCTTTTCCAGATTCTTGCCCAGCAGGGCGTGGTAGAGCTCCTTGTCACCGAGGATGCCCACGGCGCGGCCTTCGGTCTCCAGCACCAGCTTGTGCCCGGTGTGGTAGCGGATCTCCAGGGCATCGCGCATACGGATGTCGGCCGGTGCCAGGGTCGGTTGGCGCTGCAGGCTGGTGACCGGCATACCCGGGGTCCAGCGTTGCAGGGCCAGGCTTTCGCCGCCACGGCGCAGGGCCTTGACCGTCTGGTTTTCCAGGGCCAGCCAGATGTCGTGGCTGCGCTCCAGGCAGATCTCGTTGCCTTCACGACCGCACTTGTCCAGGCCACGCATCAGGCTATAGCCGCTGAGCACGTTGAGCGGATTGGTGTGGGCGACGAAGGTGCGCACGTATTCGTCCGCCGGATTGAGCACTATGTCTTCGGGGCGGCCGTGCTGGATGATGCGGCCGTCCTTCATGATGGCGATGTTGGTGCCGATCTTGAGGGCTTCGTCGAGGTCATGGCTGACGAAGACGATGGTCTTGTTGACCTTGGCCTGGAGCTGCAGCAATTCGTCCTGCAGTTGCTGGCGGATCAGCGGGTCGAGGGCGGAGAAGGGCTCGTCCATCAGCAGGATGTCGGCGTCCATGGCCAGGGCCCGAGCCAGGCCGACGCGCTGCTGCATGCCGCCAGAGAGGGAGTCGGGCTTCTTGTTGCGCCACTGGGTCAGGCCCACCAGCTCCAGCTTCTCGTCGACCAGCTTCTTGCGCTCGGCGGCCGAGCGGCCCTGCATCTCCAGGCCGAAGCCGACGTTCTCGGCCACGGTCAGCCAGGGCATCAGGGCGAACTTCTGGAACACCATGGCGATGCGGGTGGTGCGCATGTCCTTGAGCACGGCGGGCGAGCAGTTGGCGATGTCCACCTCGGCGCCCTGATGCTCGATCAGCAGCTTGCCGCGACTTACGGTGTTGAGGCCATTGATGCAGCGCAGCAGGCTGGACTTGCCCGAGCCGGACAGGCCCATCAGCACGCAGATCTCGCCTTTCTGGACCTCCAGGCAGGCGTCCTCGACGCCCAGTACCTGGCCAGTCTCCTGGAGGATCTCGCTGCGACCCTTGCCCTGGTCGAGCAGCTCCAGGGCGCGCTTGTTCTGCTTGCCGAAGATGACGTCGACGTGTTCGAAACGTATGGCGGTCATGACTTATTTAACCTCGCGTGGGGCGGGTTGCTTGCACACCCGGTCGAGCAGGATGGCGATCAGGACGATGGACAGGCCGGCTTCGAAGCCCAGGGCGATGTCCGCGGTGTTGAGGGCGTTCACCACCGGCTTGCCGAGGCCATCGGCGCCCACCAGGGCGGCGATCACCACCATGGACAGCGACAGCATGATGCACTGGGTGATGCCGGCGCCGATGCTGGGCATGGCGTGGGGCAGCTCGATGCGGGTCAGCAGCTGCCAGCGCGAGCAGCCGAAGGCCTTGCCGGCGTCCATCAGCTCGGCGGGAACGTCCTGGATGCCCAGGCAGGTCAGGCGGATCGGCGCGGCCACGGCGAAGACCACCGTGGAGATCAGCCCGGGCACCACGCCCAGGCCGAACAGGGTCAGGGTCGGAATCAGATAGACGAAGGTGGGGACCGTCTGCATCAGGTCCAGGACCGGGCGCAGGCCGGTGTAGAACCAGGGTTTGTGCGCGGCGATGATACCCAGCGGCACGCCGATGGCGATGCACACCAGGGTGGCGAAGACCACCTGGGCCAGGGTTTCCATGGTTTCCTGCCAGTACCCCAGGTTGAGGATCAGCAGCAGGGAGATGAGGGCGAAGATCACCAGGCCGATGCTGCGTTGCAGCAGATAGATCCCTACCGCGACCAGGGCAATGAAGGCCAGCGGGTGGAACCACATCAGTCCGGCGGTGAGGCCGTGGATGAGGCCGGACAGCACATCGGAGATCTTGTCGAAGACGCTGGCGCCATGCAGCGTCAGCCAGTCGATGAAATCGGCGATCTGCTGGCCGAGAGGGAGCTTGTGGTCGGTGATTAACATAACGGTGCCCGTCAGGTAGGAGTGGACAGGTCGAAGCACGAGAACCGCTGATTCGTGCTTCGGCTGTGGCAGTACCCGCCCGAACTGGCGCGGGACAGTCGAATGTTAGTGTTCGATCAGGGGGCCAGGGCGGTCTTCGCCGCCTCCAGCGCAGGCTTGCCATCGCGGGTGGTCACGCCGGCCAGCCACTGGTCGAGCACCTGCGGATGCGCCTTGAGCCAGGCCTTGGCGGCGGCGCTCGCGGCTTGTTTTTCGTTGAGCACCTTGTCCATCAGCTGGTTTTCCATGTCCAGGGTAAAGGACAGGTTGGTCAGCAGCTTGCCCACGTTGGGGCATTCCTGGACGTAGCCCTTGCGCACGTTGGTGTAGATGGTGGCGCCGCCGTAGTTGGGGCCGAAGACGTCGTCGCCGCCCTGGAGATAGGCCATCTTGAAGCGGGTGTTCATCGGGTGGGGTTCCCAGCCGAGGAAGACCACCCACTGCTGGCGCCGCTCGGCGCGCTGGATCTGCGACAGCATCCCGGCCTCGCTGGATTCCACCAGCTTGAACTTACCCAGGTCGAAGGTGTTCTTGTCGATCATGCCCTGGATCAGGCGATTGCCGTCGTTGCCCGGCTCGATGCCGTAGATCTTGCCGTCGAACTTGTCGGCGTTCTTGGCGATGTCGGCGAAGCTCTTGATCCCGGCGTCATAGACATACTGGGGGACCGCCAGGGTGTACTTGGCACCTTCCAGGTTGGCGCGCACGGTCTCGACGCTGCCGTTGTCGGCATAGGGCTTGATGTCAGCCGCCATGCTCGGCATCCAGTTGCCGAGGAAGACGTCGATGTCCTTGTTCTGCAAGGATTTGTAGGTGACCGGTACGGAGATCATGTTGGTCGTGGTCTGGTAGCCGAGGGCGTGCAGCACCTCGCTGGTCACGGCCGTGGTCACGGTGATGTCGGTCCAGCCGACGTCAGCAAAGCGCACCTTGGCACAGGAAGCCGGTTCGGCTGCCTGAACAGCGAGTGGCGCCAGCAGAGCGGCACTCAAGAGCCAACGGGAACAACCTTTCATGGACACATCTCCTTGCGTTTGGCGGGGTACCTTTCGGTGCGCCCCACGTGTATTTATCTGTAACCCATCCCCCCAGGCTCGCCTACCGCCTGCGTCGCTACCAGTGTACGCGGCGTCGCAACCAGAAGCGGAAATGTCGTATCCAGCACGAGCCCCGGGACAGGTCCGCGCCCAGGGCGGCGTGGCCGCGCGAGGCGGCGGCGCGAGCGCACATGCCCCTTGCGGCGAGCCGCTGCCCAGAGGGGTTGATAGCCATCGCACAGGCCCGTGATTCAGTTGGCCAGGCTGGCCTTCACCGCGACGTTGCCCGGCGCACCGCCGCGGGTGGCGACGCCCTTGAGCCAGGCGTCGAGGCGTTCGGGATTGCGCTTGAGCCAGTTGCGCACGGCGCGGCGCGGATTGTCCTTTTCGTTGAGCACCCGATCCATCAGCTGGTTCTCCATGTCCAGGGAAAACTCCAGGTTGCCCAGCAGCCGGGCCACGTTGGGGCACTGCTGGGCATAGCCCTTGCGCACCACCGTGTAGACCGTCGCCCCACCCTGATTGGGTCCGAAGTAGTCGTCGCCGCCGTCCAGGTAGGCCAGCTTGTGCCGGACGTTCATCGGATGCGGTTCCCAGCCGAGAAAGACGATCCACTGGCGGTCCAGCAGCTCCTTCATCCGCACCTGGGTCAGCATGCCCTGCTCGCTGGATTCGTCGAGCCTGAAGTCGCCCAGGCCGAAGGCGTTGCTGGCGATCATCTTCTTGACCAGGGCATTGCCGTCGTTGCCGGGCTCGATGCCGTAGATAGTGCGGTCGAAACGCTCGGCGAAGCGGGCGATGTCGGCGAAGTTCTTGACCCCAGCCTCGTAGACATACTGGGGCACCGCCAGGGTGTAGCGAGCGCCCTCCAGATTGGCGTGCAGGCGTTCGACCGCTCCTGCGTCGACCATGGGCTGGCTGAGCTTGGCCTGCGCCGGCATCCAGTTGCCGAGGAAGACATCGGCCTCGCCTGCGGCTAGGGCGTCGTAGGTCTGCGGCAGGGACAGGCGCAGCACCTCGGTCTCGTAACCGAGGGCGCTGAGCAGATAGCGGGTCATGGCGTTGGTGATATTGAGATCCGACCAGCCGACATCGGCCAGGCGCACCTGCTGGCAACTTTCGGCCTCGCCCGCCTGCACGGTCGAGCTCAGCAACAGACCGGACAACCACAGCGCTTGGGAGATTTTCATCCTGAACTCCAGGGAATCGCGAAGGGAAGGACCCTGGCCACTGCACGTACCGGTCCGTCTGGCCCTGGTATTGGTGGCTTTTCGCCACGAGTGGCCAGAAGGGCGACCAACGGTCGTTGGCCTGAACTACAACCGTGCCAACTGAGTCGCCATGCCACATTTTGGCGCGCATCGGTTACGTCCTGGTGTTACCGATGGGATACCTCTGGCGAAGTGCTATCTCCCAGAGGTCGGTCTCAGACCCGAAAGGTCGCAATTAAAAACCCTATCTAATCAACGCCATTGACCGCTGCTTAATGGATTATTCGCCCCAGACAGCCTGCCTGCAGCGGGGTTCACCCATTTTCGGCATGGGAATTGCGACATGACTTATGCGTCCGCGACACATCTTTCGCCCAACGTTGTCCGCCGCATCTCATTAGAGCCCAGCAAAGGGCCCCAGCCTGCGTGAAGGAGATTCAAACCATGTCGCCCATTCCCACCTCGTCACAGGCCCGTGCGATCCAGTCCATCGGCTTTCTGCTGCTGGACAACTTCACACTTATCTCCCTGGCGTCGGTGGTGGAGCCGCTGCGCATGGCCAACCAGCTGTCGGGACGCGAACTCTATCGCTGGTGCACCCTGAGTCTGGACGGCCGTCCGGTGCGGGCGAGCGACGGCTTGCAGATCACTCCGGACAGTGCCGTCAGCGCCGCCCCGGCAATGGACATGGTGATCGTCTGCGGCGGCGTGGGCATCCAGCGCAGCGTGTCGCGCGAGCATTGCACCTGGCTGCAGAGCCAGGCGCGCCAGGGCCGCAAGCTGGGCGCGGTCTGTACTGGCAGCTGGGCCCTGGCCCGTGCCGGTCTGCTCGACGGCTACGACTGCAGCGTGCACTGGGAAACTCTAGCGGCATTGCAGGAAGCCTATCCGCGCGTGGTGCTCAGCACCCGTCTGTTCACCATCGACCGCAACCGCTGCACCGCCTCGGGCGGTACCGCGCCGATGGATATGATGCTGCACCTGATCGGTCGCGAGCATGGTCGCGAGCTGTCGGCGGCGATCTCGGAGATGTTCATCTACGAGCGCATCCGCAACGAGCAGGATCACCAGCGCGTGCCTCTCAAGCACATGCTGGGTACCAACCAGCCCAAGCTGCAGGAGATCGTGGCGCTGATGGAGGCCAATCTCGAAGAGCCCATCGACCTCGACGAGCTGGCGGT
The DNA here is from genome assembly GCF_001566765.1 of Pseudomonas sp. HUK17. Taxonomy (NCBI): domain Bacteria; kingdom Pseudomonadati; phylum Pseudomonadota; class Gammaproteobacteria; order Pseudomonadales; family Pseudomonadaceae; genus Pseudomonas; species Pseudomonas sp. HUK17. The sequence goes on from NZ_LSMW01000012.1 coordinate 201,990, forward strand.
CTATGTGGATGTGTCCCGTCGCCAGCTGGAGCGCCTGTTCCAGAAGTACCTGCACTGCTCGCCGTCGCGCTACTACCTCAAGCTGCGGTTGATCCGCGCCCGGCAGCTGCTCAAGCAGACCACCCTGTCGATCATCGAGGTGGCCTCGGTGTGCGGCTTCGTCTCCACCCCGCACTTCTCCAAGTGCTACCGCGAATACTTCGGCATCCCGCCGCGCGACGAGCGCCAGGGTCCGACCATCCAGCAGCCCATCGCCCTGATGCCGCTGTCCCAGGAGCTGTCGCTGATGCCGGCCTCGTCCGCGCTGGCGGCCCTGAGTCAGGCCCAGGGCGAATCCACCTTCGCCAGCGTGCGGCTGTAGGTCGCCTCGGCCGGCCTAGCGACCGCTGGGCAGGCTGAGCAGCAATGCCGCCGTCTGCAGATCCGGCTGGCCGTCGAAACGGCCGGGCCGGTACTTCATCTGGAAGGCACCGATGACATCGCGGGTACCCTGGTCGAGCACGCCGGTGCGGGGTACCGCGTAACCGATTCGTGCCAGCTGATCCTGGAACCAGGCCGGCGGCGGCAGCACGCCGCCCAGGCTGGCCTGGCGCTGGGCGACCACGTTCTGATTCGGCCAGTTGATCAGCCCCGCCGCGGCCAGGCGCGCCCAGGGAAACAGCGGACCCGGATCCTGCTTGCGTCCCGGGGCGATGTCGCTGTGTCCGACGATGGCGCGGCGATCCAGGCCGTGGCGTTGTTCGATGTCCTTGAGCAGCGGAATCAGCGCCTGGATCTGGGCTTCGCTGAAGGGATACCACTGGCGTCCGGCCGGGGTGTCGCGAAAGCCCAGGTTGACCATCTCGATGCCGATGGAGGTGGAATTGAGCCAGGTACGGCCTTCCCATTCGCTGACGCCGGCATGCCAGGCGCGACGATTCTCATCCACCAGGCGGTAGATGGTGCCGTCAGTGTCGATCAGGTAGTGGGCGCTGACGCCGGCCTGGGTCAGCAGCTTGAGCGACTGCTTGGAATCGGCCGCGGTGTAGTGCAGGACGATGTACTGCACCCGGCTGTCCTGATCGCGGGCGGTGTAGTCGTCATTGATGCGCGGACCGCTGGAGCAGCCGGCCAGGAGCAGGCCGCAGAGCAGCCAGGGGAGGAACTTGAAGGGATTTCGCACGATTACCTCGCGAACGGCGGAAGGGTCAGGCCACGTCCAGGCGATCGCGTCCGGCGCGCTTGGCGCGGTAGAGCGCCTGGTCGGCACGTTCGAATACGGTATCGGCATCCTCGCCCGGCGCAAAGGCGGCAAGACCAGCGGACAGGGTGATCACCACCCGCTCGCCCTTGAAATGGAAGGGGCAGGCGGCGACGGCGGCGCGTAGCTGCTCGATCAAGGTCACCCCGCCGGCGACCGGCGTGGCGCTCAACAGCACGACGAACTCCTCGCCGCCGAAGCGGGCGATGAAGTCGGTCTTGCGCAGGCGGCGCTGCAATTCGCTGGCGATGATCTTGAGCACCTTGTCGCCGGCCAGGTGACCGTAGCCATCGTTGATGCGCTTGAACAGATCGACATCGAGCACCGCCAGCAGCAGGTCGCCGCCATGGCGTTGCCAGCGGGCCACCTCCAGTTCCAGGCGTTCGCTCCAGGCGGCACGATTGGGCAGCCCGGTGAGGGGGTCGCAAAGGGCCTTCTGTCGCTGTTCTTCGAGATGGCCGCGATACTGCTGGGCCTCGCGCTCCATGCCGGCGACGCGCTCGGTGAGGGCGTTGAATCGTTCGCTGGCTTCCTGCTCGCGGGTCTCGCGCTGGCTCTGCTGCTCGGCCAGGCTGGTCAGCAGGCCTTCCAGTCGGCTGTCGAGGGACAGTTTGAGACTGTCCAGGTCGGTGGCCTCCTGGACCTCGTTCTGCAGTTCGTTGACCTGACCGCGCAGGGCCTCGCCAAAGGCCCGCTCCTGGGTCTGGCCGTCCTGACGCTGGTCGTGGACGTGTTGCAGACCGGTCTGGAAGGCGGCGAGGCGCTCGTTGAGGCGGCGCAGATAGAGCTGGAATTCGCTCTGCCCGGAATGGTTGAGGGCCAGCACCAGTACCGACAGGTCGTCGAGCACCGGTACCAGTTCGTACCAGTTCAGGCTGCCCTGGATGCGCTGGCGCAGGTGCTCGGCCTGGGGCTTGTGGCTGTCGGGCAGCGCCAGGTCGTCGAGCAGGCGCAGCAGGGTGGCTTCCAGATGCGGGGCGATGGCGCTGTAGCCGGGCTCGGGCACCGGTGGCAGGGCATAGGCCGGATCGGCCGGCGCAGGCTCAGCATCGCCGCTGATTTCGATGGCAGCGGCTGGCGGAATGGCCAGCGCTGGCCATTCGGACGTTTCCGCCGGCTCGGCCTGGGCGAGAGGCGCAGCGGTGTCGGGCATGTGCGCCGGTAGCGCCGCTGGCGCCTCTTCCGCATGCTCGCCTCGTCCTCCCAGCAGGCGCTGCAGGAAGCCGGGACGGGCGGGCTGCTCGGGGTGCAGCTGGCTCAGGGCCTGTTGCTGCAGGCGGCTGAACTCGCCGAGCAGCGCGGGCAGCTCGCTTGGCTGGCCGGCGGCGGCCTGGGCGCGCTTGGCAAAACCCTTGAGCGCCTTGCGCTGGTCACGCGGCAACTCCAGGGTCTGCAGCAGCCGGCAGAGTTCGGCAAAGGCCTCGGTTACCTGGCGCGCACGCAATTCCCGGCGCTGCTCGGAATCGAGCACGGTGCGTTCCAGGCGCGGAATCAGCTTGGCGAGATCGGCGTCGCTGTCGTCCCGGCGGAGAATGTCGCGCAATTCGACCAGGCAGGCGTCCACCGCCGCGTCGTTGCCTTCGGCGGCCAGACTGCTGCGCACGAGGCCACGACGCACCAGGTCCAGGCGGTTTTCCCACCGGCTTTCCAGGCGTTCGAGATTCTCGAGGCTCTCCAGGTATTTGTTTTTCCAGCGTTCGACGTCCGCGCGCTCCATCCGCCCGCTCCAAAGGCTTGAGGGTGGCCAGCAGGCAGGCACGACGGGGCGCCCAACCAACTTGATAGTGGCTAGGGTATCGGCGGTTTCGGGGAAAGTTTGAGCAGGACGACCAGAGGCCGCTTGGGCGGGACGAACTGAGGAGCCGCCGCCGCAGGACGCGGCGGCGGATGAAGCTTACTTAGCGGCGCGTTCTTTCTGGATCAGGAAGTCGGCGACCTTCAGGGTTTCGTCCGGACCACCCGAGGAGCCCAGGTCGAAGCGATACTTGCCGTTGACCACCATGGTCGGTACGCCGGTGATCTGATAGGCCATGGCCAGTTTCTTGTCCTTTTCCACCTGACCCTTCACGGCGAAGGAGTTGTAGGTGCTGAGGAACTTGTCGCGATCCACGCCTTGGGTGGCGAGGAAGTCGGCCATCTCTTCGGGGGTGGCGAGCTTCTTGTGCTCCTTGTGGATGGCGGCGAAGACGGCGTCGTGCACCTTGGCTTCCACGCCCATGGCTTCCAGGGTCACGAACAGCTGACCGTGGACGTTCCAGACGCCACCGAACATGGCCGGCACGCGCTTGAAGGTGACGTCGTCGGGCAGCTTCTTGGACCAGGCGTTGAGGGTGGGCTCGAAGGCATAGCAGTGCGGGCAGCCGTACCAGAACAGCTCAACCACTTCGATCTTGCCGGGTTCGGACACCGGAACCGGACTGCTCAGTTCGGTGTACTGCTTGCCGGCCTGGATGTCGTCGGCATGGGCGGCCGCGCCGAACAGACTGGCGGCGGCGAACACGGCGGAGAAAAGCAGGTTGCGCATGGGACTACTCCTGGAAGAAAGCACGCCCACCAACCGGGCATGACGGATTGCGGGCATTGTAGCCGGGTGCATCGCCGCGCCTAGTCGCTGACGCGGTCGAGGCCGGCCATGTTCAGGCTTCGTTCAGGTTGCCAGGAGCGCGGTCCTCGCCCAGCGCATCCGATATACTGCTGGCTTTGCCGCGCGCTCGCGAGTACCCCCATGTCCAGCTTCAAGAATCCCATCGTCGGTCTGTGCCAGCAGGCGTCCTTTCTCATCAGCGCCGCCAAGGTCGATCAGTGCCCGCTCGACAGCGGTCTGGAAGTGGCCTTCGCTGGCCGCTCCAACGCCGGCAAGTCCAGTGCGCTCAACACCCTGACCCACGCCAACCTGGCGCGCACCTCGAAGACGCCGGGACGCACCCAGCTGCTCAACTTCTTCACCCTCGACGAGGAGCGGCGCCTGGTGGACCTGCCCGGCTATGGCTACGCCAAGGTGCCGATCCCGCTCAAGCAGCACTGGCAGGAGCATCTAGAGGCCTATCTGAGCAGCCGCAATTCGCTCAGCGGCGTGGTGCTGATGATGGATATCCGCCATCCGCTGACCGAATTCGACCGCCTGATGCTGGACTGGGCCCAGGCCAGTTCCATGCCGCTGCACATCCTGTTGACCAAGGCCGACAAGCTGGCCTTCGGCGCGCAGAAGAACGCCCTGCTCAAGGTGCAGCGCGAGGTGCGCCAGGGCTGGGGCGATACCGCCAGCATCCAGCTGTTCTCGGCGCCCAAGCGCCAGGGGATAGAGGATGCCCAGCGCGTGCTGGCCAGTTGGCTGGGTCTCGACGAGCCCGCCGCCGAGGCATAAAAAAACTCCGGACTTCCATCGGGGGAGGGGAGAAGTCCGGAGTTCAAGACTGGACCGCCACAGCAGGGGTCCAGCATCTGCCAACACTAAACAGCAAAGGAGCAGAACGGTTATCCGAACCGTTCAGCAATTCAGACGGGGCGCCTCGAGAAAGGTTCGCCCCGCCCGTGCAGAAAGCCAGCGCCCTGACTAGCGGCCGCTGGCGAGCCCCAGACCCTCGTCGGCGCCCAGGTGCACGTTCATGCACTGAACCGCAGCGCCCGCGGCGCCCTTGCCCAGATTGTCCAGGCGCGCTACCAGCGTCATCCGCTCGGCATTGCCATAGACGAAGAGGTCGGCGCGGTTGGTGTCGTTGCTGGCCTGGACGTCGAAGAAGCCATTGTCCAACTCCTCCTCGGCAGCTACCGGCGCCACCCGAATGAAGGCTTCGCCGTCATAGTGACGGGCCAGCGCCGCCTGCAGGTCGGCCGCGCTGGTGCCCGGGCGCAGCTGGCTGGCGTGCAGCGGGATGGTCACCGCCAGGCCCTTGAGGAAGGGGCCGACGATGGGGCTGAACACCGGCGCGGCGGCCAGACCGCTCTGCACGCGCATTTCCGGCAGGTGCTTGTGGCCCTGGCCCATGGCATAGGGACGCGGACTCAGCAGGCGCGCCTCGCCGCCGGCTTCGTAGGCGGCGATCATCTGCTTGCCGCCACCGCTGTAACCGGTCAGGGAAAAGGCCGACAGTGGGGTGTCCGGGGCCAGCAGACCGGCATCTACCAGCGGCCGGGCCAGCAGGATGAAGGCAGTGGCGTGGCAGCCGGGGTTGGCGATGCGCTTGCTGGCGCGTAGCGCCTCGCGCTGACCGGGGGCCAGCTCGGGCAGGCCGTAGGTCCAGCCGCTGTCGGTACGGAAGGCGGTGCTGGCGTCGATGATGCAGGTGTTGGGATTGGTCACCAGGCTCACCGCTTCGCGGGAGGCGGCATCGGGCAGGCAGAGAAAGGCCACATCGGCGGCATTGAGGAAGCGCGCGCGCTCGGCCGGGTCCTTGCGCTTGCTCTCGTCGATGCGCAGCAGTTCGATGTCCGAACGGCCGGTCAGGTAGTCCAGCAGACGCAGGCCGGTGGTGCCTTCCTGGCCGTCGACGAAAACTTTGAAGCTCATGGCGGTGCCTCTCGCGAATGGGCGCTGAAAGGGTCGATTGTAGCGACTCGGGCAGATCAGGCATACGCCGCAGGGCGGGGATACAGCCGTGTGCCTTCCAACCAGCGCAGTCCGCCGTGCTAGAGCGGTCCGGACAGGAGCGACAGGTACAGATTAAAAATTTTTAATTTTGTACGGATACAGTGTCGCGTAGCTGTAAGTGGTTCGCTCCGGTGCCAGCGGCGAAGCTGAGACTCCTCTGCCACCTCGCTGGATCTCGCCATGGATCGCTTATCGCCCGGTATCGCCCTTGCCCGTTTCGTCATTCACCGGCGTGGATTACGCCACCTGTGCGAGCTGCTCGTCCGCTGGCGATCGCGGGTCCAGAGCCGACGGCAACTGCAGCAACTAGACAGCCGCGCCCTGGCCGATCTGGGACTGAATCTCGCGGATCAGTACCGCGAAGGCGGCAAGCCCTTCTGGCGGGAGTGAAAATCTGCGCCGAAGTGCGACTTCCTCGGGCTGGCGGTAGTCTCAGTCAAGCCTATCCAGACGGGAGTCCCCCATGAAAACCCTGCACCTGGGCGCCGCCGCGGCGCTGTTCTGCCTGTCCACCGCCGCCTCGGCGTCGAGTTTCTATGTCACCACCGACATCATCGTCAACGCCATCGACGCGACGTCCGACACCACCTCGTCCATCACCGGCTCCTTCAAGAACGACAAGCTGGTCCAGGAAGCCCGTGACGATGCGGCCACCTACGTTGGCAGCGCCGGCGACATCCGCGGCGTACGCCTGGAAGCGGCGCTGGACCACCTGCGCAGCCAGGCGCCCGAACTGCGTCAGGCCAGTGATGACCAGCTGGCCCAGGCGATTCTCGCCATCTGACGCGCAACACCGCGATACCCCCGTACCCCGTGGCTGCTAGCCCGGAACGGGGGGCTGCGTTAGCCTTGGCGACCATCTGCCACCGGAGGGTCGTCATCCATGCATATCCGTCGTTCTGCCGCGCTGTTGCTCGGCCTCTGTCTCGCCACGCCGGTCCTGGCGTTCGACTCCACCACCGAGGGTCTGGTCAAGACCATCTACGGCACCAGCCAGCTCACCACCGGCCCCTTCCAGAACAAGTTGGTCCTGGCGGCCCGTGACGATGCCGCGGCTTTCGTCGCCACCGACGGTGCCCTGCGCGGTGCCCAGCTGGAAGAAACCTTGAGAGCCCTGCGCGCGGCCGATCCGGCGCTGCACGCCTCCGACCGGGAACTCGCCCAGGCGATTCTGAGTCAGTAGTCCGTTTCAATTCCGTGACATCCCTGGAGTATCCATGCGCCGTTCCCTGCTTATCGCCGCTGCCCTGACCCTGGGCGTTTCGAGCCTGGCTCAGGCCCAGACCCTGGTGGCCACCAGTAACATCGTGGTGCGGGCGCTGCAGCGCAGCATCGACTTCACCTCCGACACCACCACCTCCATCCGCGACGCCAAGATGATCCAGGCCGCGCGTGGCGATGCCGCCAGCTTCGTCGCCACCGACGGCGACATCCGTGGCGTGCAGCTGGAAGAAGCCTTCCGCAGCCTGCGCGACCAGTTCCCGGCTGCGCGCCAGGCCAACGACCTGCAGCTGGCCCAGGCCATCCTGGCGCTGTGAAGAACCGCGCCGGCCGGCTGCGGCAGTGGCTGGCTGGCCTTGCGGCCGGCCTGGCCCTTGGCGGGGCCCAGGCCGCCCTGCACCTCGAACTCGACACCCAGGGCCTGACGCCCGCGCAGATCCAAGCGACCCAGCAACTGCTGGCTGAAGCCCAGGCCCTGCTGCCACCCAAATTCAAGGCGGCGCTGGATGAGCGCATCCCGGTACGCTGGAGCAGCGAGCTGCTGGAAGAAGCCTATGGTGAGGCGGATCGGCGCAACCTGCTGCTCAATCGCCGCCTGCTGCCCAGTCTGGTGGACGGCAGCGACACCCGCATCCAGACCGGCCGCCCCCACGGCACCCAGCACCGCGAACTGCTGGCCACGGTGCTGCACGAGCTGACCCACTTCTATGACCGCGAGCGCGTCTGGACGCCCGAGCAGCGCCAGCTGATCCTCTCCTGCGGCGGCCTGGGGCTGACCTCCGACCAGCTGCCGGTGAAATGCCAGGGCCAGGCCGGGCGCAGCTACACCCTGTCCGACGATCCGCGGCTGCTGGACCTGGCCGGTTGGCAGGTGAAGACGCGCAAGCATGGCAATCGCGAGTCCAAGAACCTCTTCATCGCCCGCAGTCCCGATCTCTATGAAGTCACCAACCCGAAGGAATTCGTGGCGGTGAACATGGAGTACTTCCTGCTCGACCCGAGCTACGCCTGCCGGCGGCCGGCACTGCAGCGCTACTTCGCCGAGCACTTCGGCTGGTCGCCGGCGCACGATGCCTGTCCGGGGCGCTATCCCTATCTCAACGCCGGCAACGACTTCGGCGAGGCGCCCCTGGGTTGGCTCGATCCGGAGCGGGTCTATGCGGTCGACTACCTGCTGGCCGAGGGCAACGAGAAGGTCATGAGCCGCTGGGGCCACAGCATGCTGCGCCTGGTGGTCTGCGCCCCCGGTCGGCCACGCGGCCCGGATTGCCGGCTGGACCTGCAATACCACCTGGTGCTGTCGTTCCGCGCCTTCGTCAACGACGTCCAGCTCTCCAGCTGGCGTGGCCTGACCGGCTCCTATCCCTCGCGGCTGTTCGTGCTGCCGCTGGCCCAGGTGGTGGACGAGTACACCAAGGTGGAGTTGCGCGGCCTGCAATCGGTCCCGCTCAAGCTGACCCGCCCGGAGATCGCCGACTTCCTCGAACGTACCGCTCAAGTGCACTGGAGCTATGACGGCCAGTACTACTTCGTGACCAACAACTGCGCGGTGGAGACCTTCAAGCTCCTGCACGACGGGGTGCCGCGCCTGGCCGCTGCCCAGCTCGATGTCATCACCCCCACCGGGCTGATGGACGCGCTCAGGTTCAAGGATCTGGTGGACACCTCGGTGCTGGACGATCCGCGCGAGGCGCTGCGGCTGGGCTATCGCTTCGACAGCTTCCGCGAACGCTTCCAGGCGATGTTCAAGGTGGCCAGGGAGCGCCTGAACCTGCCCCAGGCGGACGTCGAGGCCTGGCTGGCGCTGACCCCGCAGCAGCGTCGCGAGCAATTCCAGCGCGCTGATCTGCGCGCCAGCGCCGCCTTGCTGCTGCTGGAGCAGGCGGCCTATCGCCGGGCGCTGCTGCAGGCGCAAACCGAGCTCAAGGATCGCTACCTGGGTCAGGATGCCGTGGACAAGGCGCGCTTCGGCAAGGCCGGTGGCGCCCTGGAGCAGATCCTCAAGGACAGCGGCTACCTGAGCCGCCCCGCCGAGCTGCTGGGCACCGACGGCTACGGCCTGCCGCAACCAGGCGAGTGGGAACAGCTGACCGCCGAGAGCCAGAAGCGCCAGGCGCACCTGCGCAGCCTCAGGGACACTCTCAACAACGAGGTCCGCCAGCTGCTCTCGCCGGAAGCCCGCGACGGCCTGGACCTGACCGAAGCCAACCTGGACCTGCTCGGCAAGCACTTGCGCGAGCTGAACAAGGCCAGCGGTGGGCTGGAGCTGAAGTAGGGCGGTTGGGGACTGTTGGGCTTCGCGTAGCTCAACCCAACCTACGGAGCCTGCGTAGGTTGGGTTGAGACGGCTTTATCGTCGAAGCCCAACGGCCAGCGGTGACGAGCATCGTTGGGCTTCGCCTTGCTCAACCCAACCTACGAGACCTTACGTAGGTTGGGTTGAGGCAGCTCTATCGTCGAAGCCCAACAGCCCAAACATCCGCTAGCGCTGCGGCGCCTTGCCCTGGGGTTTGGCGGGTGCCGGGGGTTGCGGGCGTTCCAGCAGGGCCAGCAGCTGTTCCGGCGGTACCTCCTGGCCGTTGAGCATCAGCCGCCCGGCGCTATAACTCAGGGTGGCCACCAGATCCTCGCCTTCGGCCTTGAGCAGGCCGCTGTTCAGGCCGATGCCGGCCAGGGCTTCGGCGGTGGCCTGGGCTTGCTGCTGCATGGCCGGCTGGGTGCGCTGGGCGCCCGTCTGGAACAGGACGCCATCCACCAGGCTGCCCCGCGCCACCGACAGGCGCGCCTCGAGACCGGCCAGCAGTTGGGCCGCGAGTTGCTCCGGTGGCAGATCGTAGGTCGCCGGCTTGGCCAGGGTCAGGTCCAGGCGCAGGTGGTTGCTGCCGCCGGGGGTATCGAAGCGCAGGTCATCCACCACCAGTTGGGGGCGCGCGGCGAGCACATCGCCGAGGTGCTGCTGCAGGGTCGCCTGGGTGGTGGGATCGAGACCCTGCTCGGTATCCAGCTGCAGGTGCTGCAGCAGCGCATTGAGCTGAGCCAGGGCCGGGCTGTCGAGATTGCTGTAGTGACTGCTCAGACTCGCCTTGCCCAGGGTCTGGCCGGCGATGTCGAGTCGACCGAGGCTGGCATTAAGCGTCCCCGCCAGCTGCTGGCCCTGTTGTTGGGTGTCGCCCTGGAGCTGCAGGTCCCGCAGCTCCACCGCGGGCTTGCCGGGCATGGCCAGCAGCAGGCGCCCCAGGCGCAGCTGACCCGGGCCCAGCCAGAAGCCATCGGCATTGCGGCGGTTGTCGCCGGTCAGCCCGAAACCTTCGGTCTCCAGCTTGGCCCAGCCATCCGGCGTGCGCACATTGAGGCTGAATTGGCCGACCGTGCTGTCCAGACGCAGTCGGCTGGCCTCCATGTCAGTGTGGAAGGTGGCGTTCAGACCGGAGAAGGCCACCGCGCCCTGGGGCTGGTCCAGGTGCAGGGCGGCCAGGGTCAGGCCGCCGTCCACCGCACGGTCGTAGCCCAGGGTGGCGTCGAGCTGCACGGGTTCGGCGCCCTTGGCCAGGGTGAAGAGATCGGCCGTGAGCGGCGTACGCGCCAGGGTAAAGCGGTTGACCGCCATGACCGGCGCCAGCTGCAGGGACTTGAGGCGGGTCAGGGGGAAGGGACCGTGCTGGATGTCGTCGAGCACCCGCAGTACCTCCACGGGCGGCCGATCCTCGGCCTGTACGGTCAGGCTGAAGGTGGCGGTGCTGCTGAAGACACCGCGTTGCAGCTCGACCAGCTGCAGCTGCAAGGGGTACTCGGGCAGTTGCGCCTGCAAGGCTACCTGGGCCTGGCGCGCGGCCTGGCGCAATTCGCCCTCCAGCCGGGTGCCGGTGTACCAGGCGCCCCCTACGGCAGTGCCGACGGCGACCAGGGCCACACCGGCGAGGGTGGTGAGTAATGGTTTCTTCATGGCGACCAAATCCCTTTGTATAAGGCACACGGCGGCCTGCGGCCGATTGGAAGCGGAGTGTACGAGAGCGCCGGGTGGATGCCGAGGGGGCGCAGCGGTGATCCGCTCGTATGGCTGCAGACTGTGATCGCTTTCCGCCGGCACAGCCTCCAAGTCGACGACCAGCTCTGCTGGGTGCTAGCGTGCCGCGATCCCCACTGCCGGAACCTCCGCCATGACCGTTTTCCCGTGCCTGCCTGCCGTTTCCATCCGTTCACTGCCGGAGGTGCCGGCATGAGCAGTCAGCGTCCGGTCGATGGCCTGCAACTTCCCGCCGAACTCCTGGCTCGCGCCGAGGCGCTACTGGCCCAGGGTGGACGTCGCCTGCTGGGCATCGCGGGCACTCCGGGCGCGGGCAAGTCGACCGTGGCCGAGTTGCTGGCGGCGGCGCTCGGCGCGCGCGCCGTGGTGGTGCCCATGGACGGCTATCACCTGGCCAATCGCGAGCTGGCGCGTCTGGATCGCGCGCAACGCAAGGGCGCGCCGGACACCTTCGATGCACGCGGCTATCGCGCCCTGCTGCAGCGGCTGAAGACGCCGGTGGCCGGGGAGACCGTCTATGCGCCGCTGTTCAATCGCGAGATCGAAGAGCCCATCGCCAATGCCATCCCGGTCCCCGCCGAGACCCAGCTGGTGATCAGCGAGGGCAACTACTTGCTGCTGACCCAGGCGCCCTGGAGCGATGTCGCCGAGGTGTTCGACGAGTGCTGGTACGTGCGCGTCGATCCCGCGGAGCGTCGCGAGCGGCTGGTCGCCCGCCACATGCATTTCGGCCGCAGCCGCGCGGACGCTGAGGCCTGGGTGGAAAGCACCGACGAGCCCAATGCGCGACTGATCGACGGCGATAGAGCCCGGGCGGATCTGGTAGTGGAGTGGCGGGGCTGAGGCAGCCTGTCTCGGCGGCCAGAAGAAACGGCTAGAAACCGCCGCCAGCATCCAGCCAGGCCTGTTCCTCCGGCGTATTGAGCCGCCCCAGCGCCCGGTTGCGGTGCGGGAAGCGACCGAAGCGAGCGATCACCTCCAAGTGGGCCTTGGCATAGCGCCGGTAGTGCTCGATGCCCAGATCCTCGAACAAGGCGAGCGAGCGCTGCTGATCGGCCAGGGCTTCGGAGTGTTCGAACGGCAGATAGAAAAAGGCGCGCAACTCGGCTTCGACCTGCTGATCCAGGCCGGCGTCGATCGCCTGGCGCGCGTGCCTCAAGGCCAGGCCGTCGGTGGCGAAGGCGTGGCCGTTATGACGATAGATATTGCGCGGGATCTGATCGAGCAGCAGGCACAGGGCCAGGGCGCCTTCGGCGCCGGTGGCCCAGCCGTCCAGTTCCCCGCGGCTGGCGGCCAGATGCGCGGCCTCGAAGCGAGTGCGGCATTCGGCGTCAAAGGCAGGGCCGCCATTGAACCACTGGCGCCGGCCGGCGGTGCGCCAGAAGGAGACGATCTCGGCTGGATTCATTTCCTGCTCCCTGTCTGATCGGGTTCCACGTGGAACCCCTCAGCCCCGGCCCACATAGGGCATCTTGGTCGCCATCACCGTCAGCGTCTGAACGTTGGCGTCCAGTGGCAAGCTGGCCATGTAGCGGACGGCGTCGGCGACGTGTTTGACGTCCATGCGTGGCTCCACCGCGGTGCTGCCGTCGGCCTGAAGCACGCCACTCGCCATGCGCTCGGTCATCTCGGTGGCGGCGTTGCCGATGTCGATCTGGCCGCAGGCGATATCGAAGGCGCGACCGTCCAGAGCCAGGGCCTTGGTCAGACCGGCCACGGCGTGCTTGGTGGCGGTGTAGGGCGCGCTGAAGGGCCTGGGCGTGTGCGCCGAGATGGAGCCGTTATTGATGATGCGCCCGCCACGGGGCGACTGCGCGCGCATCAGGGCGAAGGCGGCGCGGCTGCAGAGGAAGACGCCGGTGAGGTTGGTGTTGACCGCCCGGTGCCAGGCGTCCAGCTCCAACTCGTCGATGGGCACCGCCGGGGCGCCGACGCCGGCATTGTTGAACAGCAGGTCGAGACGGCCATAGGTGTCGCGGATGCGGGCGAACAGGGCCTCGACGCTGGCGGCATCGGTGACATCGCAGGGTACCGCCAGGGCTTCGCCGCCCTGTTGCCGGGCCTCTTCGGCGAGGGCCTCCAGGGGTTCGGCGCGACGGGCTGCCAGGACCACGCGGAAGCCGTCCGCGAGCAGGCCGAGGGCGACGGCGCGGCCGATGCCCTGGGAGGCACCGGTGACGAGGGCGATGGGACGAGCGGTGGTCATGGGGCGGTCCTTGGCGGCGAGGGGAGCTGCCAAGGCTAGCAGGTGAGGAGGGAGGGTGGGTGAACCTCGCCCTCACCCTAGCCCTCTCCCGGGGGAGAGGGGATCGTTGCGGTGTGTTGGGGGGTAAGAGGTCACCGGTAGCTCCAGTGGCTCCTATGGGCTCACCGCAGCTTGAAGTCGGTCGCCACCAGGATCGCCTGGCCGGAGGGTCGCGCGCGCAGGCGGTCGAGATAGGCGGCGAGGCGAGGCCAGCTCGCCTGCCAGCGGAGTTCCGGCAGGGGCTCCAGGTAGTCCAGCATGGGCGCCAGCAGGGCGTCGGGCAGGCTGAACTCGGCGCCGCAGAGAAAGCGCTGGTCGCCCAACTGGCGATCGAGCACGCCCAGGGTCGCGTCGACGGCGGCCAGGGCGCGCTGCTGCTCTTCCGGCGTGCGGAAGGGCTCGGGTCGTGGCCCGGCGATCCGCAGCAGATAGCGGCGGACCAGATGGGTATCCACTGTGGTCAGCAGGGCACTGCTCCAGGCGTCCTGCTCCGGATTGCCGCCGCGCTCCGGCGCGAGTTGACGATCAAGATGGCGGCAGATGGCGAGGGTCTCGAAGATCCGTTGCTCGCCATCGAGCAGCACCGGCACTTGGCCGAAGGGATGTAGCGCCAGGTGGGCCTCGCTGCGCCAGGCGATGGCCTGGCCACCCGGGGCGAGGCCACAGGGCAAGTCCAGGCCGCGCTCCAGAGCATGGAGGCGCACGCTGCGCACCAGGGTGCTGAAGGCGGGGCCGAAGAGATAGGGCGTCATGCTGCAGGCTCCTTGCAAAGAAGGCTGCATGCTGGCAAAGGAGACCTTATGTTCAAGAACATAATCTGGAGCAACCATGGCTTGGCCCCTTGATCAGCGCGCGCAGACCCGCCAGCGCATCCTCGACAGCGCCGCCCGCCTGTTCGCCCTCCGGGGCTTCGATGCGGTCGGACTCGATGACCTGATGGCCGATGCCGGTCTCACCCGCGGCGCTTTCTATCACCACTTCCGCACCAAGACCGAGGTCTATGACCAGGCCATCGCCCATGCCGCCCAGGTCGGCAGCGCCCGGCTCGACAGTCTCGGCGGCTCAGGCCTCGGCCAGCTGGTCCACCATTACCTGAGTCGCGAGCATGCCGAGGGCGATTCGCTGCGCTGTCCGCTGGCCTTTCTGGCGGCCGATGTCACCCATCGGGAGGCCGCCATCCGTGGCAGCTATACGCGCTTCTTCGCGCGCTTCGTCAGCCGGCTGGAACGGGATCTGTCGGGGCCGCCGGCGCAGCGGCGCGCCCGGGCGCTGCAGCTGGCCACCACCCTGATCGGTGGCGTGGCGCTGGCGCGGGCGCTGGACGACGAGGGCCTGGCCGAGGAGTTGCTGGCGGCCTGTCGCCAGGGCGGTCAGGGACTGCTGGAAGAGGGCGATGATTTGGCAGCGGCAGCCGGCTAGGCGACACTGGCGACTCTTTCGTCCACCGGAGTCACCCATGCAGATTCGCCCCTTCGTAGCCGCCGATTTCGATCAGGTCTGGCCGCTGATCCAGCAGGTCGCCCAGGCCCGGGAGACCTACGCCTACGACCCGGACATGAGCCGCGACGACGCCTGGCGACTATGGGTGGAATTGCCCAGGACAACCTTCGTCGTTGAACGCGATGGCCAGATTCTCGGCAGCTACTACCTCAAGGCCAATGCCATGGGCCCGGGCGATCACGTCTGCAATTGCGGCTACATGGTCGCTCCCGCCGCCCGTGGCCAGGGCGTGGCCGGTGCTCTCTGCGAGCACTCCGTGCAGGTGGCTCGCGAACTGGGCTTCCAGGCCATGCAATTCAACTCGGTGGTGGCCAGTAACCAGGTGGCGGTGCGGCTCTGGCAGAAACACGGCTTCGAGATCGTCGGTACCCTACCCAGGGCCTATCGCCATGCCAGCCTGGGGCTGGTGGATTGCTATGTGATGTATCGCTGGCTAGCGGACTAGCGCCACTCGCTCAACACGGCTTTCAGCGAGGCCGGCAGCATGGGGCCGTGGCCCAGGCCTGCGAGCACCTCGTAGCGCACCTGGATGCCGGGTATCTGCCTGAGGCGGTCGGCCAGGCGCCGGGTGGCATCGGCAGGGACCTCGCTCTGGAAGTGCGCGGGCAGCTCGCGTTCGGCGCCGCCCTGCAGCAGCACCAGGCGGGCCGGGTGCGCCTTGAAACGCTCCTTCAATTGCTCGTCGTCTTGCGGCAGCACGGTAGGGCTCCACCACAGCGAGGGGCTCACGGCGTAGCCCTGGGCGAAGGCGTCGGGGCGGGTGAGCAGGGCGTGGAGGACGAACAGCCCGCCCAGGGAGTGACCCCAGAGCGCGCGCTGGCCATGATCCAGCGGCACCTGACGGCCAACTGCCGGTTCCAGGCGGTCCAGCAGCCAGGCGAGAAAGACGTCGGCGCCACCGGTGGCCATCTCGCGAAAACGTTCGCTGGTAGGCGCCGACGGCGTGTAATCGTAGGCCCGTCCGGGGCCGTCGATGCGCTTGCCGCCCACATAGCCCACCGCGACCAGCACGGGCGGATGGGGCCGTTTGACCAGGGTGTCGAGCAACTCGGCGTTCAGCCCGCCCAGGGCGGCGTTGCCGTCGAGCAGATAGAGCACCGGATAGCCAGCGGCTGGTGCCGGGGTGGCGGGTCGGGCGATCCATACCTGGTAGTGGCGGGCGCCGTCGACGGAATCCAGCTGGAGTTCGCTGAAGGCATAGCCGTGGCCTGGCTGCTGGAGCACCTGGGCATCCATGGGCTGATCGATGGGACGGGCCTGGCCGGGAGCGGCGAGGGCGAGCAGCAGCGGCAGGGCCAGCCAGGCGCTCTGACGGGCGAAACGGGACGAAAGCGGCATCAGCGAACAAGACTCATTTCCAGTGGAGCAGTCGAGCCTACCGATCTCTGCCCCCGGTCGCCATACTGGCCAGTATCCCCGCCGCCCAGGACACCCCATGCATCACCCCCATCTGCTGTTCGATCTCGATGGCACCCTCACCGATTCGCGCCTGGGCATCACCCGGGCGATCCAGGTGGCGCTGCGCGCCGAGGGCATCGAGGAGCCCGATCTGCACAAGCTGGAGGTCTTCATCGGCCCGCCGCTGCTGCAGAGTTTCATGACCCACTACGGCTTCGACGAGGCGCGGGCCTGGCGCGCGGTGGAGGCCTATCGGGGGTATTTCCGCGCCACCGGTCTCTATGAGAACGAGGTCTATGCGGGCATCCGCGAGTTGCTGGCCGAGCTGCAGGCGGCCGGGCGGCGGCTCTATCTGGTGACGGCCAAGCCGCGGGTGTTCGCCGTGGAGATCCTCAGACATTTCGCCCTGACGGAGTTCTTCACCGCCCTGCATGGCAGCGAGCTGGATGGCACCCGCACCGACAAGGCCGAGCTGCTGCGTTTCGTGCTGGAAACCGAAGGCCTGGCGCCGGAGACCTGCCTGATGCTGGGTGACCGCGAGCACGACCTGATCGCCGCCCAGGCCAACGGTGTGGCGGCGGTGGCCCTGGGCTATGGCTTCGGCAGTCGGGAAGAGCTGGAGCGCCACCGCCCGGCCTTCCACTTCCACAGCGTGGCGGCCCTGCGCCAGGGCTTCGGCCTCTAGTGGAGCGTACCGACCTGCGCGGCCTGGGCCGGCAGGTCGAGGGGCGCGCGGATCAGCCGCAGGTGGCGGTTTGCACTACCAGACTGGCGCTGGTGGTGATGGTCAGGCGCTGGGAATTGAAGTCCATGGTCATGGGGTCCTGCGGACGGACCACGCGGACGACCTGGGCACCGGCGCGCTGACGGCCTTCCTCGGCCAGGGCCGGGGAGAGGGCCTTGCCAACCAGATCCTGGACCGCATCAGAGTTGCACCGGCCACTGCTGCTGACGGCGCCGCTCGTGGTCGAGGAGGCCGCCGGGCTGTCCTGGGTTTCATGCGAGCTGCAACCGGCCAGCAGGGTGAAGAGGGCGGCACTGGCCAGCAGGAGAGGGGACTTGGAGCTCATGAGTTCGCCTTTTCGATCGTGGGGGAAGGAACCTTAACCCGTACGGGCCTCTGCATGGACCCCTCTGGAGTGGGCATTGTTACAAATCGCGAGTCAGGCGACGTTGATAGCCACAGGTGACCAGTCATCTCCCAGGGATAAAGTTAACAAATATAACGTTCGGTAATCGGCCAAATTCGGGTGGCACGGCTTGATCCATTTTTGGCATCGACCATCATCGAACCAGGGCCATACGGCCTCTTACGGTGATGACAACAACAAGAAAGGAACACCCGCCATGTCAGCTCGCTATCCCGCCGCTTTCCCTCCTGACGATCAGCCGATCCGCGCCCGCTAGGCCCTGATCCTCGCGCCCCAAGGCGCTTCCGCTTCCTTCGTCAGGACTCACACCATGTCGACATCGCGCTCGCCCCAGGCCTGCGCACGGGCCCGCTCGTGCCTCGCCTTTGCCTCTCTCGCCTCCCTGCTGGCCAGCCAGGGCGCCTTCGCCGCGCCTTCCACCACCCTGGAAAGTGCCCGCCCCAAGCCCCTCAACAGCCTGGAGACGGCGCGTCCCCTGCCGCCCGGGCCGCCGCGCTGGGCCGAGGACTATCGCTTCCTCGACGATCCGGCCAAGCGCACCGATCCCTTCGACGGTCTGCGTTACCAGCGCCTCGGCGATTCGGCCTGGCTGCAGACCGGCGGCGAGGCGCGCTATCGCTTCGACAGCATCCGCAATCCGGTCTTTGGCCGGCGTGGGGTGGATACCGATCACTACATTCAGCAGCGCCTGCAGCTGCACGCCGACCTGCACCTGTTCGACGACGCCGTGCGCGGCTTCGTCCAGCTGGAAAACACCCGCGCCTGGAACAAGGCGCTCTACGGTCCCTACGACCAGAGCCGCACCGAACTGCACCAGGCGTTCATCGACCTCAACACGCCGCTGGCCGGCGGCAAGCTGATGACCCGCATCGGCCGCCAGGAGCTGGGCTACGGCAACCAGGCCTTCGTCACCTACCGCGACGCCCGCAACATCCGCCTCAACTTCGACGGTCTGCGCCTGGCCTGGAGTCGCCCGGACGGCTACCGGCTGGACGCCTTCGGCCTGAGGCCCGTGGTGACCGGCGAGGACAGCTTCGACGACGGCTCCAACAACGCGGTCAAGTTCTATGGCCTCTACGGCACCCTGCCGCTGGCCGGACCGCTCAGGCTGGATGTCTACGGCTTCGGTCTGGAGACCGATCAGCGCACCCTGGACGGTCTGACCGGTGCGGAAAAGCGCTACACCGCCGGCATCCGCCTGTTCGGCAACGCCGGTCCCTGGGACTGGAGCTGGGACCTGGCCGGGCAGGGCGGGCATCTGGCCGGCGCCCAGATCCGCGCCTGGGGCCTGAGCAGCGAAACCGGCTATCGCCTGGGCGGCGCCTGGAAGCCGCGGCTGGCCCTGCGGGTGGACGCCGCCAGCGGCGATCACGCGCTGGGCGACGACCGCGTCGGCACCTTCGATCCGCTCTATCCGAAGAATGGCTTCTATGGCGACTCCGGTCTCACCACCCTGGCCAACCTCTATCTGGTCGGCCCGCTGCTGACCCTGGCGCCGCGACCGACCCTGCAGCTGGAAAGCGGGCTGTTCGGCGTCTGGCGGCAGAGCACCGAAGACGGCGTCTACCTGCCGGGCATGACCACGGTGCCGGGCACCGCGGCCAGCTCGGCGCGCAAGGCCGGCACCCTCTGGCGCAACAACCTGCGCTGGATGCCCACCGCCAACCTGACCCTGGACCTGGAGTACAGCTACTTCCAGGCCGGCGCCGCCGTGCGCCAGGCCGATGGCGACGACACCAGCTTCCTGATGGCCGCCACCACCTTCCGCTTCTGAGGAGTCCACCATGCGCCTGCTCTCGACCGTTCCGCCCGGGGCCCGCCTGACCCTGCTGCTGTGCTTCATCGTCGCCCTGCTGGAGGGCATGGACCTCCAGGCCATGGGCATCGCCGCCCCGGCCATGGCCAAGGCCTTCGGCTTCCAGCCGGGGCAGATGGGCCTGGTGTTCAGCGCCAGCATCCTCGGCCTGCTGCCCGGCGCCTTCATCGGCGGCTGGTGCGCCGATCGCATCGGCCGCAAGAAGGTGCTGATCGCCTGCGTGCTGATCTTCGGGGTCTTCTCGGTGGCCACCGCCCATGTCTGGAGTCTGGAGAGCCTGCTGCTGGCGCGGCTGCTCACCGGCATCGGCCTGGGCGGCGCCCTGCCCAATCTGATCGCCTTGTCCGCCGAGTCGGTGGACGAGCGCGCCCGCGCCACGGCGGTCAGCCTGATGTACTGCGGCGTACCCCTGGGTGGCGCCCTGGCGGCGGTGGTGGGGTTGCTGGACGTCGGCCGCTGGCAGACGGTGTTCTATGTCGGCGGCCTGGCGCCGCTGCTGGTGGCGCCGCTGCTCGGACGCTACCTGGCGGAGACTGCCGGCTTTCTGCGCACGCGCGGTGGGCCTCAGGCAAGCGGGCCGCGCGGGGCCTGGCTGGGCGCCATCCCGCTGTCGACCACCCTGCTGCTGTGGCTGGGCTACTTCTTCACCCTCACGGTGATGTACATGCTGCTCAACTGGCTGCCCTCGCTGCTGGTGGGCCAGGGCTTCAGCCGCGGCCAGGCGGTGGGGGTGCAGATCCTCTTCAACCTGGGCGGCGGCATCGGCTCGGTGCTGTTCGGCCTGCTCATGGATCGCTGGCGGCCACGGCTGACGGTGCTGGCCATCTACCTGGGCATCCTGCTGGGTCTGGCCGGGCTGGGTCTGGCCAAGGCCTATCCGCTGGTGGCCCTGGCCGGTTTCGCCGCCGGGCTGTTCGTGGTCGGCGGCCAGCTGGTGCTCTATGCCCTGGCGCCGCAGCTCTATCCGGCGGCGGTACGGGCCACCGGGACCGGTGCGGCGGTGGCGGTGGGGCGCCTGGGCGCCATGGCCGGCCCCTTGCTGGCCGGCCAGGTGCTGGCCGTGGGCGGGGGTGCGGCGACCCTGGTGGTGGCCACCACCCCGGCGGTAGTGGTGGCGGCGGGCGCGGTGCTGGCCCTGCTGCAACGGCGGACGGCGGCACCCGCGGCCACCGCCCGCGTGGAGGCTCCCCGTCATGCGTAGCCTGCTGCTGGTCACGTTGCTGATGCTGACCGGCCTGGCCCGCGCGGCCACGGCGGACGGCGATCCGGCCACCGCCACGCCACCACCATTGCAGCTCGAACCCCTGGCGCGTTTCGAGGTAGCCCTCGACGCCCCGGTGTGGGAGCTGGGCCAGACCAGCGACCTGGGCAAGCGGCGCATCATCCCCATCACCGGCGGTCGCTTCGATGGCCAACGCCTGCACGGACGGATCCTCGACAACGGCGCCGACTGGCAGGTGGTGACCGCCGATGGCCTGGCCATCATCGACACCCGCTATCTGCTGCAGACCGACGATGGCGCCCTGATCTATCTGCAGACCAAGGGCTATCGCTACGGCCCGCCGGAGGTGATGCGCGAGCTGGCCGCCGGCAAGCCGGTGGACCCACGGCGCTATTTCTTTCGCGTCACCCTGACCTTCGAGACCGCCGCCCCGGCCTATGCCTGGCTCAACCGCGCCATTGGCGTGGGCAGTGCCATGCGCCTGGGCAAGGCGGTGGTCTACGACGCCTATCTGCTGCAATAGAGGAGTACCCGATGGCTAGCGGAATGAGTGCGCTCTACGACGATGTCCTGCTGCTGGATGGCGTGCGCACGCCCTGGACCGATCTGAATGGCGCTCTGGGGCAGGTATCACCCACCGACCTGGGTATCGCCGTGGCCCGGGGGCTGCTGGCGCGCGGCCACGCCGCCGGGGCGGTGGATTCCGTGCTGGCCGGCTCGGTGGCCCAGGCCAGCTTCGATGCCTATCTGCTGCCACGCCATATCGGCCTCTATGCCGGGGTGTCCGAGGCGGTGCCGGCGCTGCAGGTGCAACGGGTCTGCGGCACCGGCCTGGAGCTGCTGCGCCAGGCAGGCGATCAGTTGCAGAGCGGCCAGGCCAGCCGGGTGCTGTGCGTGGCGGCCGAGTCCATGACCCGCAATCCCATCGCCGCCTACACCCACCGCAGCGGCTTTCGCCTCGGCGCGCCGGTGGAATTCCACGACTTTCTCTGGGAGGCGCTCAAGGACCCGGCGGCCGGGCTGGACATGATCGCCACCGCCGAGCGCCTGGCGCAGCGCCACGGCATCGCCCGCGAGGCTGTGGATGCCTGGGCGCTGCGCAGTTTCGAGCGCGCCCTGGCGGCCCAGCGCCAGGGCTGGTTCACGGAAGAGATCGTGCCGGTGGCGGCGGCCCATTTCGAGGCCGAAGGCCTGGCGCCGCGGGAGTTGCGCCTGTCGCGGGGCTGCGCGGTGGTCGAGCATGACAGCCATCCGCGCGAGACGTCGCCGGAGGCCCTGGCGCGGCTGACGCCGGTACATCCGGGCGGCGTCCAGACCGCCGGCAACAGCTGCGCGGTGGCCGATGGCGCCGCCGCCGTGCTGCTGGCGCGGGGCGCGACCGCCGCGTCGGCACGGGCACTGGCCTGGGTGCGCGGCAGTTGCGTGGTAGGCGTGCCGCCGGACCTCATGGGTAGCGGGCCGGTGCCGGCCATCCAGGGCCTGCTCGACCGCGCCGGCCTGACCCTGGACGCCATCGACCGCCTGGAGATCAACGAAGCCCAGGGCGCCCAGCTGCTGGCGGTGCAGCAGGCCCTGGAGCTGGATCCGGCGCGCCTCAATGTGCACGGCGGCGCCATCGCCCTGGGTCATCCGCTGGCCGCCACCGGGCTGCGCCTGGCCATCACCCTGGCGCGTCAGTTGCGCGCCGAGGGGCTCAGGTATGGCGTGGCGGCGGTGTGCATTGGTGGCGGGCAGGGGATGGCGGTGTTGCTGGAGAATCCGGGGTGGCGAGGGTGCTAAGGCGTAGGGGGTTGGCCAGGGCGCGCCGGATCACCCCCGCTCTCTGGGGGAGAGGGTTGGGGTGAGGGGATCGGCTCTGGTGTGTTGGGCTTCGCTGTGCTCAGCCCAACCTACGAGGGTGTGGGGCACGCCGGATCGCCCCCTCTCCCTGGGGAGAGGGTTGGGGTGAGGGCAGCCCCTGCTCCGACCTACGAGGCCTCCGCCTGCGGCACGACGAGCGGCGGGAAATGGATGGCCACCCGCAGGCCCTGGCCGCCTGCTGCGGTGGCCAGTTCGATGCCGGCGTCGTGGGCGGTGGCGATGTCGCGGACGATGGCCAGCCCCAGACCGGTGCCGTGGATGCCGCTGTCGAGGCGATAGAAGCGCTCGAAGATGCGTTCGCGCTCCGCCTCGGGAATGCCCGGGCCGTCGTCTTCCACCTCCAGTACCGTCGCTCCGGCCTGGCCACGCAGCCGCACCGTGACCTGGCCGCCGCGCGGGGTGTATCTGAGGGCGTTGTCGACCAGGTTGTCGAGCAGGTCGCGCAGCTGAAAGGCGTTGCCCTGCACGGTCTGCGGCTCCAGTTCGTAGCCCAGGTCGATGCCGTGGCCATCGGCCTGGGACAGCTGGCTGGGCATGGCTGCGCCGATCAGCTCGTCCAGCCGCAGGGGTTCGCGTGGCGGACTTTCCAGGCGTGCGGTGGCGGCGCGGGCCAGGGTCAGCAACTGGTTGGTCTGGCGGGTCATGCGCTCGGTGGCGGCCTGGAGTTGCGCCAGGGCCGCGGCGCTTTCAGCATCCCCGGCATGGCGCTGGCGCAGCCACTGGGTCAGGGTGCTGATGCCGGCCAGCGGGGTGCGCAACTGGTGCGCCATGTCATCGAGAAAGGCGCGCTGGTTGCGTGCGCCCTCGCGGATGCGCAGCAGCAGGCCGTTGAGCGCGGTGACGAAGGTGCCCAGTTCGCGAGGCGCACCCTCTTCGCGCAGTGGCGCCAGGTCATCGTAGTGGCGGCTGTCGAGCTGGCGCTCCAGCCGTTCCAGGGGCTTGAGGCCCCGGCGCACCGCCCAGAGCAACTGGGCGGCGATCAGCAGGGCGACCAGGATCTGCACCGCCACCAGGGTCAGCACCATGCGCTGCAGGGCGGCGGTGTGGCGACTCAGGGTCTGGGCCACGCTGGCCACCACCGGTTGCCCGGCTACCGCGCCGAGGCGGCCGACCATGAACACCGAGCGGTCGTTGATGCGGGTGCGCAGGGCGGTGGTATGGCCGTCGCGCATCTCGTCGGTGATCTCCTGGACGGGCATGGCCTCATCGCCGAACAGCAGCTGGCCATCGAGGGTGCGGACCGCCAGCCAGACGTGGTCATGACTGTTATGGCGCAGCAGGTAGTCGGCTTCCGTCGGTAGCCACAGGCGGCCGTTGCCATCCACCTCCAGTTGTTCGAGCAGCAGGATCACCGCATCGGTGAGATCGCCGTCCAGGGCGCTGAACGCCGGTTTGCGGGCGAACTGATAGCTGACCACCGCGCCGGCGAGGTTTACCAGGAGCACCGGCAGCACCAGCCACTTGAGCAGCCGCCGGCGCAGGCTGGGCGCGGTGGCGGTCATGGCGCGGCTTCTTCCAGGCGATAGCCGAAGCCGCGCACGGTACGGATGCCGACCCCGGAGTCGGCCAGTTTCAGCCGTAGCCGCGAGACATAGACCTCCACGGCGTTGTGGGTCAGGTCCTCGCTGCCCCAGGGGGCCAGGGCGTCGATGATCTGCTGCTTGGAGACCACCTTGCCGGCCTGGCGCAGCAGGTGTTCGAGCACCGCCCACTCGCGGGCCGAGAGATCCAGTGAGGTGTCGCCAAGGCGCGCCTGGTGGGCGGCGGTGTCCAGGCGCAAGACGCCAAGGGTGAGGTCGGCGCTGTTCTGGCCACCGGCGCGACGGACCAGCGCCTTGATCCGCGCCACCAGCTCGGGCACGGCGAAGGGCTTGACCAGGTAGTCGTCGGCGCCCACCTCGAAGCCATGTACCCGGTCGTCGATGGCGTCGCGGGCGGTGAGCAGCAGCACCGGCTGATCGCTGCCACGCTGGCGCAGACGGCGGACCACCTCGAAGCCGTCCAGGCCACCGGGCAGGCCGATGTCCAGCACCACCACGGCGAAGCGGGTGGTGCGCAGCCAGGCGTCGGCCTCGGCGCCGGTGCGCAGGAGGTCGACCTGCATGCCATGGCCTTCCAGGACGCGGCGGATACCGTCGGCCAGGGTGGCGTCATCTTCGACGAGCAGGATGTGCATGTAGGGTCCTTGGATTCAACG
This sequence comes from Pseudomonas sp. HUK17, assembly GCF_001566765.1. Lineage (NCBI taxonomy): Bacteria > Pseudomonadati > Pseudomonadota > Gammaproteobacteria > Pseudomonadales > Pseudomonadaceae > Pseudomonas > Pseudomonas sp. HUK17. The sequence goes on from NZ_LSMW01000012.1 coordinate 226,452, forward strand.
CGGTTCGGTCGCCGTGCCGCCGATTATGCACAGGCTCTCAGCGCGGCAGGGTGCAGAAATCGCCTAGCGCTCGCACCAGGGCCAGGCGGTGGAGATCATCGGGGCGCGCGGCGGCGAGATGGGCGGCGAGGGCGCGATCCAGCTGCGCCGGGCAGTCCGCGGCGGCGCGCAATTCGCCGGTGGCGGCGAGACCGCCGAGCAGCCTGGCCTGGAGCTCGTTCAGCTGGGTCCTGAGTGCCGTGAGGTCCGTCGTGCTGGCGGGCAGCGGCTGTTCGTTGCGCCGCCATGCCTGCAGCAGGCCGTATTGCACCAGCTTGTTGGCTTCCATCTGGGCGGCGAAAAAGGTCTGGGCGGTGGCCGGGGAGACGCTGGCGGCGGGCGCGGCCTGGGCGACGTCCTGCAGCACCTGGCGTTCGCGGACTTCGTCCAGCACCGGCTTGCCGCTGTCGTGCTTGCTGCGGGCCACCTGATCGGCCAGCGTCAGGCGCTGGGCCATGGCGTCCAGCAGGGCCGGCAGCGGTGCCGGCGCGGCCTGGGCGCCGAGGGCGAGACTCAACAACGGCAAGGCGAGCCAGCGAATACCCGACATGACGGACCTCCAGGGCAGGGGAAGGGCACCGAAGCTCGCACGGGGTCGCGGAGTGGTCAAGCTGGCCGGGGCAGGGCGGTTGCAAGGGAATGAGGGAGTGGGGCGGCCCTCACCCCAGCCCTCTCCCAGGGGGAGAGGGGGCGAAGCGGGCGTCTGGCGTAGGATGGAAGACCGCGGAGCGTTTTCCACGCGGGTGCCGTGTCTCCGTGGATGAGGCTGCGCCGTCATCCACGCTACGGGATCGACCGCAGGCGGAGCCTGTGGCTTTGGTAGGTTGGGTTGCGACGGCTCCATCGTCGAAGCCCAACACGGCGGCGTCGAGCGTATGCCGGAGCGGCGCCCTCACCCCAACCCTCTCCCAGGGGGAGAGGGGGTAGAGCGGCGCGGGTGCCGTGCCTCTGTGGATGAGGCTAGGCCTCCTGCGTCGCCCGTACCTCGGCGGTCAGGGCCTGGAGGCGGGCGTCGAGGGCGCTCAGGGCGCCGGCGTCGGCGGCGGTGTCCAGGCTCAGGCGCAGGGCGGCCAGCACCAGCAGCTCGATGGCATCACCGCGGCGGCGATCGCCCTGGATGGCGACCAGTTCGTCGCGCAGGCGGGCGGCGGCCTGTTGCAGGGCGGCGCGGTCGCCTTCGGCCACCTTGAAGCGGTAGCGGCGACCGAGCACCTCCACCTCGTCGTCGGCGCCCGCGTTAGCGGTCTTCACTCGACGCTGGCCGCGTGGCGCTGCTCGGCGTCGGCGGCTACGGTCTGCTCCACCGACTGCGCGGAGAGCAGGGCCAGCAGGCCTTCCACGCGCTGGCGGGTGCTGGCGCCGTGTTCTTCCTGCTCCAGCAGACTCAGTTGCAGGGTGTCGTTTTCCTCGCGCGCGGCCAGCAGGGCCTGCTCCAGTTCCTGGGTGCGGGCGGTCAGGCGCTGGTTGCGCTGCAGCAGGTCGCGGATGGCGGTTTCCAGTTCGCTCAGGGTGTTGTCCAGCATGGGCGCGGTCGTCTCTCGTGTCAGGTTCGGGACTGCCAGGGAGGCAGGGGTCAGCATTCTAGGCCTCTCACCGACCACCGGCACCCCATTCGTCGTGGGCTAAGCCCTTGTTTTGCCAAGAGGTTCACGGGGGCGGTCAGTGAGCTGACCGGCTGTCAGGCAGTTGTCAGGTTGCGCTAAGGGGGCCGTAAGGCAAGACGCCTTAGCCTGGGCTCATCGCGTCGGCTGTCCTGTCCCGGCGCCCCTCGCTTCGGATGAGCCGCCATGACCGATCTGTCCCAGAGCACCGCCCCGCGTCAGCTGGACGAGCCTTTCCTGCCGTTCTCCCGGCCCAGCATCGGCGCCGAGGAAGTGGCCGCGGTGAGCCAGGTGCTGACCTCGGGCTGGATCACCACCGGGCCCCAGGCCAACCTGCTGGAAGAGCGCTTCGCCGATTCGGTGGGCGCCGCCCACGCCGTGGCCCTGTGCTCGGCCACCGCCGCCATGCACGTGACCCTGCTGGCGCTGGACATCGGTCCCGGTGACGAGGTGATCACCCCCTCGCTGACCTGGGTCTCATCCGCCAACATGATCACCCTGATCGGCGCCACCCCGGTGTTCGTCGACGTCGACCGCGACACCCTGATGGTCTCCGCCGAGCAGGTGGCCGCCGCCATCACCCCGCGCACCAAGGCCATCGTGCCGGTGCACTACGCCGGTGCCAGCTGCGACCTGACCCCGCTGCGCGCCCTGGCTCGCGAGCATGGCGTGGCGCTGATCGAAGACGCCGCCCACGCCGCCGGCACTCGCTACCAAGGCGAGCCCATCGGCCAGCGCGGCACCGCCATCTTCAGCTTTCACGCCATCAAGAATCTGACCTGCGCCGAAGGCGGCATGCTGGTGACCGACGACGCCACCCTGGCCGAACGGGTGCGCCGGCTGAAATTCCACGGCCTGGCGGTGGATGCCTTCGACCGCCAGACCCTGGGCCGCAAGCCCCAGGCCCAGGTGCAGGAACCCGGCTTCAAGTACAACCTCTCGGACATCCACGCCGCCCTGGCCCTGGTGCAGCTGGATCGCCTGGGCGACATCAACAGCCGCCGCCGGCTGCTGGCCCAGGCCTACACCCAGCGCCTGGCCCAGCTGCCGGTCGCGCCCCTGGCGCTGCCCGACTACGCCCAGACCCACGCCTGGCACCTCTACATCCTGCGCATCTGCCCCGAGCGTTGCGGGATGGAGCGCGAAGCCTTCATGGCCGGCCTCAAGGCGCGCGGCATCGGCACCGGCATCCATTTCACCGCCACCCACCTGCACCCCTGGTACCGCGAGCGCCGGCCGGAGCTGGCGCTGCCCAACAGCGAATGGAATTCGGCCCGGCTGTGCTCCATCCCGCTGTTTCCCGACATGACCCTCGCCGACGTCGACCGCGTGGTCGGCGCCATCGAAGACCTGCTGGAGAAAGGCGCATGAAGCCCTATGCCATCGACCGGGTATCCGTGGTGATCCCCGTCTACAACGAAGAAGCCAGCCTGCCGGAACTCTTGCGCCGCACCCGCGCCGCCTGCCGCCTGCTGGATTGCCAGGTGGAGATCATCCTGGTCGACGACGGCAGCCGCGACCGCAGCGCCGAACTGCTGCAGCAGGCCGCCAGCGAGCCGGACAGTCCCGTCGTGGCGGTGCTGCTCAATCGCAACTACGGCCAGCACTCGGCGATCCTCGCCGGCTTCGAGCAGGCCCGGGGCGATCTGATCATCACCCTGGACGCCGATCTGCAGAATCCGCCGGAAGAGATCCCGCGCCTGGTGCACACCGCCGCCCAGGGCTACGACGTGGTCGGCACCGTGCGCCAGCAGCGCCAGGATTCCTACCTGCGCACCCTGCCGTCGCGGCTGATCAATCGCGCCGTGCAGCGTTCCACCGGCGTCGCCATGCGCGACTACGGCTGCATGCTGCGCGCCTATCGCCGCCAGGTGGTGCAGTCGATGCTGGCCTGCCACGAGCGCAGCACCTTCATCCCGATCCTGGCCAACAGCTTCGCCCGCCACACCACCGAGATCGAGGTGGCCCACGCCGAGCGCGAACACGGGGATTCCAAGTACGGCTTCCTCAAGCTGATCAACCTGATGTTCGACCTGCTGACCTGCATGACCACCACCCCGCTGCGCATGCTCAGCCTGTTCGGCGGTGGCCTGGCCATCTTCGGTTTCCTCTTCGCCGCACTGCTGCTGGTGCTGCGCGTCACCCACGGCGCCGAGTGGGCGGCCGATGGCGTGTTCTCGCTGTTCGCCGTGCTGTTCATCTTTACCGGCGCCCAGTTCGTCGGCCTCGGTCTGCTCGGCGAGTACCTCGGCCGGGTGTACCACGACGTCCGTGCCCGGCCCCGGTTCCACGTGGAACAAGTGATCCGCGCCGCCACCCTTTCTCCTTCGCCGGCGCCGCTGCGCCAGGTCCAGTAACAGGAAAGCCCCTGATGAAAACCGCCATCGTCTTCGCCTACCACGACATCGGCTGCGCCGGCCTCGCCGCGCTGATCCAGGCCGGCTATCCCATCGCCGCCGTCTTCACCCACCCGGATGACCCGAGCGAGAACCGCTTCTTCGGTTCGGTGGCCCAGCTCTGCGCCCGCCACGGCATCCCGGTGCACGCCCCGGAAGACGTCAACCACCCGATCTGGGTCGAGCGCATCCGCGCCCTGGAGCCGGATTTCATCTTCTCCTTCTATTACCGCAACCTGCTGTCCAACGACGTCCTGGCCTGCGCCAAGCGCGGCGCCTACAACCTGCACGGGTCGCTGCTGCCGCGCTATCGCGGTCGCGCCCCGGCTAACTGGGTGCTGGTCAACGGCGAGACCGAGACCGGCGTGACCCTGCACCGCATGGTTCAGCGCGCCGACGCCGGCGCCATCGTCGCCCAGCAACGCGTCGCCATCGCCGCCGACGACACCGCTCTGACCCTGCACGCCAAGCTGCGCGAAGCCAGCCAGACGCTCCTGCGCGACAGCCTGCCGGCCTTGGCCGAAGGCCGCCTGACCGAGCGCGAGCAGGACGAGAGCCAGGCCACCACCTTTGGCCGCCGCAGCGCCGCCGATGGCGAGCTGGAGTGGAGTCGTCCGGCCGTGGAGCTGAACAACCTGGTGCGCGCCGTGACCCAACCCTATCCGGGCGCCTTTGGCTGGATCGGTGATCGCAAGCTGATCGTTTGGAGCGCTCAGGCGCGTCAGGAAAGCCATGGCCAGGCCCCCGGCAGCGTGCTGAGCCTGGAACCCCTGCGCATCGCCTGTGGCGAGGGCGTCCTGGAAATCCAGGCCGGCCAGCTGGGCGACAACGGCCTCTATCTGTCCGGTCCGCAACTGGCCCGCGAAGCCGGCCTGGTGGCCGGTGCCCGCCTGCACCGCCAGGATCGCCGCGCCAAGCGCCGTACCCGGGTGCTGATCCTCGGCGTCAACGGTTTCATCGGCAACCACCTCTCCGAGCGCCTGCTGGCAGACGGCGAGTACGAGGTCTATGGCCTGGACATCGGCTCCGATGCCATCGAGCGGCTCAAGGCCGATCCGAATTTCCACTATGTGGAAGGCGATATCTCCATCCACACCGAGTGGCTGGAATACCACATCAAGAAGTGCGACGTGGTCCTGCCGCTGGTGGCCATCGCCACCCCCATCGAATACACCCGCAATCCGCTGCGCGTGTTCGAACTGGACTTCGAGGAAAACCTCAAGATCGTTCGCCACTGCGTGAAGTACGGAAAGCGCGTGATCTTCCCGTCCACCTCCGAGGTGTACGGCATGTGCCAGGACGAGCGTTTCGACGAAGACCGTTCCAACCTGGTGGTCGGCCCGATCAAAAAGCAGCGCTGGATCTACTCGGTCTCCAAGCAGCTGCTCGACCGGGTCATCTGGGCCTATGGCGCCAAGGGCCTGAAATTCACCCTGTTCCGTCCGTTCAACTGGATGGGCCCGCGCCTGGATCGCCTGGACTCGGCGCGCATCGGCAGCTCCCGCGCCATCACCCAGCTGATCCTCAACCTGGTGGAAGGCACTCCGATCAAGCTGGTCGACGGCGGCGCCCAGAAGCGCTGCTTCACCGACGTCGACGATGGCATCGAGGCGCTGTTCCGTATCATCGAGAACCAGGGCGGTCGCTGCGACGGCCAGATCATCAACATCGGCAATCCGGACAACGAAGCGAGCATTCGCGAGCTGGCCGAAGAGCTGCTGGCCCAGTTCGAGGCCCATCCGCTGCGCCACGAATTCCCGCCCTTCGCCGGCTTCCGCGAGGTGGAGAGCAAGAGCTTCTACGGCGACGGTTACCAGGACGTGGCCCACCGCAAGCCCAGCGTGGAGAACGCCCGCCGCCTGATCGACTGGCAGCCGAGCACCGCCATGGCCGCCACCGTCGGCAAGACGCTGGACTTCTTCCTGCGCGAAGCCATGGCGCAGCGGGAGGCCTGATGAAAGCCCTGATCCCGGCCAGCCTGCGCATCGACGTGGACACCTATCGCGGCACCCGCGAAGGGGTACCGCGGCTGCTCGACCTGCTGGACGAGGCCGGGGTCAAGGCCAGCTTCTTCTTCAGCGTCGGTCCGGACAACATGGGGCGCCACCTCTGGCGCCTGGTGAAGCCCACCTTCCTGTGGAAGATGCTCAGATCCAAGGCCGCCAGCCTCTATGGCTGGGACATCCTCTTGGCCGGCACCGCCTGGCCGGGCCGGCCCATCGGCCGCGACCTCGGTCACCTGATGCGCGAGACCCGCGCCCGTGGCCACGAGGTCGGGCTGCACGCCTGGGATCACCATGCCTGGCAGGCCCACACCGGCAGCTGGAGCCTGGAGCGCCTGGGCGCGGAATTCGGCCGTGGCCTGCAGGCCCTGGAAGACATCCTCGGCGCCCGGGTCGACTGCTCCGCCGCCGCCGGCTGGCGCGCCGATCCGCGGGTGGTGCTGGCCAAGGAAGCCTTCGGCCTCAGGTACAACAGCGATTGCCGCGGCAGTGCGCTGTTCCGCCCGCGGCTGGGCAACGGCAGCCACGGCACCCCTCAGGTGCCGGTGGACATGCCGACCTTCGACGAGGTGGTTGGCCCGGAGCTGGCCGCCGGTGACTGGAACGACTATCTGCTCAAGCGCTTCCGTCCGGGTGCGCTCAACGTCTACACCCTGCACGCCGAGGTGGAAGGCATCGCCTTCGCCGAGGACTTTCGCGCCCTGCTCAAGGCGGCGCGGGAAGAGGGTGTCCTGTTCCTGACCCTGGGCGACCGTCTGCCAGCCGATCCGCGCCAGTTGCCCGCGGGCAATCTGGTGCGGGGCAGCCTGGCCGGACGCCAGGGCTGGCTGGGCGTGCAGGCATGAGTCGGCGACGCCTGTGGATGCTGCTGCCGCTGGCACTGCTGGCCTATGCCTTGCCGCTGGCCTGGCGTGGCCTGTGGATCCCGGACGAGTCGCGCTATGCGCAGATCGCCCAGGAACTCTGGCGGCGTGGCGACTGGGTGGTGCCGCACTTCCTCGGCTTGCCCTATTTCGAGAAACCCATCGGCGGCTACTGGACCCAGGCCATCGCCCAGGCCTGGCTCGGTGATTCGCTGTTCAGCGTACGCCTGGTGCCGCTGCTGGCCAGTCTCGCCACCGCCGCCCTGGTGGCGCGCCTGACCCGGCTGATCTGGCAGGACCGCCCGCTGGCGCTGCTTGCCGGGGTGGTCTATCTCTCCTGCGTGGCCGTGGCGGGTCTGGCCACCTACGTCACCCTCGACGCCCAGTTCGCCTTCTGGATGGCGCTGGCGCTGCTCGCCCTCTGGCAGGCCCAGGCCGCCGCGACCCGCGGCGCGGCCCTGGCCCAGTGGGCGCTGCTGGGCCTGGCCTGTGGCTGCGGCCTGCTGACCAAGGGCTTTCTCGCCCTGGTGCTGCCGGTGCTGGTGGCCGTGCCCTTCTTCCTCCTGCAGCGGCGCCTGGGCGAGTTGCTCTGCCGCGGTCCGCTGGCGGTGCTGGTGGCGATCCTGGTGGTCGCCCCCTGGGCGCTGCTGGTGGCCCAGCGCGATGCGGATTTCTGGAATTTCTTCTTCTGGCACGAGCACATCCAGCGTTTCGCCGGCCAGGATGCCCAGCACGAGCGCCCGTTCTGGTTCTATGGCCCGGTGCTGCTACTGGCCATCCTGCCCTGGGCCGGCCTGCTACCGCGTACCCTGGGCCGGACCTGGCAGGAGCGCCGCCATGCCGGTACCGCCTTCCTCGGCATTGCCGTGGTCGGCCAGCTGCTGTTCTTCAGCTTCAGCCGCGGCAAGCTGCCCACCTACCTGCTGCCGACCCTGGCCGCCTTGGTGCCGCTGCTGGCGCGCACCCTGCTGGAGGCGGGCCGCCGCGGCGCCACCGGCGCCCTGCGCCTGAACGGCCTGTGCAATCTGTTGCTGGGCCTGGCCGGCGTTGCCGCCCTGCTGATCTATGGCGGTCGCCTCTATGAAAGCGGCGAAGGCCTGACCCGTGCCCTGGCCCTGCTGGCGCCCCTGGCGCTACTGCTGGCCGGTCTGGCCGCCCTGGTCTGGCCGCGGCGCACCCTGCTGGCGCCGGCCCTGGCGCTCTGGGTGCTGCTGCCGCTGCTGTCCATCGCCCTGCCCAACAGCCTGGTCGACAACAAGCTGCCGAGCAGCTTCATCCAGGCCCAGCTCGGCCACTTCAAGAATGCCGGCCTGCTGGTCAGCAACGACCTCGGCGTGGCCGCCAGCCTGGCCTGGGCCAGCCACCGCGACGACGTGGTGCTGGTGGGCGGTCCGGGCGAGCTCAAGTACGGCTTCGCCCGCGAACCGGCCAGCGGCCGCCTGATCGAAGAGCGCGACCTGGCCGCCTGGCTCGCCGCCCATCGCGACCAGAGTCCGGTGGCCATCCTGCTGCGGGTCGACGGCCCCAGTGACCGCCAGCTGCTCGACAGCCTGCCCGAGCCCGGCGAGAGCATCGCCAGCGAGCGCCTGGTGCTGCTGGTCTATCCGAGGCCGACACCGTGACCGCCCTCGACGGCCTGCTGATCGCCGTGGTGATCGGCCTCACCTGCGCCGGCCAACTGGGCCAGAAGCGCGCGGTGACTGCCGGCAATGCCCTGGCCGCACGACTGCGCTCGCCCTGGCTGTGGGGCGCCCTGGTCTGCCTGGGCCTGGCCCTGCTGGTCTGGTGCGCGGTGCTGCAGCGGGTGCCGGTGGGCGTCGCCTATCCCTTGCTCTCGCTCAACACCCTGGCGGTGACCCTGCTGGCCCGGCTGGTGTTCGGCGAGCGGGTGGACGCCCGCGCCTGGTGCGGCTGCCTGTGCATCGTCGCCGGTGCCGCCCTGCTGGGGGGCCAGCTATGAACGGCCTGTTGCCGCTCGGCCTGAGCATCCTGCTCACCACCCTCGCGCAACTCTCGCTGCGCGCCGCCCTGGTGCGGCTGCCGGCGATGGCCACGTGGCTGAGCACGCCGTCGGCGCTGTTCGGCGCGGCCGGTCTGCTGCTGGCCCTGGGCATCCTCTGCTATGGCCTGTCGCTGCTGGCCTGGCTGGCCGCCCTGGCGCGCCTGCCGCTGGGTCGCGCCTATGCGGCGCTCGGCCTCTCCTATGTGTTCGTCCACCTCGGCGCGGCCTGGCTGCCAGGCGCCGCCGAATCCTTCACCCCCTGGAAAACCCTGGGCGTCGCGCTGGTCGTGGCCGGCGTCGCCCTTGTCGGCGGGCCCCGCGCCAGCGCCACTCCCACCTTGAGGAATACCCTATGAACATCAGCGTTTTCGGCATCGGCTACGTGGGTCTGGTGCAGGCCGCCGTGCTGGCGGAAGTCGGCCACCAGGTGGTGTGCATGGACATCGACCGCGCCAAGATCGACAAGCTCAAGCGTGGCGAGGTGACCCTCTATGAACCGGGGCTGGAAGAGCTGGTGCGCAGCAACCTGGCCGCCGGTCGCCTGGTGTTCACCCACGAGGCCGCCGAGGCCGTGGCCCATGGCGCCGTGCAGTTCATCGCCGTGGGCACCCCGCCGGCCGCCGATGGCTCGGCCGATCTGTCCGCCGTCTTCGCCGTGGCCGAGACCATCGCCCGCCTGCGCCGCGAGCCGCTGATCGGCCAGCCGGTCTCCCGCGATCCGCTCTTGGTGGTGAACAAGTCCACCGTGCCGGTGGGCACCGGCGACCGCGTCCGCGCGCTGATCCACGAGGTGCTCGCCGAAGAGGGCCGCACCCTGCACGTGGAGGTGGTCTCCAACCCGGAATTCCTCAAGGAAGGCGCCGCCATCGCCGACTGCAAGAAGCCCGATCGCATCGTGGTGGGCACCGATTCGCCGGTGGCCCGCGACCTGATGCGCGAACTCTATGCGCCCTTCAACCGCAACCATGACCGCATCCAGTGCATGGACCTGCGCAGCGCCGAGCTGGCCAAGTACGCCGCCAACAGCCTGCTGGCGGTCAAGATCAGCTTCATCAACCAGATCGCCGAACTCGCCGAGCACGTCGGCGCCGACATCGAGGCGGTACGCCAGGCCATCGGCGCCGATCCGCGCATCGGCCACCACTTCATCTACCCGGGCTGCGGCTACGGCGGCTCCTGCTTCCCCAAGGACCTGCAGGCGCTGATCCGCACCGGCGAGGAAAACGCCGTGGAGCTGGATCTGCTGCGCGCCGTGGAAGCCATCAACGTGCGCCAGAAGACCAAGCTGTTCGAGCGCATCAATACCTACTTCGACGGTGACCTGCGCGGCCGTACCTTCGCCCTCTGGGGGCTGGCCTTCAAGCCCAACACCGACGACATGCGCGATGCGCCCAGCCGGGTACTGATGGAAGCCCTCTGGGCGGCCGGCGCCAAGGTGCGCGCCTTCGATCCGGTGGCCATGGCCGAGGCCCAGCGCCTCTATGGCCATGACGAACGCCTGGCGCTGATGGGTACCCCCGAGGCGGCCCTGGCCGGGGCCGATGCCCTGGTCATCTGCACCGAGTGGCAACAGTTCAAGGCGCCGGACTTCGACCTCATCGCCCGCCAGCTCAACCAGCCGCTGATCTTCGACGGGCGCAACCTGTTCGATCCCGAGCGCATGGAGCGCCGCGGCATCGAATACTTCGCCATCGGGCGTGGCGCCGCCCTGGGCGGTCCTCAGGTCACCCGCCGCGTGGATGCCGCCTGATGGTCTCGCCCATGCCCCTGACCCCACGCAGCGCGCCCCTCTACGCGCTGCCGGCGGCCAGTCGCCTGCGCCGTGAAAGCCTGCTGCTCGGGGTGGTCGCCACCCTGATGTTCACCCTCGGCATCTGGAACCAGGCGCCCCAGGGCTTCGACGGTCGCTGGGCGGTCTTCCTCGGCGAGATGTTTCGCCATGGCCCATCCTTTTTCGCCACCACCTACGGCCAGCCCTATCCGGACTATCCCGGCACCGCCACCTGGCTGAGCTGGCTGGCCGCGCGGGTGATCGGCGCGCCCAATCACCTGGCCAACGTGCTGCCCACCGCCCTGGCCTCGGCCGCGGTGCTGGCGCTGACCTATCGCCTGCTGGCCGACACCCGCCGTGCCTGGGCACTGCTCACGGTGCTGCTGGTGGCCCTGACCCCGCAATGGCTGGAAAAGGCCCGCGCGGTCTGCCTGGACCAGCTGGTCGCCCTGGTGGTGCTGCTCTGCTTCTACCTGCTCCATAGCGCCGACCGCGACGGCCGCCCGCTGCGCCGCCTGCTGGTGTTGCCGCTGTTCGCCCTGGGCTTCGCCATCCGCGGCCCGTTGGGGCTGATCGAGCCCTGTGGCGTGGTCTGCCTCTACTGGCTGGTGGTCGCCTGGGGCGAGCCGGCGCGCCGCACCTTCGCCCTGCAGCGCCTCTTTGGCTATGGCCTGGCCGGTCTCGCCTTGCTCGCCCTGGGCTGGTGGACGCTGATCCAGCTGGCCCATCACGAGGGCGGGGCGGCTTTCGCCGCCGAGGTCTGGCACATGCAGGTCACCGGCCGGCTGGACGAGAGCGGCAAGCCGTTCTGGTTCTATCTGCAGCTGGGGCTGTATCGCTATCTGCCGGTGCTGCCCCTGGCGCTGCTGGTGCTGCTGGCCGAGCGCCGTCGTCTGCTGACCTGGCCGCACACCGCCCAGCGCCGCCTGCTGCTGGGCCTCGCCGGGAGCGGTCTGCTGATCCTGGTCGGACTGTCCATCCCGCACTTCAAGCGCGCCTACTATGTGGTGCCCATGGTGCCTTTCCTGGCCGCCATCGCCGCCCATGGCCTGCTGCGTGCGGAGAGCTGGTTCCGCCGGGTCGCGCTGCTCTACACGGCGCTGGTACTAGCCCTGCCGGGGCTCGCCCTGATCGCCATGCTGGTCTGCCGTCACCTCTGGCAGCGCCACGGCTACTGGCCGGACGTCTCCCTGGCGCTGCTGGTGCCGGCCTTCGTCCTGCTGCAGATCGCCGCCCTGGTCGGCTGGCGGCGCCTGACCGGCAGTCGCCGGCTGCTTGCCCTGAGCGCCCTGGCGCTGGCCGCCCAGTGGCTGATGCTGGTCACGGTGGTGGAGCCAGCCCAGGACCTGCAGTACGACACCCGCGGTTTCGTCCAGCAGGTGGAGGGTCTGCGTCAGCAGCAGCCGGGTCCGCTGGTGTTCTTTGGTCTCGGCCAGGACAGTTGGGCGATCCGCTACATGATGAACCTGGACCACGACGAGCAGCCGATCTTCATCGCCCGACCCCAGGTCGCGGACCTGGCGCACCTGCCGTCCGGTGCCTGGATCATCCTCGCCCGCGACGACCGTGAACTGCTGGCGGGTACCCCGCTTGCCGACCTGACCCCGGTGCTGGGGCGCCGGCTCAACGGCAATCCCTGCCTGGTGTATCGCCTGCCCTGAGGCCCCCGGAGCCGACTTAGAGCCTGTTCATAATCTCGCGAGCTAGAGCCAAACAAGGCGAAAAGGCTTGAGGAAGCGGAGTTTACAGATCGTAAATGAGCATTCCGACCGGGCTGGCGACCCAGAGCCTTTTCAACGTAGTTTGGCCGACGCGCAGCAGATTATGAGCAGACTCTTAGCGAGCGGCTCCGGCTTCTCGCGACAATTCCAGGATGCGGTTGCGCCCCTGCTCGGCGACCAGATAATGGCCGTCGCCGCGAGGGATCAGGGTCTGCGCCGAGCGTAGGTGCGAGAGCACCGTGACCAGTCGGCCGTCGGGCTGCACCAGCAGCACCCGGGCGCCGTGGGTGGCGTCTTCGGTGATCCACAGGCCGTCGGCCGAGCACTGCACGAAACCGGGGGCGTCGAGGCCCGTGGCGACCAGGGTGTCTGCACCCCCGGGTTGCCACTGCTTGACCCACCCCTTGGCCTTTTCGGTATAGAACAGCCGGCCATCCGGGCAGCGCGCCACCCCTTCGCCTTCTTCCAGGCCCTCGCGCAGCACCGCCAGGCGGCGTTGCAGCGGGTCGTAGCTGAGCAGGCGACCGCGCGGCAGGTCCTCGATGGCATAGAGGGTCCGGCCATCGGTGGCGATGCCCTCGACATCGTTACCGTCGAACAGGGCGTCGCGGTGCCCGTCGCGCAGGAGAAACACCGGCAGCGGCCCGCCTTCCTGGCTGACCACCAGACCGCCCTGGAACATGACCAGACCATCGGGCTTGGACAGCTCGCCCAGCACCGGCTGGCGCTCGCCCGTGGGCAGCAGCCGCAGCAGACTGCCGCGGCGACTGGAAAATTCCTGGGTCACGAACAGGCTGCCATCGGCATCCAGGGCCAGGGCGCTGACCATGGGGATGTCGACGGCGAATTCCCGATAGCGCCAGCCCTCGGCCGCACTGACCGGATGGAAATGCCGCCAGGCCGGATAGGCGAAGCCTGCGGCCAGCACGGCAACGCCCAGCGCCAGACCCTGGCGCCAGCCCAGGCGCGGAACACGTCGCATGGCGACCTCTCGAGGTTGGGAAATGACCCTGCAGTCTAGCGGCCCGTGCGTGAAGATTCCGTCGCCGGCGCCCCGGGTGAGGGTGCCGGCGGGGCGGCGCCTCAGGCGGTGAGGAAGGCCTCGGTCAGCTTGACCCAGTAGCGCGCGCCGACCGGCAGCAGGGCGTCGTTGAAGTCGTAGGCCGCGTTGTGCAGGTTGGCACTGGGGCCGTTGCCGACGAACAGGTAGCAACCGGGTACCTGCTGCAGCATGTAGGCGAAGTCCTCGCTGGCCGGGATGGGCGCGAAGGGATGCAGGGCGTCGGCGCCGAAGTGCTCGACCGCCACCTGGCGGGCGAAGGCGGTGGGACCGTCGTGGTTGACCAGCACCGGATAGCCGCGCTGGTAGTCCAGTTCGGCGGTGGCGCCAAAGCTTTCCGCCTGGGCGCGCACCAGGGCGCCGATGCGCTGCTCCAGCAGGTCGCGGGTGCTGTCCTGGAAGGCGCGAATGGTCAGCTTCATCTCCACGGCGTCGGGGATGACGTTGGACGCCTCGCCGCCGTGGATGCTGCCCACGGTGACCACCGCCGTATCCAGCGGCGCCACGTTGCGCGAGACCACCGTCTGCAGCGCCATCACCGTGGCCGCGCTGGCGACGATGGGGTCGACGGCCTTGTCCGGCACCGCGCCGTGGCCGCCCTGGCCGCGGATGCGCAGGAGGGCGGTGTCGGAGGAGGCCATGGCGGCGCCGTCGACGAAGCAGAACTTGCCGGTGGGCACGCCGGGCATGTTGTGCAGGCCGAACACCTGGTCGCAGGGAAACAGCTCGAAGAGGCCGTCCTGCATCATCTTCAGGGCGCCGCCCAGGCCTTCCTCGGCCGGCTGGAAGATCAGGTGCAGGGTGCCGTCGAAGGCGCGGGTCTCGGCCAGGCAGCGGGCGGCGGTGAGCAGGGTGGTGGTGTGGCCGTCGTGACCGCAGGCGTGCATGCGCCCCGGGTGCTGGCTGGCGTAGTCGAGGCCGGTGGTCTCCAGGATCGGCAGGGCGTCCATGTCGGCGCGGATGCCCAGCACCTTGCTGCCGCTGCCGGCGCGCAGGGTGCCGACCACCCCGGTGCCGCCCAGGCCGCGATGGACCTCGTAGCCCCAGCCCGAGAGGGCGGCGGCCACCAGGTCGCTGGTGCGCTGTTCCTGGTAACCCAGTTCGGGATGGCGGTGGATGTCGCGGCGCAGGGCGACCATGTCCGGCAGGTAGCCGGCGATATGACGGGCGGTGGCGTCTTGATCCGCAGCAGTGGCAAGGCTCATGGCGATCTCTCTCAATCCAGGTGGCGTTCGGGATAGCTCAGCAGTGCCAGCCATCCTATCAGCAGCATGACGATCAGGTACCAAGCCGGGGCGAGCGGGCTGCCGGTGGCCTCGATCAGCCAGGTGGCGATGAACTGGGCGGTGCCGCCGAACAGGGTCACCGCCAGGGCGTAGGTCATGGCCAGTCCCGTGGCGCGCACCGGCCGCGGCAGGCCGGCGAGGATCAGCAGCAGCCCGGCGGTCATGTTGACGCTCATGGCGGTGATCACCACGAAGCGGGCGGCGAAGGCCAGGCCCTGGGTGGTGGGGTCGTTCAGCCAGACGAAGGCCGGGTAGATGCCCAGCAGGGCCACCGCCAGGCTGACCAGGGCCACCGGCTTGTAGCGCCCGAAGCGATCCAGCAGCAGCCCGGCGGCCAGGGCGGCGGCCATCTGCACGGCGCTGGACGCTACCCCGGCCAGGTAGGCGCTGGTGGCCGGCAGGCCGACGATGCGGGTCATGTAGGTGGGCATGTAGAACTGCATCAGGTAGGTCAGCAGGGTCGCCGACATCACGATCAACAGGCCCAGGCCGAAGCGCCGCGGATGCTCGCGCAGGAAGGCGCGCACCGGGCCGCCCTCGACCGTGCCGGCGCCGCTCCAGGTCTCGTCCACCTGGCGGCGGATATAGAGGCCGACCGGAATGATCAGCAGGCCGACCAGGAAGGGGATGCGCCAGCCCCAGGCATGCAGCTCGGCCTCGGACAGGCTGCGGGTGAGCAGGGCGCCCAGACCGGCGCCGAGCAGGGCACTGCCGCCCTGGCTGATCACCTGCCAGCTGACATGGAAGCCGCGCCGGCCGGGGCTGGCCGACTCCAGCAGCAGGGTGGTGGCGGCGCCGATCTCGCCGCCCGCGGAAAAGCCCTGCAACAGCCGTCCCAACAGCAGGATCAGCGGCGCGGCGAGGCCGATCTGGGCATGGGTCGGGGTAAAGGCGATCAGGGCGCTGCCCAGGCCCATCAGCGAAATGGTCAGCAGCATGGCCTGCTTGCGCCCGTGGCGATCGGCATAGGCGCCCAGCACCATGCTGCCCAGCGGCCGCATGACGAAGCCGACGCCAAAGACCCCGACCGCCATCAGCAAGGAGCCGTAGGGGGTATCCGAGGGGAAATAGAGCTGGCCGATGATGGCGGCGAAAAAGCTGAACACCGTGAAGTCGAACATCTCCAGGCCGTTGCCGAGACTGGCCGCGGCGATCAGCTTGGCGCGCGAGGGCGGGGCGGTGGTTGCCTGAGCGGCCGGGGTGGAGGACGTCGGAAGAGCCTGGGCCATGGTGCGTTCCTCTGCACTGAGATGAATGCTTAGCTGTGCAAATGTTGGTCCGGTCCATCAAGGCCGCCAGCGAGAGCGATCAGGGCAGGTCCGAAGACCAGGCCTGCGCCAGGGTGGTGCAGCGCAGGTCCTCTTGCAGCCTAGTCGAACCCGCCACCACGGCTGGCGGTCTCTCATAAATCCGTCACAATGCCCCGCTAAAGTGCCAGGTCGCGTCTGAGCGTCGCCGGCCCAGGCCCGTCTCCCATCCCCGCGAGGAATCCGGTATGGACATCAAAGGTCCGCTGACCGCTGTGGCGCTCGCCCTGGCGCTAGGTGGCACGACCGCTCGGGCCGAGGGCGTCGACCCGGCCATCCCCGACTACCAGAAGGTGAGCGGAATCTCCGGCAATCTGTCGAGCGTGGGCTCCGACACCCTGGCCAACCTGGTGACGCTCTGGGCCGAGAGCTACAAGCGCCAGTATCCCAATCTCAATATCCAGATCCAGGCGGCCGGCTCGTCCACCGCGCCGCCAGCGCTCACCGAAGGCACCGCCAGCATCGGCCCCATGAGTCGCAAGATGAAGGACGCCGAACTCCAGGCCTTCGAGCAGCGCTTCGGCTACCAGCCCACCGCGGTGCCGGTGGCCATCGATGCCCTGGCGATCTTCGTCAACAAGGACAATCCCCTGCGGCAGCTGACCCTGGAGCAGGTCGATGCGATCTTTTCCAGCACCCGGCTGTGCGGCGGTCCGCACGAGATCAAGACCTGGGGCGACCTGGGCCTGACCGGTGACTGGGCCAAGCGCCCGATCCAGAGATTCGGCCGCAATGCGGTATCGGGCACCTACGGCTACTTCAAGGAAGCGGCGCTGTGCCGTGGCGACTTCCGTGCCAACGTCAACGAGCAGCCCGGCTCGGCCTCGGTGGTCCAGGCCATCAGCCAGTCGCTGGGTGGCATCGGCTACTCCGGTATCGGCTACCAGACTGCCAGTGTCCACACCCTGGCGCTGGCCCGGCAAGGCACCACCGACTACGTCGAGGACAACCAGGAAAACACCCTGTCCGGACGCTATCCGCTGGCGCGTTATCTCTACGTCTATGTCAACAAGGCGCCGAACCGCCCGCTCAATCCCCTGGAAGGGGAATTCCTGCGCCTGATCCTCTCGCGCAACGGTCAGGAGGCCGTGCTCAAGGACGGCTATATTCCCCTACCGGCCCCCGTGGTGCAGCAGGCGCTGAAGACGCTGGGTTACTGAGCGGCCGGCGCTCAACGCCCGCACTGGGCGGGGCGCCCCTGGCCGCCCATTCGCTGTAACCTTTCTGTCACACGACGTGATTAGGCTCTGCGCCATGATATCCCCGGTACCCCCGTCCCCGCCCGATCCTCGCGGCCCCGCTCGGCTGGACTTCAACACGCCTGCACTGCGCCGGCGGCGACGTTGGCGGGCGCTGCAGGATCGACTGGTACGGGGCTCGGTGCTGGCCGGCGGCCTGGCCGTGCTGGCCACCATCACCCTGATCTTCTTCTATCTGGCCTATGTGGTGCTGCCGTTGCTGCGCGGTGCCAGTCTCGAAGCCGAGCCGCTGCCGCAACCCGCTTGGCTGGCAACGGCCGGGGCGCCGCTGCTGTTGGGTGTCGACGAACAGAATCGCCTCGGCCTGCACCTCTCCCAGGGTGGCGAAGCGACGTTCTTTACCCTGGCCGACGGCCAGCCGGTCATCCGCGAGCGCCTGCCGTTGCCGCCTGGCGTCACCATCAGCAGCCAGGCCCAGGATGCCCCCCGTGGGCTGATCGCCCTGGGTCTGTCCGATGGTCGCGTGCTGGTGGCGCACAAGCGCTATGTTTCCCGCTATCCCCAGGGCGAGCGGGTCATCACCCCTGAACTGGACTTCCCCTACGGGCGCGAGCCCCTGGACCTGGGCGCGCCGCGCGCGGCCCTGGAGCGGGTCGCCATCGCTGGCGACGAGGACCTGCTGGTGCTGGCCGGGGCCCAGGGCAACCGGGTGACGGCCCTGCGTCTCGGCGGGTTGGCGACTCCGGTGACCGGCGACCAGGCCACGCCGGTCCGCACCTCGATCACCCTCGGGCCGCTCAATGCCGCGGTCAAGGCCATTCACCTCGATCCTCGCGGCCGCTGGCTCTATGCCCTCAATGGCCGCGCCCAGGCGGATGTCTTCGACCTGCATGACGGCAGTCTCAACGGCCACTACAAGCTGCTCGATGCCGCCGACAACGAGGTCACCGCCAGCGCCCAGCTGCTGGGCGGCGTATCGCTGCTGGTGGGTACCGCCAAGGGTGGCGTCAGTCAGTGGTTCATGGTCCGCGGACAGGATGGCGAACCGGTGCTGAGGCATATCCGCGATTTCCAACTAGGCACGGCGCCCATCGTCCAGCTGGTGCCCGAGCAGCGGCGCAAGGGCTTCGTCGCGCTGGATGCCGCCGGTGAACTCGGGGTCTTCCACAGCACCGCCGGGCGCACCCTGCTGCGTGAGCAGCTCGCCCCCGCCGCCGGGGTGCTGGCGCTGTCGCCGCGCGCCGACCGGCTGCTGCTGGAAGAGAACGGTCGGCTGCTCGGCTTCCGCCTGGACAATCCGCACCCGGAAGTCTCCTGGTCGGCGCTCTGGGGCAAGGTCTGGTACGAGAATTACGAAGCACCGGCGCGGGTCTGGCAGTCCAGCGCCGCCACCGCGGACTTCGAACCCAAGCTGAGCCTGGCGCCGCTGACCTTCGGCACCCTCAAGGCGGCCTTCTACGCCATGCTGTTCGCCGCGCCCCTGGCCATCGCCGCGGCGATCTACACCGCCTACTTCATGGCGCCGCGCATGAGGCGCACGGTCAAGCCGGTCATCGAGCTGATGGAGGCCCTGCCCACGGTGATCCTCGGCTTCTTCGCCGGGTTGTTCCTGGCGCCCTTCGTGGAAAACCACCTGCCCGGGCTGTTCAGCCTGCTGTTGCTCCTGCCGCTGGCCATCCTCGCCGCGGGCTTTGGCTGGTCGCGCCTGCCGCTCACGCTGCGCGAGCGGATCCCGGAAGGCTGGGAAAGCCTGCTGCTGTTGCCGGTGGTGCTGCTGACCACCGCCCTGGCGCTATGGCTCAGCCCCTCGCTGGAAGGGCTGCTGTTCGCCGGCGACCTGCGCCTCTGGCTGAGCCAGGAGCTGGGCATCGCCTATGACCAGCGCAACGCCCTGATCATCGGGCTGGCCATGGGCTTCGCCGTCATCCCCAACATCTTCTCCATCGCCGAGGATGCCATCTACAGCGTGCCACGTAGCCTGACCCTGGGCTCCCTGGCGCTGGGCGCCACCCCCTGGCAGACCCTGACGCGGGTGGTGCTGCTCACCGCCAGCCCGGGCATCTTCTCGGCGCTGATGATCGGCCTGGGCCGCGCCGTCGGCGAGACCATGATCGTGCTCATGGCCACCGGCAACACCCCGATCATGGATGCCAACCTGTTCGAGGGCATGCGCACCCTGGCGGCCAACATCGCCGTGGAGATGCCCGAATCCGAGGTGGGCGGCACCCATTACCGGCTGCTGTTCCTGGCGGCACTGGTGCTGCTCAGCTTCACCTTCCTGATGAACACCCTGGCCGAACTGATCCGCCAGCGGCTGAGGAAAAACTATGCGGCCCTCTAGCACAGGCGCGCCGCAGGGGCAGGGCGTTGGACGGCGGCGCTCCCTGGGCGTCTGGCTGCGTGGCGGTGCGCCTGGGGTCTGGCTCAGCGCCGGCGCCGTGGCCATCGCCGTGCTCATGACCCTGGGGCTGATCGGCATCCTCGCCGTGCGCGGCCTGGCGCATTTCTGGCCGGCCGAGGTGGTGCAGGCGCGCTACACGCCGCCGGGCCTGGAAGCGCGCCTGGTGCTGGGCCAGGTGGTGGAACAGGAGACGATCCCGGCCGAGCGGCTGCGTAGCGCCGGGGTAGCCCTGCCGGCGGACAGTGGCGAAACCCTGACCCGCGAACTCTTCAAGCTGGGCAATCGCGATCTCTATGGCAGCGACTTCGTCTGGCTGGTCGGCGACTGGTTGCAGGATCGCCAGACCCCGGCCGACGCCCTGGTGCTGGAGCGCCGCGAATGGGGCAACTTCTACGGCTATGCGCTGGAAGTGCGCGAAGCGGGACGCCAGGTGGCCAAGGGCGCCGCGGCGGTGCCCGAACTGCAGCGCCGCCTGCTGCGCACCCGCGACCTGAGCGAGCGCCTGGAACGCCTGGAAAAGCAGGACATCGGCGGCGTCAATCATGCCCTGGAGCGGCTGCGCCTGGAGGGCCGCGGCCTGGAGCTGGACGGGCGTCTCGACGCCGCCGCCCAGGCCGACCTCGCCGCCCGCCGCGCCGAGCTCGAAGCCCGTTACGGCGAGCTGGAAGACCAATTGGCCAGCCTGCGCCAGGAGCGCCGCCGCGACAGCGTGGTGCTGCGCGACGTCGAGGGCCGCACCCTGGAACTCAATCTCGCCCGCATCGTGCGCGCCTATCAGCCCAACGCCATGGGCCTGGGCGCCAAGCTCGGCTTCTATGGCAGCAAGCTGTGGGAATTCCTCAGCGCTGATCCGCGCGAGGCCAATACCGAGGGCGGGGTCTTCCCGGCCATCTTCGGCACCGTGATGATGACCCTGCTGATGGCGGTGATCGTCACCCCCTTTGGCGTCATCGCCGCCATCTACCTGCGCGAATACGCCCGCCAGGGCCCGCTGACCCGTACCATCCGCATCGCGGTCAACAACCTCGCCGGGGTGCCGGCCATCGTCTATGGCGTCTTTGGCCTGGGCTTCTTCGTCTATGTGCTGGGTGGCTCCCTGGACCAGCTGTTCTTCCAGGCCAGTCTGCCCACGCCGACCTTTGGCACCCCGGGGCTGCTGTGGGCCTCGCTGACCCTGGCGATCCTCGCCGTGCCGGTGGTGATCGTCGCCACCGAAGAGGGCCTGGCGCGCATTCCCCGCAGCATCCGCGAGGGCTCCCTGGCGCTGGGCGCGACCCAGGCCGAGACCCTGTGGAAGGTGGTGCTGCCGCTGGCCAGCCCGGCGCTGATGACCGGGCTGATCCTGGCCGTGGCCCGCGCCGCCGGCGAGGTGGCGCCACTGATGCTGGTGGGGGTGGTCAAGCTGGCGCCTTCGCTGCCGCTGGACGGCAACTATCCCTATCTGCACCTGGATCAGAAGATCATGCACCTGGGCTTCCACATCTATGACGTCGGCTTCCAGAGCCCCAACGTGGAAGCCGCCCGCCCGCTGGTCTACGCCACCGCCCTGCTGCTGGTGCTGGTGATCGCCGGGCTGAACCTGTCCGCCGTGTTCCTGCGCAACCGGCTGCGCGAAAAGTACCGGCTGCTGGAAGACTAGCGCCCGCGGCCGAGGAGACCCCATGCCTTCCGATTCCTCCATCTTCAGAACCGCCGCCGCCTACGCGGCCAGCGCCCAGCCTGCGGCGAGCGAAGGTGGCGTGGCCCTGTCGGTGCCGCGGCTCAATCTGTTCTACGGCAAGAAGCAGGTCTTGCAGGACATCGCCCTGGAGATCCCGCGCCAGTGCGTCACCGCCTTCATCGGTCCCAGCGGCTGCGGCAAGTCGACCCTGCTGCGCTGCTTCAATCGCCTGAACGACCTGGTGGAAGACTGCCGCATTGACGGCGAGATCCTGCTCGACGGCCAGAACATCTATGCCCGCGGCACCGAGATCGCCGAGCTGCGGCGGCGGGTGGGCATGGTGTTCCAGAAGCCCAATCCCTTTCCCAAGAGCATCTACGAGAACGTGGTCTACGGCCTGCGCATCCAGGGCATCAAGCAGAAGCGGGTGCTCGACGAAGCGGTGGAGTGGGCGCTGCACGGCGCGGCGCTGTGGGACGAGGTCAAGGATCGCCTGCACGAGTCGGCCCTGGGCCTCTCGGGTGGCCAGCAGCAGCGCCTGGTGATCGCCCGCACCATCGCCGTGCAACCCGATGTGCTCCTGCTCGACGAACCCTGCTCGGCGCTGGATCCCATCTCCACCCTCAAGGTGGAAGAGCTGATCCACGAACTGAAACAGCGCTACACCATCGTCATCGTCACCCACAACATGCAGCAGGCGGCGCGGGTGTCCGACTACACCGCCTTCATGTACTTGGGCCAGTTGGTCGAGCACGGCGACACCGACACCCTCTTCACCAATCCCGCGAAGCGGCAGACCGAAGACTACATCACCGGCCGCTACGGCTAGTTCCAGGCAGGCCGGTGCCCCACCCGGCGACTCGATCCTCTCAGGCAGGACTGACAGCATGATCAACAAAGAAGGCCACACGCAGCACATCTCCCAGCAATACAACGTCGAACTGGAAGAGGTCCGCAGTCACCTGCTGGCCATGGGCGGTCTGGTGGAAAAGCAGGTCAGCGACGCCGTGCGCGCGGTGATCGACGCCGATGCCGGCCTGGCGCGCCAGGTACGCACCATCGATGACCAGATCGACATCATGGAACGTGGCATCGACGAGGAATGCCTGCGCATCCTCGCCCGTCGTCAGCCGGCGGCCTCCGACC
Source organism: Pseudomonas sp. HUK17 (assembly GCF_001566765.1). Taxonomy (NCBI): domain Bacteria; kingdom Pseudomonadati; phylum Pseudomonadota; class Gammaproteobacteria; order Pseudomonadales; family Pseudomonadaceae; genus Pseudomonas; species Pseudomonas sp. HUK17. The sequence goes on from NZ_LSMW01000012.1 coordinate 248,907, forward strand.
TGCGCCTGATCATCAGCATCTCCAAGTCGGTGATCGACCTGGAGCGCATCGGCGACGAAGCCTCCAAGATCGCCCGCCGCGCCATCGAGCTGACCGAGGACGGCGAGGCCCCGCGCGGCTACGTCGAGGTTCGCCACATCGGCGAGCAGGTGCGCAAGATGGTCCATCAGGCGCTGGACGCCTTCGCCCGCTTCGACGCCGAGCTGGCCCTCTCGGTGGCCCAGTACGACAAGCTGATCGACCGTGAATACAAGTCCGCGCTGCGCGAACTGGCTACCTACATGATGGAAGATCCGCGCTCCATCTCGCGGGTGCTGAGCATCATCTGGGTATTGCGTTCCCTGGAGCGGGTCGGCGACCACGCGCGCAACATCGCCGAGCTGGTGATCTACCTGGTCCAGGGCACCGACGTACGGCACATGGGCGTCAAGCGCATGGCCGAAGAGGTCAATCGGTCGCGCGAATGATCCGCCCGGTCACTCCCCGGGTGGCGCTGCGGAGCCGCCTGCTATGCTGGAAGACTTGGCATGGAGTGACCGATGAGCAAGTTGAACGTACTGGTGGTGGATGATGCGCCCTTCATTCGCGATCTGATCAAGAAGGGTCTGCGCAATCTGTTTCCCGGGCTCGTGGTGGACGAGGCGGCCGATGGTCGCCGCGCCCAGACGATGCTCGGCAAGCAGCGTTTCGACCTCATCCTCTGCGACTGGGAAATGCCCGGCATGACCGGTCTGGAGTTGCTGTCCTGGTTTCGTGCCCAGCCGGACCACCAGGGCGTGCCCTTCATCATGGTCACCAGCCGCGGCGACAAGGAAAACGTCGTCCAGGCCATCCAGGCCGGCGTGTCCGACTACATGGGCAAGCCCTTCTCCAACGAGCAACTGGCGGCCAAGGTCAAGAAGGCCCTGCAGCGCACCGGCAAGCTCGCCGAGTTGCAGGCCGGCGCCCAGCCGCGTCCGGCCACCGGCTTCGCCAATGACTCCCTCGGCGCCCTGACCGCCGGTCGCAGCGACGTGGTCCAGCCCGCCGCCGCACCGGTCGCGGCGCCAGCCGCTTCCTCCAGTGCCGCTCTGCTCACCGGCGCCGCGCCGCCGGCACCTGCCCGCGGCAAGGCGGCCGCCAATTTCGGCCAGGGTCAGCTGCGCCTGCCCAACGCCAGCATGGCCTGCCTGATCAAGGCCATCAGCCTCAAGGAAGCCCTGCTGGTGGTCCGCCGCGGCGATCCGCTGCCGCAGATCCTGGAAACCGCCGTGCTCGACCTGGAGCAGGGCGAAGACGGCAACGACGTGGCGCGCCTCAACGGCTATCTGCATTCCCTCGCCGCGCTGGAAGCGACGCCGGCCAGCGAGTGGGTGCAGGTCAACTTCCGCTTCATCGACCGGGACCCGGCCAAGCTCGACTACCTGTCGCGGCTGATCGCCAAGGGCACCGCCCAGCGGCACTACGTGCCGGGCGCCTGAAGAGGGCGATGCCATGAGGGGGCTGGCACGGAGACTGCTTCGCGCTCAGGTATCGCGGATTTCTGACGCCCTGCCCATGCCCCTTGCCCGTCACCTGCTGCTGCTGTCGTTGACCCTTGCGGGTCCCGCCCTGGCGGCGCCCATCTACAAGTACGTCGATGCCAATGGCGTGGTCACCTACACCGACAAGGCGCAGAAGGGCGCCAAGGTGATGACCTTCAGCGACGACCCCATCGAGCGGCTGGACCAGCGGGTCAAGTTGCAGCCGCGGCACTATGCCGGCGGTACGGTGCTGGAGGTGCGCAACGACAGCTTTCTGCCGGTGACCGTCACCCTGCGCCTGTCGGCGCTGCAGAATGTCAGCGGGGTGGGCGAGGCGCCGATCCGCAAGGTCCTGCCGGCGCGCAGCCTGACCCGCCTGGCGACCCTGATCGCGCCGGATCCCAGTCGTCCGCAGCGCTACACCCCCCAGCTCACCACCCTGATGGGCAGTGTCACCCCAGTCTTCGCCTCCGGTTTCGCCTATCCGCTGCCCTGGCTGGGCGGGCCCTTCAACGTCAGCCAGGGCGCCGGCGGTGGTTTCAGCCACAACACGCCCAAGAGTCGCTATGCGGTGGACATCGCCATGCCCGAGGGAACGCCCATCGTGGTCTCCCGCGCCGGCCAGGTGGTGGAGGTGGAGAACGCCCAGGACGGTCGCGGCAACCACCCCTCCGGCAACTTCGTGCGCATCCTCCACGACGACGGCACCATGAGCGTCTACCTGCACTTGCAGCGCGGTTCGATCAAGGTCACCGAGGGTCAGTGGGTACGCACCGGCCAGGCCCTGGCCGCTTCAGGCAACACCGGGCGCAGCACCGGGCCGCACCTGCACTTCGTGGTCCAGCGCAACACCGGCGAGGCGGTCGAATCCATTCCCTTCCGCTTCGCCCAGGCAGTGGACAGCTTGCCGAATTTCGCCGTCGGCGGACCTTGAGAGCCTGTTCAAAGGCTGCTGCGCGTCGGTCAAACGGCGTTGAAAAGCCCCTGGAAGGCCAGCCCCGCCTGGGCGGCCCCGTCGCCATGCTCATTTACCATCGGTAAACCCGAGCGCGGGTCCGATCCGCTTCCTCAGGGCTTTTCGTGGGGCCGCCTAGGCCTTGTTTGGCTCTGGCTCGCCAGCCTTTGAGCAGGCTCTTACCCTCGTCCAGTTTCAGCCCTGGGCGTCGAGGTACTCGCTCGGCGACACTCCCAGCACCCGGCGAAACATCCGGGTAAAGGCCGAGGGCGAGGCGTAGCCGAGATCCAGGGCCACCCGGGTGACCGGCTCGCCGGCGGCCAGCCGCGGTAGGGCCAGCATCAGCCGGGTGTGCTGGCGCCAGGTGGAAAAGCTGGTGCCGGTTTCCTTGAGGAACAGTCGGGCCAGGCTGCGCGAGCAGAGGTGCAACTGCTGCGCCCAGGTCGCCAGGGCCGTATCGTTGGCCGGATCGGCGTGCAGGGTGGTCTGGATGGTCTGCAGCCGGCGATCGGCCAGTGCCGGCAGGTGCAGGGCCGTCTCTTCGAGAAACACCAGTTCCGCCAGCATCAACGCCCGCACATGGCTGCCCAGCTCGGCCTCGCCATAGGAGGTGCCGCCGCGCCGCAGGCAACGCAGCAATTCGCGCAGCAGCGGCGAGATGAGCACCATGCGGGTGGCCGCCTCGGGGCAGGGCAGGCCGCTCGGCAATTCGATGATCACCACCTGCAGGGTGGCCTCGCCGTTGGCCCGCGCCTGGTGCTCGACGCGGGGCGGAATCCAGATCGCCTGCTTGGGCGGAACGTACCAGACCCCTTCGTGGGTGGTGACCTCCAGCACGCCGTTGACCGTGTACATCAGGTGCGCCTGATCGTGCACATGCGGCGGCCACGCCTGGCCGTGGGCGAAGGTGCCAAGCTGGGATACCAGCGGCCCGGCGGGCGGGATAGGCGCATCCGCAGCCACGCTTCGCGTCGGGTCGATTGTCTGTTCCTGCATAGCGGCTGTCCGTTTCGGTTGGGCAGGGTCAAGGTGCCAGGACCTAACCTGCAGCACTATGGCCGGAGCATTGGGCGCGCCCAAGAGGTGATCCCTCTGCACGCCGAAAACCTGCCTCTTGCGGGAGTGTCGCACAGAACACCCGCCGCTTGGCTGACCTGCCTGAACCATCAGGCCTGTATTTGAACTACCGTCCGATCGGTGGCAGCGTGGCACAGGGATTTGAGTGCCACGCTTTTTTATTCGCGACGATGCTTTGCCAGCGGCTTCACAAAGCCGCGGTTTGACCATCGCCCGCCTCGCGCGGCTTTGTTAGGTTCTGTCCTTGCCCATCATGGTGGCCCTATGCCATGGACCGACGCCTGACCGCCCTGATCACCTGCCTGACCCTCGCCCTGGCCGTGCCTGCCGTTGCGCCGGCTGCCGAAAAGGCGACCCTGACCAAGACCTCCGCCAAGAGCCCGGCCCGCAAGGGGCAGGTCAAGCTCAAGGTCCGCAACGGCAGCGAAGGTCGCATCTTCGAAGTCCGCAACGATTTCGACGTGCCCGTGCGCGTCGAACTGCGCCTGCAACGCACCGTCAACGTGGCCGGTGCCGAGCGCCCGATCCGCCAGGTCATCGAGCCGCGCTCCACGGTGCAGCTAGCGGTGATCCGCAAGCGCCAGCAGGGCTTTCCCATGCACTTCGACCAGGCCTTCAGCTACAGTCCGCAGCTGCCGGTCGGCACCCTGCCGTCGCTGGCGACGAATGTCGCGAGTGGTGCCGACAACGGCATCGGCTATGGTTACGCCTGGCCCTGGCGGCAAGGGATCTACTACGTGACCCAGGGCGCCGGGGGCGATTTCAGCCACAACACGCCCAAGGGGCGCTATGCGGTGGACATCGCCATGCCCGAGGGCACGCCGATCAGCGCCGCTCGCGCCGGCACGGTGATCGACGTCGAAAACGGCCAGTTCGGCCATGGTCCCAACCCCTCCGGCAACTTCGTGCGCATCGCCCACGAGGACGGCAGCCAGAGCGCCTACCTGCACCTGCGCCGCGGTTCGGTCAAGGTGCGACCCGGGGAGCGGGTGGAGATCGGCACGCCCCTGGCGGAGTCGGGCAACACCGGTCGCAGCACCGGTCCCCATCTGCATTTCGTCGTCCAGGCCCATACGGGCGGTGAAATGGTCTCCATTCCCTTCCGTTTCGTGCGGCCGCTGGCGGCCCTGCCCAACATGGCGCTGGGCGACCGCTGAGTCCGCGCTTCAGGGCGTTCCAGACAGGCTGACGCCACCGGGCCCATCCAGGGCCCAGGCACCCTGTCGCCTGTAGAAATCCCTTGGCAGGACCAGGCTTGGTGGCGTTATGCTATCACCGCGCTATTTCCTCCAGGCCGCGGGCTCTACCGCGGCCTTTTCTTCCTTCAGGCTCTGGATGCCGCCCTATGAAAGGATTCCTGGCCGTCCTGTGCGCCGGTGGGCGCAATCGGGCTTTGCATCTGCTGGTCCTGTTGCTGATCGCCCTCGACGGCCAGGCGCAGGTGCTGCGCCTCGACGATCCGGCGCGCAGTTACGATCCCCGACCGGCACTGGAGATCCTCAAGGCGCCCGCCAGTCTGACCTTTGCCGAGGCCGCCGCGCGCCCAAGCGGTGGCGAAAACGGCTGGCATGCGCCCGATGAACTGGAAATGCTGCTCCATGACGGCCGCCAGGGCCTCTGGCTGCGCTTTGCCATCCAGAGTCGCGACGACCAGGCCTGGTGGCTGATTCCGACCTGGCCGGTGCTGGATCGTCTGGACCTGCGCACCCGCGGAGCCGATGGTCGCTGGAGCCCGCTGCAGCGCAGCGGCCTGGCGCTGCCGGCGACGCAACGGGCGCTGCCCGGGCGCCAGCTGATGTTCGCCCTGGCGCCGACCGCCGGCGCCGTGGAGGAGGTCTACCTGCGGCTGGATTCGCGGGAGACCTTCATCCTGCCGCTGCGCCTGGTGACCCCGGCCACCTATCTGCGCGAGGCCCAGCAGGATGCCTGGCTGGTCGGCAGCTTCTTTGGCTGCCTGATCACCATCCTGCTGCTGACCCTCACGCTGTGGGGGTTCGGCCGCCGCTCGGGCTTTGGCTGGTATGCCCTCTATCTGCTCAGCGTCATCGGCTATCAGGCGGTCACCAGCGGCTATGGCGCCTGGCAACTCTGGCCGGAGAGCCCGGCCTTCGCCCTGCGTGCGCACCTGGCCTTCGCCGCCCTGTGCTTTCTGAGTGGCGGGTTGTTCGTGCGCTATCTGCTCAGTCTCTATCACGGCGGCCGGTGGATCGACTTTGGCAATCGTCTGCTGATTGGCTACTGGAATGTGGCGCTGGTCGTCACGCTGATCTGGCCGGACCTGCTGAGCTTCCAGGAAATGCTCGGCATGATGGCGCTGAGTTGCCTGGGCCTGCTGGGCACCACCACCTACCTGGCGCTGCGCGGCAGCCGCATGGCGTTGTGGTTCAGCGCCGCCTGGGCCCTGCTGTTGCTGGGCAGCGCGATCCAGCTGCTGGCTGTGGCCGGCTGGCTGGCCGCCGACAGTCCGGCTTTCCATGGGCAGATAGCCGGTTTCACCCTAGGCTTCGTGATGCTGTCGCTGGGGCTCACCGAGGGCCTGAGTCTGCAGCGGCGGGCGCGAATCGAAGCCCAACGGCAGGCCCTGGAAGCCTCCAACGCTCTGGCTCGCGAGCGCGAAGCCTCCTTTGTCGAGCTGGAATTGCGGGTGGCGCTGCGCACCGTGGAGTTGCAGCAGGCCAAGGCCAGCCTCGAGCGGCTGAATCGCGAACTCTTGCACCAGAGCCAGACCGATTCCCTGACCGGGCTCGGCAATCGCCGGCATTTCGAGCGGGTCTTCCAACAGGAGATCCGCCGCGCCATCCGTGCCGAACTGCCGCTGGCGGTGCTGCTGGTGGACCTCGATCACTTCAAGGCGGTTAACGACACCCATGGCCACACCCTGGGCGACGAATGCCTGAGGTGCGTGGCCGAGGTGTTGCGCCAGCACGTCCAGCGCGCGGGGGAGGTGGCGGCGCGCTATGGCGGCGAGGAATTCGTCATCGCCTTGCCCGGCAGCGACCGGGCGGCGGCCGAGCTCCTGGCCGAGCGTATCCGCCAGGAGGTGGCGGGGCTGGAGTTGCAGACCGAGCAGGGGCGCTTGCGTCCGTCGGTCAGCATCGGTGTCGCGGTGAGCGTGCCGAGCAATCTCGAGCACGGCCTGGGCCTGCTGGAAGACGCCGACCGGGCGCTCTATGCAGCCAAGCGCGGTGGGCGCAATCGCGTCTGCCTGAGCGACGGTCTGCCGGAACTGGGCAGCGGACGCGGCTGAGGCCGCGTCGCCTCAGCGCTCCTCCGGCTGGCGCCGGCGGACGTCCTTGGGGTCCAGCTTGATGACCTTGGCCAGGACGATCTTGGGACCCTTCATCTTCTTGACGATGATGCGCAGGCCTTCGGCCTCCAGCACCGTCTCCTCTTCGGGAACGCGCTTGAGGCTGTCGTAGATCAGGCCGGCCAGGGTCTCGGCCTCGACGTGGTCCAGGTCGATGCCCAGCAGGCGCTCGACCTTGAACAGCGGGGTGTCGCCACGCACCAGCAACTTGCCCGGCTGATAGGCGACCACGCCGCGTTCGGTCTTGCGGTGTTCGTCCTGGATGTCGCCCACCAGCACCTCGAGCACGTCTTCCATGGTCAGGAAGCCGATGACCTTGTGGTCGGCTTCCTCCACCAGCACGAAGTGCGCGCCGCCGCGACGGAACTGCTCCAGCAGGTCGGACAGCGGCATGTGCTTGGTCACCCGCTCCAGCGGATGCACCAGGTCGTCGAGGTCGAAGGAGGCGGCTTCGCTGTCCAGCCCGGCGATGGCCAGGAGCAGGTCCTTGATGTGCAGCACCCCGGTAAAGGTCTGGCTGTCTTCGTCATAGACCGGGTAGCGACTGTACTTGGAGCGGCGGATCTGGGTGAGGATCTCCTCCAGGCTGGCCTTGCTGTCCAGGTAGATGAGGTCTTCGCGGGAATTGGCCCAGTCCACCACCTCCAGCTCGCCCAGCTCCACGGCCGAGGCCAGCACCCGGCTGTCCGGGTCGGTGGCGCGGTTGGAGTGCAGGATCAGCTTGAGTTCGTCGCGGCTGTAGTGGTGTTCGTGGTGCGCGCCCGGCTCGCCCTGGCCGGCGATGCGCAGGATGCCGTTGGCACTAGCGTTGAGCAGCCAGATGGCCGGGTACATCAGCCAGTAGAAGAGGTACAGCGGCACCGCCGTCCACAGCGACAGCAGATCGGGCTTGCGGATCGCCCAGGACTTGGGCGCCAACTCGCCGACCACGATGTGCAGGTAGGAGATGATGAAGAAGGCCGAGAAGAAGGCGACGCCGTGGATCACCTCGGGGCTGCGGACGCCGGCGGCGCCGAGCAGGGGTTCGAGCAATTCGGCGAAGGCCGGCTCGCCGACCCAGCCCAGGCCCAGGGAGGCCAGGGTGATGCCGAGCTGGCAGGCGGAAAGGTAGGCGTCGAGCTGGTTATGCACCTTCTTGAGGATGCGCCCGCGCCAGCCGTGCTTCTTGGCGATGGCCTCCACACGGGTGGCGCGCAGCTTGACCATGGCGAACTCGGCGGCGACGAAGAAGCCGTTGAGCAGCACAAGGAAGAAGGCGAAGAACACGAGGCCGAGATCGGCGAACAACGTCGAGGCGAGACTGGTGGAAGGGTCCATTAGGGCCGGGAGCTGGAAAAAGGTCGGCTAAGCATGGGGGCGGGGCAGGGCAGTTGCAAGATGTTACGCCCGCCGAGGGGACGGGGGCATGCTGCGGGCTGACGGACAGCGGCTCTGGCACTGACCTTTGCCGGCGGGACCTTTTATCTAGGTCCAGCCTTCCAGACGCATGGTCGCCCGCACCAGCCGCTGCTCTTCCTGCTCGATCTCGCGCAGGCTGTCCCTCACGCTGTGGATATGCTCGCGGGCGGCGGCGTGGGCCTCGTCGGGCAGGCGTCCACTCACCGCGGCATAGAGGCGGGCGTGCTGGGCATCGATCTCGCGGCGTTGCGGCGGGCGATGGTAGAGATTGGCGATGCAGGCGAACACCGAGCCCAGCAGCAACTCGTTGAGCGACTGCAGGGTGTGCACCAGCACCGGATTGTGCGAGGCCTCGCTGATCGCCAGATGGAAGGCGTGGTCGAGGCGGGCATGGGTTTCCGCCGGCAGGCTGGCCGGATCCTGGCAGGCGGCGCAGAGCTCCTCGTAGCGCCGCCCGATCAGTACCAGGTCGGCGGTGGTGGCGCGCAGCGCGGCCAGGCGCGCGGCTTCGCCCTCCAACAGGGCGCGTACCTCCAACAGGTCGTAGAGGGTACGCGGCTGGCTGCTGAACAGGTGCAGCAGGGGATTCTCCGCCGCCGGCGCCGCCAGGCGGGCGACGAAGCTGCCCTGGCCGTGGCGCGTTTCTATGATGCCGCGGGCGCGCAGCAGGCCCAGGCCCTCGCGTAGGGCGGTCCGGGAGACGCCGAGTTTGTCGCACAGGCGCCGCTCGGACGGCAGCGGCTGGCCGACCTTGAGCACCCCGTCCACCACCAGACGTTCGATCTGCTGACTGACGTTCTCGGCGACGGGAAGGCGGGGGGCGGGTGCAGACATGGGGGTTCCTGCTGGTATGACCACGAGATTCAGCCCTAGTGAGCCACCGGCCGGATTCGCCGTCAAGCAGGCTGAAAGCTGGTGATCCTTTGGTCGAAGAGTATGAAAAAACTGGTATGACCAGTGGTTTGGGCGATGGACTCGCCGTCAAGTCTCGGGGTACAACGAAGCCTCTCCAGCCAGAACAACAACAACGGCGGTTACCCGATGAGCCTGGTCTACGACGAACGTCTCGACGGCGCCTTGCCCCGCCCGGACAAGGCGCAACTGCTGCAGCGGCTGCGCGTTGCGCTGCCCGAGCACTGCCTGCTGCACGACAGGGAAGACCTCAAACCCTATGAGTGCGATGGCCTCGCGGCCTATCGCACCACGCCGCTGCTGGTGGTGCTGCCAGAAACGGTAGAGCAGGTGCAGGCGACCCTGCGCCTCTGCCATGAGCTGAACGTACCCCTGGTGGCGCGCGGTGCCGGCACCGGGCTCTCCGGCGGCGCCCTGCCACTGGAGCAAGGCGTGCTGCTGGTGATGGCGCGCTTCAATCGCATCCTCGACGTGGACCCCGATGGCCGCCGTGCCCGGGTCCAGCCCGGGGTGCGCAACCTGGCCATCTCCCAGGCCGCGGCGCCCTACGACCTTTACTACGCCCCCGATCCCTCGTCGCAGATCGCCTGCTCCATCGGCGGCAACGTGGCCGAGAACGCCGGTGGCGTGCACTGCCTGAAATACGGCCTGACCGTGCACAACGTGCTGGCGGTGGAGATCGTTACCCTGGAGGGCGAGCGCCTGACCCTGGGCAGCGCCGCCCTGGACAGCCCCGGCTTCGACCTGCTGGCGCTGTTCACCGGCTCCGAGGGCCTGCTCGGCGTCGTGGTGGAGGTGACCGTCAAGCTGCTGCCCAAGCCGCCCTGTGCCCGGGTGGTGATGGCCAGCTTCGCCGACATCGAACGCGCCGGGGCGGCGGTGGCCGACATCATCGCCGCCGGCATCATCCCCGGTGGCCTGGAAATGATGGACAACCTGACCCTGAGAGCCGCCGAGGACTTCATCCACGCCGGCTACCCGGTGGATGCCGCCGCCATCCTGCTCTGCGAGCTGGACGGGGTGGAAGCCGACGTGGCCGCCGACATCGAACGGGTCAGCAGCCTGCTGGCGGCCGCCGGTGCCACCGAGATCCGCCTGGCCCGCGACGAGGCCGAGCGGCAGAAATTCTGGGCCGGGCGCAAGAATGCCTTTCCCGCGGTGGGGCGGCTGTCGCCCGACTACTACTGCATGGACGGCACCATCCCGCGCCGCGCCCTGCCCGAGGTGCTGCGCGGCATCGAGGCGCTGTCCGCGGAATACGGCCTGGCGGTGGGCAACGTCTTCCACGCCGGCGACGGCAACCTGCATCCGCTGATCCTCTTCGATGCCAACCGGCCCGGCGAACTGGAGCAGGCCGAGGCCCTGGGCGGGCGCATCCTCGACCTCTGCGTGGCGGTGGGGGGCACCATCACCGGCGAACACGGGGTGGGTCGCGAGAAGATCAACGCCATGTGCACCCAGTTCCAGTCGGGCGAGCTGACCTTCTTCCATGCGGTGAAGGCGGCCTTCGACGCCCCCGGGCTGCTCAACCCCGGCAAGAACGTGCCGACCCTGCACCGCTGCGCCGAATTCGGTGGCCTGCACGTGCATCACGGCCAGTTGCCCCACCCCGAACTGGAGCGCTTCTGATGGACAGCCTGGAACTGCTCCTCGATCAGGTCCGCGAGGCCCTGGTCCGTCGCCAGCCGCTGCGTATCCATGGCGGCGACACCAAGGCCCACCTGGGCCGCCCGGTGGACGGTGAGCCGCTGGACGTCAGTGGCCATCGCGGTCTGGTGCACTACGACCCCACCGAGCTGGTGGCCACGGTGCGCACCGGTACGCCGCTGGCCGAACTCAATGCCGCCCTGGCCGAGCAGGGGCAGATGCTGCCCTGCGAACCGCCGCGGCTGGGGGAGGGCGCCACGGTCGGCGGCACCCTGGCCTGCGGCCTTTCCGGTCCGCGGCGGCCCTGGGCCGGCAGCCTGAGGGATTTCGTCCTGGGCACCCGGTTGATCACCGGCACTGGCGAACACCTGAGATTCGGCGGCGAGGTGATGAAGAACGTCGCCGGCTACGACGTCTCCCGGTTGCTGGCCGGCAGCCAGGGGTGTTTGGGGGTGGTCACCGAGGTGTCCTTCAAGGTCCTGCCCAGGCCGCGCTGCACCCAGAGCCTGAGTCTGGAACTGGACGCCGAACGCGCCCTGCAGCGCCTCGCCGTCTGGGGCCGTGAAGCCCTGCCGATCTCGGCGGCCTGCTATGACGGCCAGCACCTGCACCTGCGCCTGGAAGGTGGCGAGGGTTCGGTACGCTCGGCGGTCGATCGCCTTGGCGGTGACAGCTTGGCCGAGGCTTTCTGGGAAGAGCTCAACGAGCAGCGCCTGGCCTTCTTCGCCGGTCCCGCGCCGCTGTGGCGACTGTCGGTACCGGTCAATACGCCATTGCTGGAGCTGCCCGGCACCCGGCTGCTGGACTGGGGCGGTGCCCAGTACTGGCTCAAGAGCGATGCCCCGGCCACAGTCCTGCGCGAGATCGCCGAGCGCGCCGGTGGCCATGCGCTGTGCTACACGCCGGACGCCGAGCGCGAGGCCCAGCATCCGCTGCCGGCCGCGCTGCTGGACTACCACCGCCGCCTCAAGGCCCGCCTGGACCCCCAGGGGATCTTCAATCCGGGTCGGCTGTACGCCGGGCTCTAAGGGAGCGACCTATGCAAACCAATCTGAGTCCCGCTGCTCGTAAATTGCCCCGCGCCACCGATGCCGAGCGGGTGCTGCGCAGCTGCGTGCATTGCGGCTTCTGCAACGCCACCTGCCCGACCTACCAGCTGCTCGGCGACGAGCTGGACGGGCCCCGCGGGCGCATCTACCTGATCAAGGGCATGCTCGAAGGCGGCGAGGTCAGCGAGAAGACCCGCGAGCACCTCGACCGCTGCCTGACCTGCCGCAATTGCGAGACCACCTGCCCTTCGGGCGTCTCCTACCACGAATTGCTCGACATCGGCCGCGCCGAGGTGGAGCGCCGGGTGCCGCGGCCACTAGGCCAGCGCCTGTTGCGCGCCGGCTTGCGCCAGGTATTGCCGCAGCCGCGGCTGTTCGGCGCCCTGCTCAAGGGCGGCCAGACCCTCAAGCCGCTGTTGCCGGCCAGCGTCCAGGCCAAGCTGCCAGCGCGCATCGCCGCCCCGGGTGTGCGCCCGGCACCGCGCCATGCCCGGCGCATGCTGATCCTCGAAGGCTGCGTGCAGCCAGGGCTGTCGCCCAATACCAATGCCGCCACCGCGCGGGTGCTGGATCGCCTCGGCATCAGCCTGGACGCCGCGCCCCGCGCCGGGTGCTGCGGCGCGGTGGACTATCACCTCAATGCCCAGGAGGCTGGCCTTGATCGTGCCCGGCGCAATATCGACGCCTGGTGGCCGGCCTTGCAGGGCGGCGCCGAGGCCATCATCCAGACCGCCAGCGGCTGCGGCGCCTTCGTCAAGGAGTACGCCAGCCTGCTCAAGGACGACCCGGTCTATGCCGCCAAGGCCCGCGAGGTCTCGGCGCGCACCCGCGACCTGGTGGAGGTGCTGCGCGAGCTCCCGCTGGAAGAGCTGCAGCTGAAGGACACCCCGCGGCTGGCCTTCCATTGCCCCTGCACCCTGCAGCACGCCCAGCGCCTCGGCGGCGCCGTGGAAGGCGTCCTGCAGCGCCTCGGCTTTCCGCTGGCGCCGGTGCCGGACGGTCACCTCTGCTGCGGTTCGGCCGGCACCTATTCGCTGACCCAGCCGGACTTGTCGCGGCGGCTGCGTGACGCCAAGCTCGATGCCCTGGAAAGTGGTCACCCCGAGCTGATCGCCACCGCCAACATCGGTTGCCAGAGCCATCTCGACGGCGCTGGGAGAACTCCCGTGCGCCACTGGATCGAAATCCTCGACGCGGCCCTGGCCGCTCCGACTCAACCCTGAACCCTGGAGGCCCCATGAAGACCAAAGCCGTGCTCACCCTTGCCGAGATCGACACCCTGCTGGCCGCCGGGCGTGCCGAAGCCGAGCGCCAGGGCTGGGCCGTGTGCATCGCCGTGGCCGACGACGGCGGTCATCCGCTGGCCCTGCTGCGTCTCGACGGCGCCGCGCCCAACAGTGCCTACATCGCCCCGGAAAAGGCCCGCAGCGCCGCCCTGGCGCGCAAGGAGTCCAAGGTGCTGGAAGAGATGATCAACAACGGCCGCACCGCCTTTCTCAGCGCGCCGCTGATGCAGGGCATGCTCGAAGGCGGGGTGCCCATCCTGGTGGACGGCCAGGTGGTGGGCGCGGTCGGCGTCTCCGGCGTCAAGGCCCCGGAAGATGCGCAGGTCGCCAAAGCCGCCATCGCCGCCCTCGGCTGATCGCCTGCCCACGATCTGCTGCGCGTCGGCCAGGCTGTGTTGAAAACCGCCTCGGAATGCTCATTTACCTTTCGTAAACTCCGCTTCCTCGGCTGTTTTCGCCTTGCCTGGCTCTAGCTCGCGAGATCGTGGACAGGCTTCCATTTAATTTTCATGTCTCAAGGAAAGCCATCATGACCGACCGCACTACCCTGGGCCGCCTGCAGGTGGCCACCGAGCTGCAGCGCTTCATCGACGAGGAAGTACTGCCCGGCACCGGCCTCGACACCGCCGCCTTCTGGTCGGGCGTGGACAAGCTGGTGCACGAGCTGGCACTGCGCAATCGGGAACTGCTGGCCGAGCGTGATCGCCTGCAGGTGGAGCTGGACAACTGGCACAGCGCCCATCCCGGTCCGGTCACCGATCTGCCCGCCTACCAGAGCTTTCTGGAAAGCATCGGCTATCTGCAGCCGGTGCCCGGTCAGGTGCAGGCCTCAACCTCCGGCGTCGATCGTGAAATCGCCGAGCAGGCCGGTCCGCAGCTGGTGGTGCCGGTGCTCAACGCCCGCTACGCCCTGAACGCCGCCAATGCCCGCTGGGGTTCGCTGTACGACGCCCTCTATGGCACCGACGCCCTGCCCGAGAGCGACGGCGCCGAGCGCGGCAAGGGCTACAACCCCACCCGCGGTGCCAAGGTAGTGGCCTTCGCCCGTCAGGTGCTGGATGGCGTGGCGCCCCTGGCCAGTGGCTCGCACAGGGACGCCACCGCCTACCGCATCCAGGACGGTCGCCTGGTGGTGGACCTCAAGAGCGGCACCAGCGAACTGGCCGATCCGGCCGCTTTCGTCGGCTACCAGGGCGATGCCGCCGCGCCGTCCGCGGTGCTCTTGCGCCACAACGGCCTGCACCTGGAGATCCAGATCGACCGCGCCAGCACCATCGGCAAGACCGACGCCGCCGGGGTCAAGGACCTGCTCATGGAAGCCGCGGTCAGCACCATCATGGACCTGGAAGACTCCATCGCCGCGGTGGACGCCGCCGACAAGGTGCTGGCCTATCGCAACTGGCTGGGCCTGATGAAGGGCGACCTGGCAGAAGAAGTGAGCAAGGCTGGCGAGACCTTTACCCGCCGCCTCAACCCCGACCGCGAGTACCAGGGCGCCGACGGTCAGCCACTGACCCTGCACGGTCGCTCGCTGCTGTTCATCCGCAACGTCGGCCACCTGATGACCAATCCGGCGGTGCTGCTGGAGGACGGTCGCGAGATCCCCGAAGGCATCCTCGACGCCCTGGTCACCGTGACCATCGCCATGCACGACCTCAAGCGCCAGGGCAATTCCCGCAGCGGCTCGGTGTACATCGTCAAACCCAAGATGCACGGCCCGGCCGAGGTGGCCTTCGCCGTGCAGCTGTTCGACCGCGTCGAGGCCCTGTTGGGGCTGCCGGCCAACACCGTCAAGCTGGGCATCATGGACGAGGAGCGCCGCACCAGCGTCAACCTCAAGGCCTGCATCGCCGCCGCCGCGGCGCGGGTGGCCTTCATCAACACCGGCTTCCTCGACCGCACCGGTGACGAGATGCACACCGCCATGCTGGCCGGGCCCATGCTGCGCAAGGGCGACATGAAGACCTCGAAGTGGATCACCGCTTACGAGCGCAACAACGTGCTGGTCGGCCTGGCCTGTGGCCTGCGTGGCAAGGCGCAGATCGGCAAGGGCATGTGGGCCATGCCCGACCTGATGGCGGCCATGCTGGAACAGAAGATCGGTCATCCCAAGGCCGGCGCCAACACCGCCTGGGTACCGTCGCCCACCGCCGCCGTGCTGCATGCCCTGCATTACCACCAGGTCAACGTCCAGCAGGTGCAGCAGGAGCTGGAACGCAGCGACGTCGACGCCGCCCGCGGCGAATTGCTCGCCGGGCTGCTCAGCGTGCCGGTGGCCGAGTCGCCGGACTGGTCCGCCGAAGCCATCCAGCAGGAACTGGACAACAACTGCCAGGGCATCCTCGGCTACGTGGTGCGCTGGGTCGACCAGGGCGTGGGCTGCTCCAAGGTGCCCGACATCCATGATGTCGGCCTGATGGAAGACCGCGCCACCCTGCGCATCTCCAGCCAGCACATCGCCAACTGGCTGCACCACGGCGTGGTCAGCGCCGAACAGGTGGACGAGACGCTGCAGCGCATGGCCAAGGTGGTGGACGGCCAGAACGCCGGCGATGCGCTCTACGAACCCATGGCCGGCCACTTCGACAGCTCCTACGCCTATCGCGCCGCCCGTGACCTCATCTTCAAGGGCCGCGAACAGCCCAGCGGCTACACCGAGCCGCTGCTGCACGCCTGGCGGCTGAAGAAGAAAGCCGGGGTCTGATCTGGCTAGGGCTCCCATCCGGCGCGGGTGGGAGCCGCTTCTGCAGGGAGCGCTGCCGGTGGTCCTCCGACCACCGCCTCTTCCCTTGCCACTGGCGAATTTTTATACTATCGGGTCCCCCGTTCCCGGGATCATCATCGCCACGAGGAAGACCATGGCCCGCGTTACTGTCGAAGACTGCCTGGACAACGTAGACAACCGATTCGAGCTGGTCATGCTCGCCACCAAGCGCTCGCGCCAGCTGGCCACCGGCGGCAAGGAGCCCAAGGTACCGTGGGACAACGACAAGCCCACCGTCGTCGCCCTGCGCGAGATCGCCGAAGGCCTGGTCGACGAGGAAGTCATCCGTCTGGACGACATCGTTGAAGAAGAGCCGCTGTTCGCCGCCTTCGAAGTCAACGACGAAGCGGACGGCGAGGCGCTCTAAGCCATGGCCGCCGAGCCTGCCTATGGTGACGTCCGCCCGACCGGCATCGACCTGCTGGCCGAGCGACTGGCGGACTACCTGACCCCCGACCAGGTCAATCTGGTCCGGCGGGCCTATTACTACGCCGAGCAGGCTCACGACGGGCAGCGCCGCCGTAGCGGCGAGCCCTATGTCACCCATCCGCTGGCCGTCGCCAACATCCTCGCCGACATGCACATGGACCATCAGAGTCTGATGGCGGCCATGCTGCACGACGTGATCGAGGACACCGGCATCGCTAAGGAAGCCCTCGCCGGCCAGTTCGGCGAGACGGTGGCGGAGCTGGTGGACGGGGTCAGCAAGCTGACCCAGATGAAGTTCGAGACCAAGGCCGAGGCCCAGGCAGAGAACTTCCAGAAGATGACCATGGCGATGTCCAAGGACATCCGCGTCATCCTGGTCAAGCTGGCCGACCGGCTGCACAACATGCGCACCCTGGACGCCATGCCGCCGGACAAGAGCCGGCGCATCGCCAAGGAAACCCTGGAAATCTACGCGCCCATCGCCAACCGGCTGGGCATGCACGATTTCTACGTGGAATTCGAGGACCTGGGTTTTCGCGCCATGCACCCGATGCGTGCCGAACGCATCCAGCGGGCGGTCAAGACCGCGCGCGGCAATCGCCGCGAGATCCTCGGCAAGATCCAGGAATCCCTGGCCAACTGCCTGGCCCGCGACGGTCTGGACGGCGAGGTGGTCGGGCGCGAAAAGCACCTGCACAGCATCTACCAGAAGATGCGCGGCAAGCGGAAGTCGTTCAACGAGATCATGGACGTCTACGGCTTCCGCATCATCGTCGACAAGGTCGACACCTGCTATCGGGTGCTCGGCGCGGTGCACAATCTCTACAAGCCGTTCCCGGGGCGCTTCAAGGACTACATCGCCATCCCCAAGGCGAACGGCTACCAGTCCCTGCACACCACCCTGTTCGGCATGCACGGTGTGCCCATCGAGATCCAGATCCGCACCCGCGAGATGGAAGAGATGGCCAACAACGGCATCGCCGCCCATGGCCTGTACAAGGCCGGGGGCGACGAGCCGCGCGCCAGCCACCTGCGCGCGCGCCAGTGGGTGAAGGGCATCCTCGAGTTGCAGCAACGTGCGGGCAACTCCCTGGAATTCATCGAGAACGTGAAGATCGACCTCTTTCCCGACGAGGTCTACGTCTTCACCCCCAAGGGTCGCATCATGGAGCTGCCCAAGGGCTCCACGGCCGTGGACTTCGCCTATGCGGTGCACACCGACGTGGGCAACAGCTGCATCGCCTGCCGCATCAATCGTCGCCTGGCGCCGCTGTCGCAGCCGCTGGGCAGTGGTGAAACGGTGGAGATCGTTACCGCGCCCGGTGCCCGGCCCAATCCGGCCTGGCTCAACTTCGTGGTCACCGGCAAGGCGCGCACCAATATCCGCCATGCGCTCAAGCAGCAGCGTCGCTCCGAGTCCATCAGCCTCGGCGAGCGGCTGCTGAACAAGGCGCTGTCCGGCTTTGGCACCCAGCTGTCGAAGATCTCGCCGATGCGCATCCTCTCGGTACTCGGCGAGTACAAGGGCGTGGTGCTGGAAGACCTGCTCGAAGAGATCGGCCTGGGCAATCGCATGGCCTATGTGGTGGCGCGGCGCCTGGTGTCCGGCAGCGAGCAGGAAGAACCGCTGGAACCCCAGGCCAGTACCACGCCCCAAGGGCCGCTGGCCATCCGTGGCACCGAAGGCCTGGTGATCAGTTACGCCAAGTGCTGCACGCCGATTCCGGGCGACCCCATCGTCGGCCACCTGTCGGCGGGCAAGGGCATGGTGATCCACTTGGAAAACTGTCGGAACATCGCCGAATTCCGCCACAACAGCGAAAAATGCATCGTGCTCAACTGGGCCAAGGACGTTACCGGCGAATTCAGCGTCGAGTTGCGCGTCCAGCTGGAGCACCAGCGCGGCCTGATCGCCATGTTGGCCAACAACGTCACCGCCGCGGATGCCAACGTCGAGAAGATCGGCATGAACGAGCGCGACGGCCGGGTCAGCGTGGTTCAGCTGGTGGTCAGCGTGCGCGATCGCGTACACCTGGCGCGGGTGATCAAGAAGCTGCGGACGCTCAAGGGCGTGGCCGGTATTACTCGGGTTCGCAGCTGAGAACCTGCTCACGATCTGCTGCGCGTCGGCCAAACGGCGTTGAAAATGCCTTCGGAATGCTCATTTACCACTCGTAAACTCCGCTTCCTCAGGCATTTTCGCCTTGTTTGTCTCTAGCTCGCGCAATCGTGAACAGGTTCTGAGGTTGCAGTGGGTCGCCACGGGCTTGCAGAATCGAGCCTTTCCCGCACAGGAGCGACCCATGAGCAAGCAAGTGATCCACACCGACAAGGCGCCTGCCGCCATTGGTACCTATTCCCAGGCGATCAAGGTCGGTGACACCGTCTATCTCTCCGGGCAGATCCCGCTCAATCCCACCAGTATGGAGCTGGTAGACGGCTTCGAGGCCCAGGTGGTCCAGGTGTTCGAGAACCTCAAGTCCGTGGCCGAAGCCGCCGGTGGTTCCCTGGCCGACATCGTCAAGCTGAACATCTTCCTGATCGACCTTTCGCACTTCGCCACCGTCAATGAGATCATGGGTCGCTACTTCCAGCAGCCGTATCCCGCCCGCGCCGCCATCGGCGTAGCCGCGCTGCCCAAGGGCTCCCAGGTGGAAATGGACGGGGTGCTGGTGCTGGGTTGATCCCGCGCAGGACCCGTAGGTTGGGCTGAGCGCAGCGAAGCCCAACAATAAGCGCGCTGATGGCTCGCCTTGTTGGGCTTCGACGATGGAGCCGTCTCAACCCAACCTACGAAGGTAGGGACGCATTGCGGCCGTGCCGGTGCGCCGTAACGACCGCTCCTACAGCAGCATCAATCTTCTGTAGGAGCGGCCCATGGCCGCGATGGCCTAAATGGGCAACGATCGCGATAGCCCCAAAAGAAAAAAGCCGACCGTCTCGCGACGGTCGGCTTTTTCATGCCTACCTGGATCAGGCCGGGATGGACTTGATCTTCGGCATCCGCGCCCAGCAACGGTGCTTGGCGATGGCGGCGAAGAAGTCCTGCTGCACCGCCTTGAAGTCACCGCCGGTGAGCAGTGCCTCGTCGGGGCTCAGGTAGACCGCCTTGAGCAGCTGCTCGGCTTCGCCGGTGAGGGCGATGGCCTTGAGGTGCTTATAGGCTTCCAGCAGGTAGTGCTTGATCACGCCGTCGTCGAGCATGGCCTTGACGCTCTCGGCGCCGCCCGGCACATAGACCGCGTCCAGGGCTACCGATGGCATGCCCTCGGCCGAGCCGTCCACGGCCACTTCGCTGCCATCGGCGGCCTTGACCGGGCCGGCGGTGGGGCCGAGCACCTTCACATGGGCGCCTTCGGCCTTGAGCGCCTGCTTGATGGCGTCCACTTCGCTGGCGATGACGCCGTCACCGACCAGTACCGCCACCTTGAAGCCCTTGATGTTGCCGGACAGCAGGTTGAGCTGGCTCAGCGCCGGCGACTTGTCGATGGAGATCTGGCGCGGTTGCACGGTGGGTGCAGTGGGCGGCGTCACGCCGATCTTCTTGGCGACCTTCTGCGCCAAGTCCAGATCGATGTTGGCGAGGATCTCGTTGACCTGACGCTCACGGATCCACATGCGCTCGACCTTGCCCAGCTCGAAGCTGTAAGCGTCGGCGACGTGGGCCTGCTCCGCCTCGGACAGGCTGTTGTAGAACAGCGTGGCCTGGGAGAAGTGGTCGCCGAAGGACTCGCTGCGCTCGCGCACCTTGTAACCGTCGATGCGCTCGTAATAGCTCTCGAAGCCGCCATCCTGGGGTGCTGGCGGGGTTTCCTTGGGCCAGCCACCGTCGATGGAGTTGGGCTCGTAGGAGGCACGGCCCTTGTCAATGGTCATGCGGTACTTGGCGTCGCGCTGGCCATTGTGGTTCGGCACCACCGGGCGGTTGACCGGCAGTTCATGGAAGTTCGGCCCACCGAGGCGGCTGATCTGGGTGTCGGTGTAGGAGAACAGCCGACCCTGCAGCAGGGGGTCGTTGCTGAAGTCGATGCCGGGCACGACATGACCGGGGCAGAAGGCCACCTGCTCAGTTTCGGCGAAGTAGTTGTCCGGGTTGCGGTTGAGCACCAGCTTGCCCAGGGGCGTAATGGGTACCAGCTCCTCGGGAATGATCTTGGTGGCGTCGAGGATGTCCCAGTCGAACTTGTGCTCGTCTTCCTCGGGGATGATCTGCACGCCGAATTCCCATTCGGGGTAGTCACCGGATTCGATGGCTTCCCAGAGGTCGCGGCGGTGGGCATCGGTGTCCTTGCCCGCCAGCTTCTGGGCTTCGTCCCACACCAGGGAACGCACGCCACCGGCGGGTTTCAGGTGGATCTTGACGAAGACGCCCTTGCCGGCGGTATTGATCATGCGGAAGGTGTGGATGCCGAAGCCCTGCATGCTGCGCAGGTTCACCGGGATGGCACGGTCGGTCATGGTCCAGAGCACCATGTGCGCCGACTCGGGCACCAGGGAGACGAAGTCCCAGAAGGTGTCGTGGGCGCTGCCGCCGGTGGGGATCTCGTTATGCGGCTCGGGCTTCACCGCATGGACGAAGTCGGGAAACTTGATGGCGTCCTGGATGAAGAAGACCGGCATGTTGTTGCCGACCATGTCCCAGTTGCCTTCCTCGGTGTAGAACTTGATGGCGAAGCCGCGCACGTCACGCACGGTATCGCCCGAGCCACGCGGGCCCTGCACGGTGGAGAAGCGCACGAACACCGGGGTCTGGTGGTTGGGGTCGCGGAAGAGGGCGGCCTTGGTCAGGTCGGACCAGTCCTGGTAGGGCTGGAAATAGCCATAGGCGCCGGTGCCGCGGGCATGGACGATGCGCTCCGGGATGCGCTCGTGGTCGAAGTGGGTGATCTTCTCCCGCATGATGAAGTCTTCGAGCAGGGAGGGTCCGCGGGTGCCGGCGCGCAGCGAATTCTGGTTGTCGGCGATCTTCACGCCGTGGTTGGTGCGCAGTGCCTGGCCGGTGGCATCGGAGCGGAACTGCTCCAGTTGCTCGAGTTTCTTCGAGGTGTTCTGGCGATCCAGGGTATCGGTACCGGCGAGTTCACTCTTGGGGGGCGTAGCCATGGAAAGTCCTCATCAGGCGCCTGTAGGGCGCTCTTTGCGTCCCCTACGGAATGTGGGGCGAATTCAGGCAGTCCTCTAGTGACTCGCGGTCCAGAGCCGGTGTTCCGTTTGGCTGATGCGAAGCGACGGGCTGTGCGCCTGGCGCTTGGTCATTGTCTGGGCTGGCCATATGCCTTTATTGGCGTAATACCCGACAACAAGTGCTAAGCAGATATAAGCGCGCACGTTAAACTGCACGGCTGGATCACCATCCTGTTGTCTGACGTTACCCACAAGGTTTTTCCATTGATCGAATTCCACGCTGTCCACAAGACGTACCGCACGCGCGGTCGCGAGGTCGCGGCGCTCCAGCCGGTCGACCTGAGGATCGAAGCCGGCGAGATCTTCGGCCTGATCGGCCATTCGGGGGCCGGCAAGAGCACCCTGCTGCGCCTGATCAACCGCCTCGAAGCCCCCAGTGGCGGTCGCCTGCAGGTCGATGGCGCCGAGGTCACCACCCTTGGCGCGAGCGAGCTGCGCGATTTCCGCCGCCGCATCGGCATGATCTTCCAGCATTTCAACCTGCTCTCGTCCAAGACCGTGGCGGCCAACGTGGCCATGCCGCTGGAACTGGCCGGCGGCCGTTCGCGGGCGCAGATCGCCCAGCGGGTCGAGGAGCTGCTGGCGCGGGTCGGGCTGTCCGACCAGGCGCGCAAGTACCCGGCGCAACTGTCCGGCGGCCAGAAGCAGCGCGTCGGCATCGCCCGCGCCCTGGCCACCGAGCCGAAGATCCTGCTCTGCGACGAGGCCACCAGCGCCCTCGATCCCCAGACCACCGCCCAGGTGCTGCAACTGCTGGCCGAGCTCAATCGCGAACTGGGCCTGACCATCGTGTTGATCACCCACGAGATGGACGTGATCCGCCGCGTCTGCGACCGCGTCGCCGTGCTCGACGGCGGCGCCGTGGTGGAGCAGGGCACCGTGGCCGATGTCTTCCTGCATCCGCAGCACCCCACCACCCGCCGCTTCGTGTTCGAAGCCGAGCACCAGGACGAGGCCGAACTGGCCGACGCCTATGCCCATGTCGAAGGGCGCATCCTGCGCCTGACCTTCCGCGGCGAAGCCACCTATGCACCGCTGCTGGGCCATGTTGCCCGGGAGACCGGTGTGGACTACAGCATTCTCGGCGGTCGCATCGACCGCATCCGGGACGAGCCCTATGGCCAGCTCACCATCGCCCTGGTGGGCGGTGACCTGGACGCCGCCCTGGCTCGCTTCCAGGCCGCCGACGTCACCGTGGAGGTCCTGCGCTGATGGACGAACTATTCAGCAACATCGACTGGGCCGAGATCTGGCAGGCGACCCAGGACACCCTGGCCATGCTCGGCTGGTCCATGCTCTTCACCCTGATCCTCGGGCTGCCGCTGGGCGTGCTGCTGTTTCTCACCAGCCGCCGCCAGTTGCTGGAGCAGCCGCTGGTCTACGGCATCCTCTCCTTCGTGGTCAATGTGCTGCGCTCGGTGCCCTTCATCATCCTGCTGATCCTGATGATCCCCATCACGGTCTGGCTGATCGGCACCTCCCTGGGCGTCGAGGGCGCCATCCCGCCGCTGGTGGTGGGCGCCGCGCCCTTCTTCGCCCGGCTGGTGGAAACCGCCCTGCGCGAGGTCGACCGCGGCATCATCGAGGCGACCCAGGCCATGGGCGCCAGTCTCTGGCAGATCGTCACCCGCACCCTGTTGCCCGAGGCCCTGCCCGGGCTGATCGCGGCCACCACCGTTACCGCCATCGCCCTGGTGTCCTACACCGCCATGGCCGGGGTGATCGGCGGCGGCGGCCTCGGCGATCTGGCCATCCGTTTCGGCTACCAGCGCTTCCAGACCGACGTCATGGTGGTCACGGTGCTCTTGCTGCTGGTGCTGGTCCAGGTACTGCAGATGGTCGGCGATCGCCTCGTCGCCCATTTCAGTCGTCGTTGATTCAGGCTTCATCCACTCGAAGGTTTTGCACAAGGAAAATCCAGATGTCGCTGAAACGTACCCTGCTGTCCCTGGCCTTCGGCCTGGGTGTCGCCACCGCCGCCCAGGCCGCCGAGACCCTGACCGTCGCGGTCAATCCGGTTCCCCATGCGGAAATCCTGGAATTCATCAAGCCGCAACTGGCCAAGGAAGGCGTGGACCTGAAGATCAAGGTCTTCACCGACTACATCCAGCCTGATCGCCAGACCGATCAGAAGCAGGTGGATGCCAACTACTTCCAGACCAAGCCCTATTACGCCAGCTACCAGAAGAGCAACCCGAGCAGCGACCAGGTGCCGGTGGTGGCGGTGCACGTCGAGCCCTTCGGTGCCTACTCGCAGAAGATCAAGGACATCAAGGAGCTCAAGGACGGCGCCACCGTGGCCATCCCCAACGATCCGAGCAACTCCGGTCGTGCGCTCTTGCTGATCGCCAAGCAGGGCCTGATCACTCTTAAGGATCCGAGCAACGTCACCGCTACCCCGCGTGACGTCGTCGAGAATCCCAAGCACCTGAAGTTCAAGGAGCTGGAAGCCGCGACCCTGCCGCGCGTGCTGAACCAGGTCGACCTGGCGCTGATCAACGCCAACTACGCCCTGGAAGCCAAGCTGGTGCCGACCAAGGACGCCCTCTTCATCGAGAGCGGCGAGTCGCCCTACGCCAACCTGCTCTACACCCGCGCCGACAAGGCCAACGACCCGGCCATCCAGAAGCTGGCCAAGGCCCTGACCACCCCCGAGGTGAAGCAATTCATCGAGAAGAAGTACCAGGGCGCCGTCGTTCCCGCGTTCTGAGCCGCAGCTCCACCGCCGTCGACGCCCGCAGAGGCGCCGACGGTTCCACCCCGCTTTAGGAAACTGCCATGAAGAAATTGCTCGCCACCGCCGCCCTGCTGGCCGCCAGTCTGACCGCCCACGCCGCCGAGACCCTCAGCGTCGCCGCCACCCCGGTGCCCCACGCCGAGATTCTCGAATTCGTCAAACCTCAGCTGGCCAAGGAAGGGGTGGACCTGCAGATCAAGGTCTTCACCGACTACGTGCAGCCCAACCTGCAGGTGGCCCAGAAGCGCCTGGACGCCAATTTCTTCCAGCACCAGCCCTACCTGGATGAATTCAACAAGAGCCGTGGCACCGACCTGGTGACCGTCGCCCAGGTGCACGTCGAGCCCTTCGGCATCTACTCGCAGAAGATCAAGAAGCTCGACGAAGTCCGCGAAGGCGCCGTCGTGGCCATCCCCAGCGATGCCACCAATGGCGGCCGCGCCCTGCTGCTGCTGGAAAAGGCCGGCCTGATCAAGCTCAAGGACAGCGCCAACATCCTCGCCACGCCCAAGGACATCGCCGAGAATCCCAAGCAGCTCAAGTTCAAGGAGCTGGAAGCCGCGACCCTGCCGCGCGTGCTGAATCAGGTCGACCTGGCGCTGATCAACACCAACTACGCCCTGGAAGCCAAGCTCAACCCGACCCAGGACGCCCTGCTGCTGGAAGGCAAGGAATCGCCCTATGCCAACATCCTGGTCGCCCGTCCGGACAACAAGGACAGCGATGCCGTGCAGAAGCTGGCCAAGGCGTTGAACACCCCGGCGGTGAAGCAGTTCATCGAAGAGAAGTACAAGGGTGCCGTGGTGCCCGCGTTCTGATCGTGGTTAGAAATGAAAAACGCCGGCCCAGTGCCGGCGTTTTTCATGGGCTCAATGGCGTTTCAAGGGTACGACACCCATCCCCAGGCCAAAGGGCCGAAAAACCGCCTGTAGCGTCGCCAGCGTGGGATTGCCTTCGTCCTGCTCCAGTTGCCGTAGGGTGCGCAGCGAGATACGGGCCATGCGCGCGAAGTCGGTCTGGGTAAGGCCGGTGATCTCGCGCCGCAGGCGTCGGATGCCAGTGCCCAGGCTCAGGCGTCCAGTCTGTAATCCCTCACGGATATCATCCAGCGTACGTTGCCGCCGTTCTTGATCATCAAGACTCATAGCAGCCCTGCCTCGCGCAGATGGCTATCCAGGCGCCGCAGCGGAATTCGCGGATGCTCCCAGGTGGCCTGCGGCAACACCGGCTGCAGCAGGTCCGGCAGAGCACGGAGCACCTCGGCGCTCTTCTTGAGGGCATCCCACAGCCGCTCCGGATCGTCCCACTCGGCCAGTAGCCGACAAGCGGCGTGCCAATCGACAACGCCCGCCTGCTCGACGGGCAGGGGCCATTTGCTGGTTCGGGTGATGCCCTGTTCGTCCATGACCATGGGTGCGAGGTCGTACAGGGGGGCCAGACGAACACCACGCTCATCACGCAGGATGGCGGTATTGCGACCGTGGTTGTCACTGTTGCCCAGCAGTTGATTGAGCAGGTCACGCCGCAGGTAATCATCCAGCAGCGCCGGTATCCCCTGGTCCTGATCGGCTGCACGCCAAACCCTGGTCAGGGCACCGATGGCGTCGAGATGATTCAGATAGCTACCGGGTACCAGGGTGTGAGTCAGCGAATAGAGAGATTCAACGGCCAGACGCTCCACCCCTTGGGGGCTGGTGCGGCGGTCGAAGCGTGGCATCCAGAGGCTGGGGCGTCGGCCTTCTTCCAGGGCGAGTCCGTTTGCGGAAACGGTCTCCAGTCCTAGGGCGTTCAGGGCTTGATAGTAGCAGTGCTCGCTGCGCAGGATGTCTTGGTCCGTGGCGCTGGCTTTGTTGCGTGGAAACTTCACCAGCCAATGTCGGCAGACCAGGTCATCGGGCAGGGTGGCATCTGGATGGAGCAGGCCCTGAGGATCTTCGGTCAGCAGCAGCTTGGGTGCGTCACCACCCGCGCCGGTTGCACCGCCAAGGGCGGCACCTTGCTCATAGGCATATTCCAGAAAGCCTTGATCGCGAGCGACGACCTGCTCACGGGTAAAGCCCACGGAGGGTGTCTGCGCACGCTCATCTAGCGACTCACGAATCCGCAAATGGCCGATGGGCGCTGGCGTGCAGCGTGATAACAACCGAAAGTCGGTCTGAGTGGCTTCCGCTGCGCTCAGCCCAAGGCGAGGTAGCAGAAAACGGCGAGCGGCGCCGGCCGGGAGAATGTCATGGAGAAACGCCGGCCAATGGGACAGTCGCTCGACTTCCCAGCTCAAAGGCAGATTAGCGCTCACTGCGGCAGCTGTGGGCTTGCCGAAATCGTCGAGATGATCGCTCAGGTAGGCAGCCAGATAGCTGAGGGTGCAGGCGCCTTGTTGGGGACCTTGCCTCGGATCATCAAAAACCAAGCGTAAGGCATCCTGCCAACGCCCGGTCAGATAGGTTTGAACCACCAGCGCACTCACGGACGACCTCCGGCAATATACTGCCGGTAGTATGGGTCCTTGGCGCACTATCGGCAATATAATGCCAAAATCGCGACTTTAAGAACTGCGTTTGGGCATTAAATTGCCGTTTCTGCTGTGACCGGCGCGCTACCTCGGCGCCCAACGATCACCAGCAGTACCGCGGCGCCGGCCGCCATCAGCAGCGGCAGGGCATGGCCGGTGAGCCATTGGCTGGCAGCGCCGGTGACCAGCGGACCGACCAGGCAACCGAGGCCCCAGAGTTGGGCGATGCAGGCGTTGGCGCTGACCAGCTCGGCGTCACGGTAGCGCTCGCCCACCAGGATCAGTGCCAGGGTGAAGAGGCCGCCGGCGGTGGCGCCGAACAGCACCAGCAGCGGCCAGACGCCCGGGGTGTGCAGCAGCAGTGGCAAGGCCAGGCTGACCGCCAGCAGCCCCAGGGTGCAGCCTAGGAACAGGCCCTGGCGCGAGAGGCGGTCGGCGAGCAGGCCCAGGGGCAGCTGCAGCAGAGCATCGCCCACCACCACGGCGCTGACCATGTACAGCGCCAGTTGCTGGCCGAAGCCCTGGTTGAGGGCATAGACCGGCAGCAGGGTAAGGATCATCGCCTCGAAGCAGGCGAACAGCGCTACCGCCCAGGCGATGGCCGGAGCGCCGCGGCAGAAGTCCAGCAGCGCCTGCCAGGCGGCGGTGTGGCCGCCGGCGGCTGGTGCGCCCTGGCGGCCGAGCAGCAGGGTGGCGCCACCGAGCATGAGCAGGGCGCCCAGCCAGAAGCCCTGGTCACCCTCGGTACCGAGCGCGCCCAGCAGCAGCGGACCGGCCAGTTGGCTCAGGGCGTAGCTGCTGCCGTAGAGGGCCACCAGGCGACCCCGCCAGCGATCGGTGATGACCTGGTTCATCCAGCTTTCGCCCAGCACGAAGACCAGGGTGAGGATGGCGCCGAGCGCCAGGCGAAGAAGCAGCCACAGAGGGTAGCTGGGCAGCAGCGACAGCAGAATCAGCGAGGCGGCACCCGTCACCAGGCATAGCTGCATCAGTCGTGGCGTGCCGACTCGTGAAGCGAGGCGCCCGGCCAGGCTGGCGCCGGTCAGGATGCCAATGGCCGGCGAGGCGGCCATGACACCGATGGCGAAGCTGCCATAGCCCCAGCCCTCCAGGCGCAGCGAGACCAGCGGCATCGACAGGCCGATGGCCAGGCCCACGCTGATGACACTGCCCAGTACGGCGAAATAGATGGCCCAGGGCATGGGGGAGGGTGAGGAAGTCATGGGCTTAGCCTAGCTGATGAACGCGGACGACGGACAGTCGCCAAGAGCCGCTATAGAGCCACCGGCAGCGGCCTGGGTTCTGGCACGGTTGGCCTTTGCCAGGCTTTCGCGTAGCGTGCGCGCTACCTGAAGCCGGTTGAGAGATAACAGAACATGCGGAAATGGCAGTGCATCGTGTGCGGCTATATCTATGACGAAGCCCTGGGCTGGCCGGACGACGGCATCGCTCCCGGAACGCGCTGGGAAGATGTGCCCGAGGATTGGTTGTGCCCGGATTGCGGCGTGGGCAAGGGTGACTTCGAGATGATCGCCATCGGCTGATCGGCTCCGCGTGCGCCACGCGGACACAAAAAAGGCATCGCACGAGCGATGCCTTGTGGCTGCAGCGGCCATCCCTGCCGCCTCATCCTCAGCCTTCGATGCTGTCCTTCAGTGCCTTGCCCGGCTTGAACGCCACCGTGTTGCTCGCACGAATCTTGACCGGCTCGCCGGTCTGGGGATTCTTCCCCATGCGAGCACCGCGATGACGCGGCAGGAAGGTACCGAAGCCGACCAGCGTCACGCTGTCCTTGCGGTGCAGCGCATTCGCGATCTCGTCCAGCAGCGTGTTGAGCACGACGTTGGCTTGTTCCTTAGGAAGTCCGACTTTTTCTGCAATCACAGTCGCCAATTCAGGCTTGCGCATAGCTACCTCTCGTGGAGTCATTTTTAGCCGTGTGGGCGTCGCATGGCTTTCCTGGCAAAGCGATTACCCCCGGGATAGAGGGTGGCCCGACACAAAGATCGTTGGTGCGACAAAAGTCGAACCGGATAGCGTTATAAGGCAAAGCCGAGAAGAGCGAAAGTTAATTAGCAGACTATTAGCCGTTGGTAGGATGACTGACCCCGGCTTCGGCCTTTATCCGCTGATTTGCGCACTATTTGTGGACAGATTGTCCACAATATGACCAATGGCGAGGCCGTCCAGATTTTAGCGAGATGCTCTGGCAAGCCACTGTCGGGTCGAATGGAGCGTCTTGATGTCAAGGCGTCTTTGCATCATTTCGTTACCAAAACGACCGGATGGCGGAGCGGCCAGAAGGCTCCGCCATCGCTAGCAAACCGGCGCCTAGGTCGACATCACCGTTTGCCCGGCGGAGGCCTGACCTTCCAGGCGCCGTTCCAGCGCCTTGGGCTCGATCACCAGGCGCATGCCATTGCTGGCCTGAGTGCGGCCCCAGTCTTCCAGCAGCTCCATGCAGGCGTGGTCGATATAGGAGACGCGTTCCAGGGGCACGTGCAGGGTGGTGCCCGGCTTGACCTGCTCCAGCACCTTGGTCAGCTGGGGCACGCGCAGGAAGGTCGCGGCGCCCACCAGGCGCAGGTCGGCCTGGTCCGGCTGGTCTTCGCGATAGGTCAGGCTGACCTTGAGCTGTGCCGCCTTGACCGCCAGGAAGGCGATCGACAGACCGAAGCCCACCAGCACCCCGGTCAGCAGATCGGTGGCGACGATCATCAGCGCGGTCAGGGCATAGATGGCCATGGGCGCGCGGCCATAGCGCTTGAGTCCGGTCAGCGACTTGGGATCGGCCAGCTTGACGCCGGTGAACACCAGTACGCCGGCCAGGCTCGCCACCGGTACCAGCTTGAGCACGAAGGGCAGGGCGGCGACGAAGGCCAGCAGCCAGAGGCCGTGGAAGATGGTGGAGGCGCGACTGGTGGCGCCGGCCTGAACATTGGCCGAGCTGCGCACGATGACGCCGGTCATGGGCAGCGCCCCGACGGCGCCGCAGAGCAGGTTACCGATGCCCTGGGCACCCAGTTCGCGGTCGAAGTGCGAGCGCGGCCCGTTGTGCATGCGGTCCACCGCGGCGGCCGAGAGCAGGGTCTCGGCACTGGCGATGAAGGCCAGGGCGAGGGCGGCTACCACCAGCTCGGCGTTGGCCAGCATGCCAAGATCGGCGAAGGTCACCCAGTCGATGGCATCGGCCAGGTTGTTGGGCACTTCGACCCGGCGGATGTCCAGCGCCAGCCAGAGACTGGCCAGGGTCGCCAGGGTCACGCCGATCAGGGCGCCGGGCAGGAAGCGCAGCGGCTGTGGGCGGAATTTCTCCCACAGCCACATGCTGGCGATGGTCAGCAGGCCGATCAGCGCCGCCTGGGCGCCGCTGCCACTGCCGTTCCACTGGCCGGCCGCGGTGAGGGCGGCGCCCGGGAAGGCCAGCAGATTGGACAGGCCCGACGCCGCTGGTTTGGCGTCCAGCATGACGTGCAGCTGCGAGAGCACGATGAGGATGCCGATGCCCGCGAGCATGCCGTAGACCACCGCTGGCGAGGTGACGCGGAACCAGGCACCCAGCCGGGTGAGACCGGCGACGAGCTGCATGAGACCGGCCAGTAGCAGTACCGGGCCCAGGGCCTCGAGGCCGTGCCGGTTGATCAGGTCGAACACCAGCACCACCAGGCCGGCGGCCGGACCACTGACCTGCAGCGGCGAGCCGGCGAGAAAGCCGACCACCAGGCCACCGATGATGCCGGTGATGATGCCCTTGGCCGGTGGCATGCCGGAGGCGATGGCGATCCCCATGCACAGCGGCAGGGCGACCAGAAACACTACGAGTGAGGCCAGGGCGTCGCGCGACAGGTTGCGCCCCGGGGTCTGTTGATTGCCAAGCATGGTCCTGGTCCTCCAGCGACTAGGAAAAAGGTGCCCGCGCGTCATATCACGTCATATGACACGGTGCGGGATTTAGGCGGCTAGCGGAAAGGGTGGGCGATCCCGATGGAGCCCCAG
This sequence comes from Pseudomonas sp. HUK17, assembly GCF_001566765.1. Lineage (NCBI taxonomy): Bacteria > Pseudomonadati > Pseudomonadota > Gammaproteobacteria > Pseudomonadales > Pseudomonadaceae > Pseudomonas > Pseudomonas sp. HUK17. Next base: position 279,662 of record NZ_LSMW01000012.1, read on the forward strand.
GTGGGATCGTCCGGCGCGGTGCGCTGTTATAGGGACGGGTCCAGGGACCCGTCTCCGGGCGGCCAGCCGGCGAACCGGATGACCGCGGTGGATCAGGCCTGCTGCAGGCGCGGACGCGGGGTGGCGACTGGCATGTTTTCGCCATCCAGGGGCAGGAAGCGTTCCTGCTGGGCGTCGTAGGCCTTGATCTCGCTGGTCTCGATGGAATAGACCCAGCCGTGGATCTGCAGCTGACCACTGGCCAGACGCGAAGCCACCGAGGGGTGGGTGCGCAGGTGTACCAGCTGGGCCACTACGTTTTCCTCGGTCAGGAAACCCAAGGTGCCGCCGTGGCCGCAGTCGCAATGGCTATGGTCTTCGACCACGGTACGGGCGACCTCGGCATGGCGCAGCCAGACCTTTACCGTCGGCATCTTTTCCAGCGGATCGGGATTGAGTACGGCTTTCATGGCGCCGCAGTCGGAGTGGCCGCAGATGATGATGTGCTTCACGCCCAGGGCTACGACCGCGTATTCGATGGCGGTGGAGACGCCGCCGTTCATCTGGCCGTAGGGGGGGACCACGTTGCCGACGTTACGGGTCACGAACAGATCGCCTGGCGAACTCTGGGTGATCAGTTCCGGGACGATGCGCGAGTCGGCGCAGGTGATGAACATGGCCTTGGGCGACTGTGCACTGGCGAGTTTCTTGAACAGCGCTTCCTGTTCGGGAAAGACATCCTGGCGGAAACGCTTGAAACCATCGACCAGCTGCAGGAGGGCCTCGTCGGGTGCGCCGAAGGTATCCGTGTTGTCGCTCATCTGTTTCTGACCTCTCTCAAGTACGCAATGGCAGCGGCAAGCGCTGGTTAGTGGCTAGACGCCCCCTGGCATCGCTTCGATACGCCCCGGCCATCTCGGGCTCTGGTGGCTTCATTTTCCGGCAATCCATCGCGTAGTCGGGCGGTGTCCTGGCACCCGGTGTCGCATCTTGGTGAACACAACCTTAATCCACGCTGAAACAATAGCTCGTGACCGACAACGCAGAAGATATTTCAAACTAATACTGAGATCATCCCGCCATTATCGCGACATGATCAGTGCATTTAGCCCTTTTATCGACACGAACCCTGCATTTCGCCACCGGATCACGCTTTTCCCCGTGAAGAAAATGTAAATCGCGATAGCCGAACAGATTTCCTTGATGATCAGTGGCTTGCGAAAGATGTGCAAAAATGTGAACACAATGCCGCTGGTGGAGATTGCTCGCCTTTCTCCCGCTTTGCATCCAGCCTGTGATCTGCGGCACAGTGCCGCAGCCTAGACCTTTCGCCAGCCTTTCAATAGCTCCAATGCCCTATGAGACAAGGGTTTGGTGGCTTTGCTCGACGCATGCTCCTGCAAGCCGTCCGGATCCAGGTCGATAATTGGCCTCAGGATCTGCCGCCAGCGGTCGATAGGGGAACTTTCCAGGCTCAACGGAAACTCTCCATGTCCTTTCGCAACCTCTCCATCGCGCGGCGCGCCACGCTCGGTTTCGCCTTTATCGGTCTGCTCCTGCTGCTGCTCGGCGGCACCGCCCTGGTCAAGATGAACGATATCCGCGCCTCGGGCCTGGCCATCGAAGAACGCGCCATGCCGCGCGTGGCCGCCCTCGACGAGCTGACCGCCCTGACCCTGCGCCTGCGGGTGCTCTCCTATCGTCTGCTGCTCAATCGCGAGCCGGAGATCATCGCCAAGACCCAGGCCTTGTTCCAGCAGCGCAACGGCCAGATGCGCGCCGCCCAGCAGCGCTACGAGGCCTTGATCCAGTCCGCCGAAGAACGCACCGCCTACGGTCGCTACGGCCAGTTGATCGCCCAGTACGACGGTCTGCAGCAGCGCATGCTGGCGTTTTCCGCCGCCGATCAGCTGGAGCCCCTGCGCCGGCTGCTCAACGAAGACCTGCTGGCCAACTCCGATGCGGTCAATGGCGTGCTCAAGCAACTCACCGACCTGGTGGATCAGCAGACCGCCGCCGCCAACGCCCAGTCCGCTGCCGACTATAGCCATGCCATCCAGTGGCTGGTGCTGCTGCTGGCGGCCACTGCGCTGCTGACCGTGGTCTTCGCCTGGCTGCTGATCCGCAGCATCACCCAGCCCATCGCCCGGGCCGTGCGGGCGGCCGAGGTGATCGCCACCGGCGACCTCAGCGAAGAGATCCACAGCGAAGGCCGCGACGAGGCCGCGCGCCTGCTGCAGGCCATGAAAACCATGCAGGGCCAGCTGCGCCAGACCCTGCAGGGCATCCTTGGCTCGGCCACCCAGCTCGCCTCGGCGGCGGAAGAACTCAATGCCGTGACCGATGAATCCAGTCGCGGCCTGCAGCGCCAGAACGCCGAGATCGAACAGGCCGCCACCGCGGTGAACCAGATGTCGTCGGCGGTGGACGAGGTGGCGCGCAACGCCGTCAACACCTCCCAGGCCTCCCAGGAGTCGGCCGGCGTGGCCCGTGACGGTCGCGACCTGGTACAGGAAACCGTGGGCGCCATCGCCACCATGAGCGAAGACGTCCAGCACGGCGCCACCCTGGTGGGCGATCTGGCGGTACAGGTCAACGACATCGGCAAGGTGCTCGACGTGATCCGCAGCGTGGCCGAGCAGACCAATCTGTTGGCGCTCAATGCCGCCATCGAGGCCGCGCGCGCCGGGGAAGCCGGTCGTGGCTTCGCCGTGGTGGCCGACGAGGTGCGGGCGCTGGCCCATCGCACCCAGGAGTCGACCCGCGAGATCGAGACCTCCATCGGCACCATCCAGCAGGGCACCGATCAGGCGGTGGCGGCCATGCGCAGCAGCACCGAGCGTGCCCAGTCCACCCTGGAAGTGGCGCGCGGCGCCGGCCATGCCCTGGAGCGCATCCATGGCGCCATCGGCGGCATCAACGAACGTAACCTGGTCATCGCCAGTGCGGCGGAAGAGCAAGCCCAGGTGGCTCGCGAAGTGGATCGCAACCTGGTGAACATTCGCGAGTTGTCGGTCCAGACCGCCGCGGGTGCCGAGCAGTCCAGCGCCGCCAGCGCCGAGCTGTCGCGCCTGGCCGTGGACCTCAATGGGCTGGTGACGCGCTTCCGCCTGTGACCCTGGCGCGTCCGGTCGCTGTGGTGACCGTACGCTGCGGCACTAGCCGGGACCGAGCAGCTGCAGCACGCCGGTCAGCAGCACCAGCAGGCCCAGGGGCGAGGCGAGAACGGACAGCAGCAGGCACCTCAGGCGAGGGCCGCGCGGGGTAGGGCAGGTCGTCATGACGTCAGGCAGCTCCGTAGCGAAAACCGGCGCCACGCTGGGCGCCCGGGGCCAATTTTCGCCTGTACCGGCAGCGACGTCATGCCAAGAAAAGGTAAAGATGGGTAAAGCCACCGCTGCCCCGGGATGACTCTTCCCGGGAGCGACGGCGCGCCGGGCTAGACGCGGAAGCGCGCGGCCAGGCTGTGGATCTCGCGGGTCAGCTCGGCGAGCTGGCGACTGGAGGTCTCGATCTGGTCGGCGCCACGCTTGGACACGCCTGCCAGTTCGCGGATGTTGATCAGGTTGCGATCCACCTCGCGGGCGACCTGGGCCTGCTCCTCGGCGGCGCTGGCGATGACCAGGTTGCGCTCGTTGATATCGCCGATGGCGACAAAGATGTGCTCCAGGCTCTGGCCAGTGCGCTCGGTGGTCTCGAGGGTGGTACCGGCCAGGGTGTTGCTACGCTGGATGGCGGTTACCGCCTGGCCGGTGCCGGCCTGGATGTTGCCGATCATCTGCTCGATCTCCAGGGTCGACTGGCGGGTGCGCTGGGCCAGGCTGCGCACCTCGTCGGCCACCACGGCGAAGCCACGCCCGGCATCGCCGGCACGGGCGGCTTCGATGGCGGCGTTGAGCGCCAGCAGATTGGTCTGCTCGGAGACCGCGCGGATCACGTCCAGCACCTTGCCGATCTGGTTGGCCTGCTGCGCCAGACTGGCGATCACGGCTTCGCTTTCGTTGACCGTGGTCTGCATGCTCTGCAATTCGCTGAGGACCTGGGCCACCTGGCCACGACTGCCGGTGGCCAGGCGATCGGATTCGCGGGCGGTATCCGAGGTGGAGGCGGCATTGCGTGCCACCTCTTCCACGGCGGTGGTCATCTCGGTCACCGCGGTCACGGCCTGTTCCAGTTCCTGTTGCTGCTGGTTCAGGGTGCGATTGCTCTGGGCGGTGACCTGGCCCAGTTCCTGGGCGGCGCCGTCGAGTTGCTCGGCGGTGCGATTGAGCTGGGCCAGGGTGTCGCGCTGGCGGCGTTGCAGGGTGGCGAGGCCGGCGAACAGCTGGCCGATCTCGTCATGGCTGCGCACCTCGATGCGGCGGGTCAGATCGCCTTCGCTCATGGCGGCGAAGTGCTCGCCGGCTTCGTTCAACGGGGCCAGCACCCGGCGGGCGATGAACCAGCCGGAGAGCACCGCCAGCAGCAGGGTCAGACCAACCAGTACCAGGGTGCCGATCTCGGCCTGCAGCACGCGGCTGTCGGAGGCGGCCAGGGTGGCGTCGATGCGCCCGGTGATCTCGTCGGTAAAGACCTTGCGGGTGTCGGCGAAGGCGGTGCTGGCGTCCTTGGCGCCATCGCTGATGCGGATGTAGCCCGGCAGATCACCGGCGCGGCAGGCCTTGATCTGATTTTCCACGATGACCTTGTAGGCATCGAAGGCCTTGAGCATGGCGTCGATCTGGCCGCGCAACTTGGGCTCGGTGGTGCTGGCCAGCATCTCGGTGATCAGCGTGCGGGCGATGTTCAGGCGTTCCAGCGCCAGCACCGTGCCTTTTTCGGCCTTGGCCGCATCGCCATTGACCCGATCGAGCATGGCGGTATGGGAGTTGGCACTGGCGCGGCTGATCCAGGTGGCGGCGTTGTTGACCTTGTCCAGCTGCTCCATGGTCAGACTATCCAGGTCGCGGATCTGCTGGGCACTGGTCCGGGCGCTGAGCCACCCATACAGGCAAGCCAGCAGCAGGCAGGCGACGAACAGGCTGAGGACGCTGTACATCCCCGTTCGAATTCTTGTTGTTTTTTTCATGATGGGCTCTCTGAAGACGTCGCTGGCTGGGGTCGCAATACGACTTTGGTAAGGCTATTCGCCAGCAGTACGCCAAAGGCATGAGCAGGCGTCGATGGCTTGGAGCCAGTCGGTATCAGTTAAGCGCCGAAAAGTCGTCGGATGTCTTCAGAAGGGCAGGCAGGGTGGGCCCGACGGACGCCGGGCCCGGAGGGATCAGGACAGCGGGGTGAACTGGATGACTTCGACCCAGTAGCCGTCGGGGTCCTTGATGAAGGCGATTTCCTTCATGCTGCCGTCGGTCAGGCGCTTCTGGAAAGCCACGCCCAACTGCTCGAAACGTTCGCAGGCGGCGCGGATGTCCGGGACCGCCACGCAGGTATGGCCGAAGCCACGCGGATCGCTGTTGCCGTTGTGGTAGCTGAAGGCGGCATCGTTCTCGGTGCCATGGTTGTGGGTCAGCTCGAGAATGCCCGGCGTGGATTTGCGCCAGCGCTGGCGGGCTTCCGGGTCTGTCGGCACCTGGTTGCGATCGACCAGGGCGAGGAAGGTCAGGCTGAATTTGGCGTCCGGAAAGTCCTTGTGATCGACCACGGTGAAACCCAGTACGCGGGTATAGAAGTCCAGCGAGGTCTCCAGGTTCTTGACCCGCAGCATGGTGTGGTTGAAGACGAACTCGCGGGTGGCGGCGTCGGGCTGGGCGGTCACGCCCGGCAGGTTGTCGAATTGGCTCAGCGACATCAGAAGTCTCCATTGAAGGGGTGTGGAATTTGGAGAGGCGGCCCTGCGCAACGTTCCCGCCAAGGGGCGGCGCCTGGGCAATCGCTCACGAAAAAGGGCGGGAAGTCTAAAGGCTTCCAGGGCCGCTGCCCAAAGCTTCCTGAGGCTCCTGGCCGCTGCGCTGGGCGACGAGTGGTCGAAACCACCCGGTTAGAGCCGTAGTCGGATTTTACAAGCGCACTGCCTGTGCGATCCCAAGGAGACTGATATGAGCAGCACCAGCGACAAGATCAAGGGTACCGCCAAAGAAGTGGCCGGCAAGGTCAAGCAAGGCGTCGGCGATGCCACCGACAACTCGCGCATGAAAGGCGAGGGTCGTGCCCAGGAAGCCGAAGGCAAACTGCAAAAGAACGTGGGCAAGGGTAAGGAAGCGGTCAAGAACACCATCGACCGCGCCTGAGTCCAGTCGTGATGAAAAGGCCGCCCCCCGGGCGGCCTTTTCTTTTGCCTGTCAGGCCGGATCCAGCTCCGGATAGTGACGGAAGATGCCGTTCTCGCTGAACGGCAGGCGGCGCGACGAGGCCAGGTAGGCGGCGATGTTGGGCAGGGCCGCCACCCGTTCGGCCACGGCCAGGACCCGCGGGATCTCCGGGGCGAGACGATGCATGGCGTTGGGGAAGGCATAGGTCAGGCCGGCCACCACCTGGAACAGCGACAGGTCGACATAGGAGCGCTGCTCGCCCACCAGCCAGGTATCACCCGCCGGGTTGTAACCCAGCACCCGTTCGAAATAGCTCAGATAGGTACGGATTCGCTCGCCGGCAAAGGCCTTGGCCCGGCGCCGGGCTTCGTCCTGCTGCTCTTCATAGGTCAGGGAGATGGCCACCGGATGGTGGACATCGTGGGCCTCGGCGGTGAGGTCGGTGATGGTCAGTTGCAGGCCATGTACCCAGAAGCGTGACTCCTCGTCCGGCGGCACCAGGTCCAGCTGCGGCCCCAGGTACTGGAGGATGTTGGCGACATGGGAAACGACCTCGTCGCCGGCCTTGAGAAAGGGCGGGGCGAAGGGTGGGCGGTGGGTCTGCTTGCCTTGCAGGTAGTCCTCCATGGCGGGTATGCCCAGGCCTTCGTCCTCCGGGGCGTTGCCCACATCCAGGTAGTCCGCGCCGGCTTCTTCGAGCGCCAGGCGGACGAATTCGCCGCGGCCCTGGATGCTGGGCCAGTAGTGCAGTTCATAACGCATGGAAACCTCCGTCGTCTGCTGGGAATACGGGTCCAGGAAGGCTGACTCCCTGCGGGGTTCGGAGGTTTTCCCGCCGTGCGGCTTTCACGACGAAGCGCACAACCAATTCCCATCGCTGAGACTCCTATCAACCAGCGGCTAGCAATGAGGACGGTGGGATGACGGTCAACAGCAAGCGGACGGCTCCATGCGCATAGGCATTCTCACCCACGTGAAACACCCGGTACGCCAGCCGTTCGCCGGTGGTCTCGAGGCCTTCACCTACGACATCACCCTGCAACTGCGCGAGCGTGGCCATGGGGTGACTCTGTTCGCCAGTTCGGCTTCGGCGCCGGAGCTGGAGGTGGTACCCATCCTCGACGACGGCAACTACGGGACGGATGGTTGCCGGCGCAAGCGCAACGTACTCAGCTCCGAGTACCTCGACGAGCACCACGGCTATCTCGACTGCATGCAGCGCATCGACAGCCATGGCTTCGACGTCATTTTCAACAATGCCCTGCACTATGTGCCGGTGACCATGTCCGGGCTGATCCGCACGCCCATGCTCACGGTGCTGCATACCCCGCCGTTCTTCGAGTTGATCAACGCCATCGGCGAATTGCACAAGCGCGGTGGCGGTCATTACTGCACCGTGTCCCAGGCCAATGCCGACAACTGGGCGCACCTGGCGCCGGCCTGCCACGTGATTCCCAACGGCATCGATCTCGACGCCTGGCGGCCACGCGGTACCCCAATCGGCGACCATGCGCTCTGGTTCGGTCGCCTGGTGCCCGACAAGGGGCCGCACCTGGCGCTGGACGCCGCACGGGCGGCCGGTGTGCCCCTGCGCCTGGCTGGCCAGGCCACCGACGAGCGTTACTTTCGCCAGGAGATCGCGCCGCGTCTGGGTGACCAGGCCGTTTACCTCGGTCACCTGGACCGCACCGCCCTGGCCGTCGAAGTCGCCCAGGCCCGCGCTTGCCTGGTGACCCCTTGCTGGGACGAACCCTTCGGCCTGATCGTCGCCGAGGCGCTGGCCTGTGGTACGCCGGTGGCGGCCTTCGCCCGCGGTGCCCTGCCGGAACTCCTCACCGCCGAGACCGGCGCCCTGGCCCCGCCGGGTGATGTCCCGGCACTGGCCGCAGCCCTGCGCGAGGCCCTGTCGTTGTCCCGCGAGGCTTGCCGAGCGCGGGCCGAGGCCCAGTGGAGCCATCGCCAGATGATCGATCGCTACGAGCGCCTGCTCGCCGATGTCGCCGCCGGTCGGGTGGCCCGTGGCTAGACCGCCCGTGGCTGAGCTGAACATCGGCTACTACGCCCACCATCACGGCGCCGGCCATGTGACCCGTGCCCTGGCCATCGCCGCCGCTTTCGATGGCCCCCTGACCCTGTTCGGCAGTCGCCTGCCCGAACAGGTGGAGCTGCCCAACGTCCAGCTCTGCCCGCTGCCGCCCGACGTGGCCCCGGGTGTCGAGGGCGAAGCCTTCGCCTGCCTGCACTATGCGCCGCTGGGGGTGGCAGGGCTGCGCGAGCGCATGGGCCTGCTGGTGGACTGGTTTCGCCGCGCCTGGCCCTGTCTGCTGGTGGTCGACGTCTCGGTGGAGGTGGCACTGCTGGCCAGGCTGTGTGGTGTACCGACGATCTATCTGCGCCAGCGCGGCAACCGCTTCGATGCCGCCCACGAACTGGCCTATGCCAGTGCCAGCCGGTTGTTGGCACCCTATCCGGAACATCTGGAAGAACCCGCCACTCCAGCCATCTGGCGAGCCAAGACCTGCTATGCCGGCAGCCTGTCGCGCTATGCCGGGCAACGGCGCGACAGCCTGCGCGAGCCCGGCACGGTCACCGTCATCGCCGGCCATGGCGGCACCGCCTTCAGCCGCGCGCGACTGGTCGCCGCGGCGCGCGCCTGTCCCGCCTGGCGCTGGACGGTGCTGGGTCCGGTGGCGGAGGACGCCACCGTGGCACCGGCCAATCTAAGCTTTCTGGGCAGCGTCGCCGATCCCGCGCCCTGGCTGACCCGCGCCGAGCTGGTGGTCGGCTCGGCGGGTGACAGCCTGGTGGCGGAGCTGGCCGATTTGCGCTGTCGCTTCATCTGCCTGCCGGATGCCCGGCCCTTCGACGAGCAACTGTCCACCGGGCGCCTGCTGGCCATGCAGGGCCTGGCGCTCACCGGCGAAACCTGGCCCGCTGACGATGACTGGCCGGAGCTGCTGGCCAGGGCACGCGCGCTCGATCCCGAGCGCTGGGCGGCAGTAGGCGATGGCGAGGGCGCCCGGCGCGCCGCAGCCTGTATTCGAGAAGTCGCCCAGGAGGTGCTGACATGATTGTCCTGACCCTGGTCCATGGCCGCGAGCGGCAACTGGCCAACCTGATCCGCGGCCTGGAGCTGGCGCCGACCCCGCCCGCCGCCCTGGTGGTGGTGCAGATGAACGAGGCACCAAGCGCACTGCACAGCTCGCGCTTTCCGATCCAGGTACAGGCGGTCGAAGGCGACGGCATCCTGCCCCTGGCCGCCGCGCGCAATGCCGCCGTAGCCGCTGCACCCGGCGAGGCGCTGGTGTTTCTCGACGTGGACTGCATCCCCGCACCAGACCTGCTCGATGCCTATCGCCGGGCGCTGGCCGCGCGCCCCGACGCCCTGCACCAGGGCTTCGTCCACTACCTGCCGGCCGGCGTCGCGGAAGGTGACTGGACGCCGGAGGCGCTGCTCGCCTCGGGCGTCGTCCATCCCCTGCACCGGGATCGACCGAGCGGGGAGATGATTCCCCATCCGCTGTTCTGGTCGCTGAATTTCGCCTGCACGCGCGCCACCTTCAGCCGCATCGGCGGTTTCGACGAGGGCTATCGTGGCTATGGCGGCGAGGACACCGATTTCGCCTTTCGTGCACGTGACGCGGGGGTGCCCGTCTATCAGGCCGAGGCGCGCGCCTTCCACCAGTACCACCCGACCTATCACCCGCCGCTCAACCACTTCGCCAGTATCCTGGAGAATGCCCGGCGCTTTCAGGCGCGCTGGGGGCTCTGGCCCATGGAGGGCTGGTTGCGCGAATTCGCCGCCGCCGGCTTCATCCATTTCGATGAACGTCGCGGGATAGAGGAGCTCCGGGTGCCCACGGCCGCCGAGATCGCCGCCTGCCGGGATGCCTCCGGTTCCGGCTTCTGACGACGGCGCGCAACCAACCCGGCTGCCGCCACTCTGAAGGTAGGGCGGTCTGCAAAAGCCGCCGGGCGCAGGCCGTGCAGGCCCGCTCCAGGAATCCTTCGTGAGGAATGTTCGTCAGGAGCCGTTATGTCCTTGTTTGCCTTCAGCCTGCGCGGCATTTCGCCGTTCACCCTCGTCAAGCGTGCCGTCCAGGAATTCGTGGCCGACGACATGCCCACCTATGCGGCGGCGCTGGCCTACCAGATGCTGTTCTCGCTGTTTCCCTTCCTGCTGTTCCTGATCGCCCTGATCGGTTTCCTGCACCTGCCGGACTTCTTCACCTTCCTGCGCGAACAGGCCGCCTACCTGCTGCCGGTCACCGCGCTGGACACGGTCAACCCCATCATCGACCAGCTGCAGACGCAGAAGGGCGGCCTGCTGTCCTTCAGTATCATCGTTGCCCTCTGGTCCGCCTCGGGTGGCTTCCGCTCGCTGATGACCGCCATGAACAGCGCCTACGACGTGGTGGAAAGCCGCCCGGCCTGGAAGCGCATTCCCCTGTCGGTGCTGCACACCATCGGCCTTGCCGGGCTGCTGCTCAGCGCTGCCGCCCTCATGGTGCTGGGCCCCCAGGTGATGAACTGGCTGGCCGCCTATGTCGGGCTGGAAGACTATATGGTCACCCTCTGGGCGCTGATTCGCTGGCCGCTGGCCGTGGCCCTGCTGATGATCGCCGTGGCGGCGCTCTACTATGTCACCCCGGACGTGAAGCAGAGCTTTCGCTTCATCACCCCGGGCTCGGTGCTGGCAGTGGTGGTCTGGATCCTGGCGTCCCTGGGCTTTGGCTACTACGTGCAGAACTTCGCCAACTACAACGCCACCTACGGCAGCATCGGCGCCATCATCGTCTTGCTGCTGTACTTCTATCTGTCTTCGGCGGTGCTGCTGTTCGGCGCGGAGATCAATGCGGTGATCGAACACCACAGCGACGAAGGCAAGGAAAAGGGCGAGAAGAGCCCGGGCGACGGTGGGGTAGAAGCCGACGAAGAGATTCAGGCGGGTCAGGACGAGGGCGCCCAGCGAGAAGGCGTCCTGGGTGAGGCGCGGGTGGTGAAGCGCCCGAATGACCGAACCTGAGTGGTAGGGTGGATGACGGCGCCGCCTTATCCACCGTTCCCCTGCGGCCCTGATTGTGGAAAACGCCAGACGGTTTTCCCTTCCGCGGGTCTTGGCGTAGTGGCCATGGGCCGCGCCAGTATCGTAGGTTGGGCTGAGACGGCTTCCCCGTCGAAGCCCAACATGGCCAGCACCTTGAGGCGAGACCTGTCGGGCTTCGCTGTGCTCAACCCAACCTACGGCGACCCGTGACCACGATAGGTCAGCCGTCGGCAGGGTGGATAATGGCTTCAGCCTTATCCACCGCTCACACCTCGTCGACCCTGTGGAAAACCGTGCAAGGTCTCCACCAGAGGACGGACGAAAGAGGCCTTACTTCGCCTTGCCCTGATTGGCCACCGCGGCCATCTTGGCGGCGACCTCGTCCGGGTCGGCCAGGTAGTAGTGCTTGGTGGGCTTGAGGTCTTCGTCGAACTCGTACACCAGCGGCACGCCGTTGGGGATGTTGAGGCTGACGATGTCGCTGTCGGAGATGTTGTCCAGGTACTTGATCAAGGCACGCATGGAGTTGCCATGGGCGACCACCAGCACGCGCTGGCCACTGCGGATGGCCGGGGCCAGGACTTCGTTCCAGTAGGGCAGGACGCGTTCGACGCAATCCTTGAGGCACTCGGTGCGCGGCACCTGATCCAGCGACAGACCGGCATAGCGCGGATCGGCGGCCAGGGCCTGCTGCTCCTCGACGCTCTGCTCGGGCGGCGGTACGTCGTAGCTGCGGCGCCAGACCAGGACCTGCTCTTCACCGAACTTGGCAGCGGTCTCGGACTTGTTCAGACCGGTCAGGCCACCATAGTGACGTTCGTTGAGGCGCCAGTCGCTCACCACTGGCAGCCACATCTGGTCCATGCCTTCCTGCACGTGCCACAGGGTGCGCACGGCGCGCTTGAGCACCGAGACGTGGGCCACGTCGAAAAGGAAGCCGGCGTCCTTGAGTGCCTTGCCGCCCTCGTGGGCCTCGCGGATCCCCTGTTCGGTCAGATCCACATCCGCCCAGCCACTGAAGCGGTTTTCCAGGTTCCACGCCGACTGGCCATGGCGGATGAATACGACTTGCGACATGCGACCTCCATCTTGGGATTCATTGTTTGGCTCACGCCTACGCGAAGCTGTGCCAAACATACCGCAGATGGAGGCTGCCGGCATGGGCATCACGGAAACCGTGATGCGTCCGGCACTCGCAGGGAGCCTTAGGCCACCAGGGCGCGACGGGTACGGGCGATGACCCGCTCCAGGCCGTCGGCAGCGTTGTACTGCTCGGGGTAGAGGCGCTCGCTGCGACAGGCGACACCGCGCTCGTCGATCACGGTGAAACTGAAGCCGCCCTTGCGCGAAGCCGGGGTGGTGATGCATTGAAACGGCGCGAAGGCCGCTTGGAGGTGTTGCATGGCCGCAATGGCCTGATTTTGAATGTTCATCTAACTATCCTTGGGATCCACGCTCAGTCGGCGCGGTGAAATAACTCCAGCAACCTCGTACCCATAACGGCCGACGGCTGAATCTCTGGCTGGAGGAAGGCAGCGTGTGGGCGAGACGCCCAGGCATGCAGGTAAGTACTTGGGAAGGCAGGCAACCGGCCGGGCACGAGATTCAGAGGCCAGGGCGGCAGATCCTGAGCAATCGAGGGATCGATTCGATCCGGATGACGCTTATTTCGCGCTGCTACAAACGAGCGGAAAGGCGTCCAGCGATTGGGGTCAGCTTGGTACTAACCCGATCAAGCTAGCAGGATCGATGCCAGCCGCGCAAGCCCGCTGGTCGGCGATGGGCTTGATGGTCCTCAGGTCTGTACGAAAGGTCGCTGGGCGAAAATCAGGTGGTGTAACGACCACTAGGAGTGGAGACCTCGCAGAAGTGCGCGCCTGGGTCGAATGGCTGGACGAGGTGTTCGCCGCCGTCGCGCCGGCTTGGCTAAGGCGGTGAGATCATTCCGCGAGAAAGGCTGTAGCCGGGTACTGTCCGCAGGCGGTGGCCGTCAGGCCATGACGTTGCAGATAACGATCGACTCGCCAGCGACCCAGCGCATAGCCGAGATGGCGGGGCAGGTCGCCACTGCCGAAGAACCAGCGGGCATGGTCGTATGGTTGGTGCAGTTCGGCACTCAGGTCGTCCCAGTATCTGGCCATTTCCTGGGGGGCGGCCTGGGCATAGAAGGGCAGCTGGCCGGTCAATTCACCTTCGAACTGGCAGGCGAGGCCTTCACTGACCAAGACCTCGCCCAGTGTGGACCCGTAACCCGGACCGGCATGCCGCAGGCAGTGGTGCAATTCGTGGCCAAGCAGGGCGGTGAAGCTGTCAGGGAAGGCTTGCTGCAGGCGCGGGCTGTCGGGATCCAGGGTCAGAAAGACCCGCTCGGCGTCCGGGCTGTAGCCATTCAGACCCAACTCCGGGATCACCCAGGCGCCCGCCTGCACCACCACGTCGACCCGTTGCTCGGGCAGGTGCGCAGCGATACGGGGCAGGGCATCGGTGAAGGTCTTTTCCAGGATGGCACGCCAGGGGTCCAGGCGACCGCTGGCGTTGAGCAGATGTAGTACGCAGGTCATCCAGGCATCTCCGGAGCGCGGCCTGTCTTTATAGACGAAGTCGCGCCCCTTCGTTCGCTACTTGCCCGCTTCGCGCGGCTCTGGCTGACCGTGACCAAAGGCCTGGCCCAGGTCATCGCCCGAGGTGGCGCGGGTGTCATCGGTGCGCCACTTGGCGACATCGGCGGCGCTGACCGGGGCAGCGTCGTTGCCCCAGCTGGCGCGGATGAAGCTGACCACGTCGGCCACCTGGGCATCGTTCAGCCGCCAGCCGAACGGCGGCATGACGATCATCGAAGGTGCGCTGTGCAGGCCGGGCAGGGTGCCGCCCTTGAGCACGATGTTGATCAGCGAGCTGGCGTCGGCCATGCGCAGCACCGGATTGCCGGCCAATGCAGGGAAGACCCGGTCGTAGCCCTGGCCATCGGTGCGGTGGCAAGCGGCGCAGTTGTCCACATAGACCTGGGCGCCGCGGGCGCTGTCGTCACCCTTCCAGAGCGCTGCGGCGGCACGGCCATCGGGCTGGAAGGGCGCATCGTGCGGATCCTTGGGCGGCAAGGCCTTGAGATAGCGGGCGATGGCACGCAGGTCGGCGTCGCTCAGGTATTGCAGACTGTGCTGCACCACCTCGGTCATGCCACCGAACACGGCGCTGTCGGCGGAGCGACCGGTCTTGAGGAACTGCACCAGCTGGTCTTCGCTCCAGTTGCCCAGGCCATCGCGATGATCGCCACGCAGATTCTTGGCGATCCAGCCTTCCAGGGGTGCGCTGCCGGCCAGGAAGTCCTTGCCGTCGGCGGGCGAGAGGGCCTTTTCCTGCATGGTGAAAGCCCGGGGCGTGTGGCATGCGCCACAGTGGCCGAGGCCTTCCACCAGATAGGCGCCGCGCGCCACCACCGGGTCCTGGCTCGGGGCCGGCTGGAATTGCACCACCTCGGGGGCGAACAACTGGCGCCAGATCGCCAGGGGCCAGCGCATCGACAGCGGCCAGGGGATGTCGCTGTCGCGATTGGCCTGGGCGACCGGGGTGACCCCGTGCATGAAGTAGGCATAGAGGGCGCGCATGTCCGCCTCGGTCACCCGAGAATAGGAGGGGTAGGGCATGGCTGGGTAGAGGGTATGGCCCTCCTTGGCGATGCCCTGGCGGATGGCGGCGTCGAAGTCGGCGAAGCGGTAGTCGCCGATGCCGGTCTGCCGATCCGGGGTGATGTTGGTGGAATAGAGGGTGCCGATGGGCGTTTGCATGGGCAGGCCGCCGGCGAAGGGCTGGCCGCCCGGCGCCGTGTGGCAGGCCACGCAGTCGCCAGCGCGGGCCAGGTATTCGCCTTGCTTGACCAGCGCCGGATCGGCGTCTTCGGCGGCCTGGGCCGTCATGGCCAGGCCGGCGCCCAGCAGCAGGGTCGCGAGGGTACGGAAGATCATGGGCGCGCCTTTCATGCCTGCACCAGGGGGCCGGGGTTCTTCAGGTACTGCTCGCGGATGGCCCGCGCCGCCCAGTAGGTCAGGGCCGCCACCAGGCCGGTGGGGTTGTAGCCCAGGCCCTGGGGAAAGGCCGAGGCGCCCGGCACGAAGACGTTATGCACGTCCCAGCTCTGCAGGTAGCGATTGACCGCGCTGGTCTTGGGGTCGGTACCCATGATGGCGCCACCGTTGAGGTGGGTGGTCTGGTAGCTGGCGGTGTTGAAGTGCACGCCGAAATCCTTGACCGAGACGCTGATGTGCTCGGGATTCATGGCCTCGGCGATCTTCTTCATCTTGGCGGCCATGAAGCGGGTCATGCGGATGTCGTTGTCCTTCCAGTCGAAGGTCATGCGCAGCAGCGGCTGGCCATAGGCGTCCCGGTAGGTGGGGTCCAGATCCAGGTAGTTGTCACGATAGGACTGGTGCGCGCCATGGGCGTCCATCGACAGCTGGTGGTTGTAGTAGCCGGCCTGGGCCTTTTTCCAGGCACTGCCCCACTGCGGGGTGCCGGGTGGATTGGCTGCCCCGGCGATGGGCCGGGTGCCGGCCTGGTTGACCCACATGGGCGAGCCGCCGACGAAGCCGTGGGGGCCATGGTCGAAGTTGTCGGCGTTGAAGTCGTCCACCGCCACACCATTGCCACCGGCGCCGATGAAGGGATTGGTGTGGTGCTGGTCCTTGCGGAAGAAGGCCTTGATGGTGGCCATGTTCTGATAGGCGAAGTTACGCCCGACCACGCCCTCGCCGGTCTTGGGATCATAGGGCTGGCCGATGCCCGACAGCAGCATGAGGCGCACGTTGTTGAACTGGAAGGCGGCGAGGATGACGATGTCGGCCGGCTGTTCCAGCTCCTGGCCTTGGGCGTCCAGGTAGGTCACCCCGGTGGCCTTCTTGCCGGTGCTGTCCAGGTTCACCCGCAGCACATGGGCCTGGCTGCGCAGCTCGAAGCGCGGCTCCTGCTTGAGCGCCGGCAGGATGTTGAGATTCGGCGAGGCCTTGGAATACATGTAGCAGACGTAACCGCTGCAGTAGCCGCAGAAGTTGCAGGGGCCCATCTGGCACCCATAGGGGTTGGTGTAGGGCCCCGAGGTGTTGGCCGAGGGCAGGTTGTAGGGGTGATAACCCACGTCCCGCGCGGCCTTCTCGAACAGTTGCGCCGAGACGGTGTTCTTTTGCGCCGGCAGCGGGAAGTCGCTGGAGCGATCCGCGGCATAGGGGTTGCCGCCCTTGCCGTCGCCTACGACCTGGCCCTTGACGCTCCAGGCAGTGCCCGAGGTGCCGAACACCTTTTCGGCGAAGTCGAAGTAGGGCTCCAGCTCGCCGTAGCTGACGCCGAAGTCCTGGATGGTCATGCCGTCGGGGATGAATTTCTTGCCGTAGCGTTCTTCATAGTGGCTGCGCAGGCGCAGCTCCACCGGATCGACCCGGAAGTGCACGCCCGACCAGTGCAGGCCCGCGCCACCCACGCCATCGCCGGGCAGGAAGACGCCCAGCTGGCGGTTGGGCAGGGCGACGTCGTTGACGCTGTGGCGGATGGTGACGGTTTCCTTGGACACATCGACGAACAGCTTCTTGCGGATGCTGTAGGTGAGTTCGTCGATCACCTGGGGATAGGAGCCGTCGGGATAGGTGTCACGGTAGCTGCCGCGCTCCAGGGCCACCACGTCCAGGCCGGCCTCGGTCAGTTCCTTGGCCATGATGGCCCCCGTCCAGCCGAAGCCGACGATCACCACGTTCTTGCTGGGCAGTACCTTGGCCATCAACCGCGCTCCCCGCGAATGGAGACCGGGGGCAGCGGATAGCGTTCGTCACGCTCCACCCAGTCCATGAAGTCGGCGCGGGCGCCGGGGAAATTCACCAGTTTCCAGCCGACCAGTTCCTTGTTGCCGCCGTGCAGCGGATCGCAATAGAAGCCTTCCTTGGTGTTCTGCAGCAGCTGGGCGAAGAACAGCTTGGCTGGTACGCCGTCCAGGGCGGCGTCACCGCTTTCCAGGGCCTTGAAGGTTGCGTCCTGCTCGGCGGGTGCAAGCTCGGCAAATACCTTGCCGTGTTGCTGACGGGTCCAGCGGTCCACTGCAGCGATCCCCAGGCGATAGAGATCCTGGGGCACCAGGCGACTCTGGTAGCCCATCTCCGGTGCGGCATCGATGGCGAAGGGACCCTGCATGTACCAGAGGCCGCCGCGGGCATAGGCGGTCTGCATCTGCCGGTCGATGAATTCCGGCGCCCCGGCTTCCAGCGCGCCCGGGCCGAGTTCGTCCGCCGGAATCAGCCGGGCCACCGCAGCCTGTACGAAGGCCCACTCCTCGGCGGTGAAGAACACTGGCTGGTAGTGGTCGGCGCGCGGACTGCTGCCGGGCTTGTTTTCCGGCGTGGGCGCTGCGAGTGCCAGACCTGAGGTTGCACCGCCCGCCAGGGCGACCACGGGAATCAGGCTCAGGGACTTGCGCAGGAAGTCGCGACGGGCCGGGACGGAATCGTCTGCGGACATGATCAGGGTCTCATCAGGTGCCCGACGTGATCCGCAGGGCTTATGGTTAGCTAGCTAATATGTTGGAATATTACCAACATCTGTCCGCCACGGTTACATTTTGTCGCAGCTGTGCAGAGGCTTGGCAGCCATTCAAGTTCCCTTCACCCGTACGGCGATGCGCAAAAGCCTCTTTGTTGGCCTTTGAAGTCCTGATTTCGTCAGTCCGAGCAGCTGCGATGGACCTTTACCGTGAAAAGGATATTTCTTGAGGAGATCGAGGCCTTCGTGCTGCCTCGCCGGGTGGAGGCAGTAGCATCCTCGTCACAGGCGGTTACCTGAGGTTCCACCTTTGTCGGCACCATGATGGTGCAAGTTGCACAAAGTGATACCTAACGAAGCAAGATGGAAGCGCAGCGGCACACGAAAGAAATCGTTTTGCACATCAAATAGTTAGTGCAATAGCTAGGCAAAGTGCCGCTTTTTCGCGACTTTGCGCGAAGCGTTGCACCCTTTGAGTTCATTTTGTGCCGATTTCAGCGAGGGTGGCGCGCAAGTTGCACTTGGGAGGCTTTCCGTTGTCAGGTAACACCTTATGTCCAACGTAGAATGCAACCTCTCTCCGGCGCTCAAACCGCGCCATGTGACCATGTTGTCCATCGCTGGAGTGATCGGTGCCGGTCTGTTCGTCGGCTCCGGTCATGCCATCGCCGCTGCCGGCCCGGCCGTGCTGCTGGCCTACGCCCTGGCCGGCACCCTGGTGGTGCTGGTCATGCGCATGCTGGGTGAAATGGCGGTCGCCTCACCCGATACCGGCTCCTTCTCGTCCTATGCCCAACAGGGCATCGGCCGCTGGGCCGGCTTCACCATCGGCTGGCTGTACTGGTGGTTCTGGGTGCTGGTCATTCCACTGGAAGCCGTGGCTGCAGCCGCCATCCTCAATGCATGGTTCCCGGCCATCGCCACCTGGCAGTTCGCGCTGATCATCACCGGCATCCTGACCGTGACCAACCTGTTCAGCGTCGCCAAGTACGGCGAGTTCGAATTCTGGTTCGCCCTGCTCAAGGTCATCGCCATCGTCGCCTTCATCGCCCTGGGCGCGGCGGCGCTGGTCGGTGCTCTGCCCGGTCGCGAGGTCAGTGGCCTGAGCAATCTGATGGCCCATACCGGCGGTTTCATGCCCAATGGCTTTGGCGCGGTGCTGGGCGCCCTGCTGACCACCATGTTCAGTTTCATGGGCACCGAGATCGTCACCATCGCCGCGGCTGAATCCAAGGATCCGTCCCGGCAGATCAGCAAGGCCACCAACTCGGTGATTTGGCGGATCGCGCTGTTCTATCTGGTCTCCATCTTCCTGGTGGTGTCCATGGTGCCCTGGAACGACGCCCAGCTGCCGATCGTGGGGTCCTACCAGCGCGCCCTGGAAGTGCTGTCGATTCCCAATGCCAAGCTGATCGTCGACTGTGTGGTCCTGGTCGCCGTGGCCAGCTGCCTGAACTCGGCGCTCTACACCGCGTCGCGCATGCTCTACTCCCTGGCCCGCCGTGGCGATGCCCCGGCCAAGATGGGGCGTGCCTCCAGCGCTGGCGTGCCCCGTACGGCGGTGCTGGCCAGCACCGCCGTGGGTTTCCTGACCACCATCGCCAACTACACCATGCCCGAGGCGGTGTTCAGCTTCCTGCTGTCCACCTCCGGTGCCGTGGCCCTGCTGGTCTACCTGGTGATCGCCGTGACCCAGCTGCGCCTGAGACGCAAGCTGATGGCCCGTGGCGAGCGTCTGGAATTCCGTATGTGGCTGTTCCCCTGGCTGACCTGGGCGGTGATCGTCTTCATCGTCGGCGCCCTGACCGTGATGCTGTTCAGCGACGCCCACCGCTTCGAGATCCTGGCGACCGGTCTGCTGGCACTGGTGGTCGTGGCCATCGGTACCTGGGTGGGTCGGCGTCAGCCTGCCGCCCCGAGCCTGGCCGCTGCCGCGCGTTGACGGTGAGAGGCTTCCGGCGCCCACCGGGCGTCGGAAGCGCTCCTTTCTGGAGCATGACGGCGTTTCCAGGCTGGACAGTGGGTGCGGTAACAGGTAGAACAGCAGTCCTGTTTCGTTGGCCTTGGGCCAACTGTATAGCTCGAATTTCCGCGATGTTCCTTCTGGTAACCAATTTTTGCACTGCAATGGTGCAAAGCGTTACAGAATGACCCAAATTGCAGCAGTACAGTTGCAATTGTGTGCTGAGTGATCCGCGAACCTTTCCTTGTACTGTTACTGGTGGTAGCACTCGCCTGGCGAGACAATGGCGCCATTCGATGACCAGTACCCGTCACAAGCGGGAAGGAAAACCACCATGGAACGCACCTTCAGTTCCTCGCTGTACAACGCCAAGCCCAGCAACCGTGTGCCCGTTGCCCTGCGCGTTATCTCCACCCTGTCCACCTGGCAGCGTCGCATCGCCAGCCGTAACGAACTGGCTCGCCTGGACACCCGCATGCTGGCTGACGCCGGTATCACCGAGGCCCAGCGCTACCAGGAAATGCACAAGCCGTTCTGGCGCTGAGCCCGGCTGCTGCACAGTTTCCACAGACCCCGCTTCGGCGGGGTTTGTTTTGTCTGCGTCTCGAACGCCAGGCAGCAAAAAGCCCCGGCATGCCGGGGCTTTTTGTTACCGCCAGAAAGCTTGGCTTACTGCATGTTGTTCTGGTTGCGCGCGTCGACCTTGTTGGGTTTCTCGCTCTTGAAGGGGACTTCGGCACCACCATCAGCACCGCCCTTGACGGTGGTCTTGCCCGGTACGGCTTCGGTAGCCGAACCATTGACGGCCGTGGCGCTCTTGGAGGTTTCGGCCGCGAAGACACCCGTGGCCATCGACAGCATCACAGCAGCGGTAGAGGTGATCAGCAGCTTTTTCATGAGTTCGGCCTCGTCGAAGTAAACCTGGGAATCTGGTTGGGCCCGTTCCAGTGGAGAGACGGGCATCAGCTGCGAACGGGCAGGTCCACAGCGCTCGTTGTAGTTGACTGCGCCCTGGAATGCCGGGTTCCAGGGCATTTGTGAACATTTGTGGGCAAGTTGCCGCTCTGGTACCGACCATTTGCGCAGGTGGCCCCGCCGTAGCGCTTCCCAAGCAGCGCCCAGCGCCGGACAATTCGTCGGACGAACCCCCCGCGCCGCCTGTGGTCAGTTCGCAGATCGCGCCTCTTCCACCGATAAGGATAATCATGAGGGCTCTCCGCCTTGCTCACCTCTGCCAGGTAACGGTCGCTCTGGCCCTGGTAACGCTGTTGCCAGGCTGTTCCCAGGAGCGACCGCCCACCGAGGAACCGGCGCGGGTGGTGGTGACGCAGCTGACCCCGATAAAGGATGCTCAGCGCATTCCCTTCACCGGTGATATCCAGGCGCGGGTGCAGGCACCGCTCGGCTTCCGTGTGAGCGGCAAGATCAGCGAGCGGCTGGCGGACGTCGGGGATCGGGTACGCGAGGGCCAGATCCTCGCGCGGCTGGATCCCCAGGATCTGCGCAACAACCTGGCCGCCGCCCAGGCCCAGGTGGAGGCCCAGGAAGCCCGCGCCCGGCTGGCGCGGGTCGATTTCGAGCGCCAGGCCGCGCTCTTGCCCAAGGGCTATACCAGTCGCAGCCAGTACGACCAGGCCCAGGCCACCCTCGATGGCGCCCGCAGTGCGCTGCAAACCGCCGTAGCCCAGCGCGACGATGCGCGCAAGCAGCTGGGCTATACCGAATTGCGCGCCAGCGCCGCTGGGGTGCTGACCGCCCGTCATGCCGAAGCCGGTCAGGTGGTGCAGGCCGGCGCGGCGATCTTCGACTTGGCGGTGAGCGGCGAACTCGATGCCGTCTTCGATCTCTACGAATCCCTGGCCCGCGAACTCCAGGTCGGCCAGCGGCTGCCCGTCGCCCTGCAGGCGCAACCGGCGATCGCGACCCAGGGCACCCTGCGCGAGATCGCCCCGACGGTGGCGAGCAGCGGCACGGTACGCATCAAGGTACAGCTGGACCGGCCACCCGCCGCCATGACCCTTGGCGCGGTGGTGAATGCGCAGCTGGAGGGTGTGGCCGAGCAGGGCTTCGCCCTGCCCTGGACGGCGCTGAACGGCACCACCGATCAGCCCGCCGCCTGGCGCCTGAACGAAGACGGCCGGGTCAGCCTGCAGCCGCTGCGCATCGAGCGCTACACCCGCGACAGCATCATCGTCAGCGACGGCCTCAAGGCCGGCGACCGCATCGTGGTCGCCGGCGGCCAGGCCCTGAGTCCCGGCCAGAAGGTCGAGGTCGCCGAGCGCTCCGCCTTCAACGAGGTGCGCCCATGAAGCCCCTCCTGCCGCTCTGCCTGCTGCTGGTTCTCGCCGGCTGTTCCGACGACGAGGCGCCACCGCCGCCGATCCGGCCGGTAGCGACCCTGACCCTCAGCGCGCCGCAGCCCCAGCGTGAGGTGTTCGCCGGCAGCATCCAGGCGCGCTACGAGAGCGTGCTGGGCTTTCGCGTCGGTGGCCGCATGACCCGCCGCCTGCTGGACGTGGGTCAGCCGGTCCGCCGCGGCCAGTTGCTGGCCGCGCTGGACCCCACCGATCAGGACAATGCCCTACGCAGTCGCCAGGGCCAGAGCGCCGATGCCGACGCCCAGTGGCGCGATGCCCGCAACGATGCCCGGCGTCAGCAGCAGCTGTTCGACCAGGGCGTCGGCTCGCGCTCCCAGCTGGACCAGGCGCTGACCCGCCTGCATACCCTGGAGGCCGCCCGCGAACAGGCCCAGAGCGCCGAGCGGCAGGCCCGCGATCAGCGCAACTATGCCGAGCTCTACAGCGATTTCGACGGCGTGATCACCGCCTGGCAGGCCGAGGTCGGCCAGGTGGTGTCCGCCGGTCAGCCGGTGGTGCGGGTCGCCCGCCCGGACATCCGCGAGGCGGTGCTGGACCTGCCGGCCCAGGCCATCGGCCAGTTGACCCCAGGTCGTGTCCTGACCGTGCGCATGGCGCTGGATCCGACCGTGGCGGTGCAGGGCCAGGTGCGCGAGATCGAGCCCCAGGCCGATGCCACCACCCGTACCCGGCGGGTGCGCCTGACCCTGGACGAGCCACCGGCCGCATTGCGCATCGGCAGTCTGGTACAGGGCGAACTGGCGTCGCCACCGGCCGCGGGCCTGTCTCTGCCGGCCCAGGCGCTGCGGCGCCAGAATGGCCAGACCTCGGTCTGGGTGGTGGCGGGCCAAGGCGAGCAGGCGCAGGTGCGCCAGCGGCCGGTCGAGGTGCTGCGCGAGGCGGACGGCCTGGCATGGATCGGCAATGGTCTGAGCGCCGGTGAGCGGGTGGTGATAGCCGGGGTCAACAGTCTCGAGGAGGGACAGCGGGTGAAGGATCAGGAGGGCGCTCGGCCATGAAAGGCTTCAACCTGTCGGACTGGGCGCTGCGCCACCAATCCTTCGTCTGGTACCTGATGTTCGTCGCCCTGCTGATGGGCGTCTTCTCCTACATGAAGCTGGGCCGCGAGGAAGACCCGTCCTTCGCCATCAAGACCATGGTCATCCAGACCCGCTGGCCGGGGGCGACCACCGAGGAGACGCTGCGCCAGGTTACCGAGCGGGTGGAAAAGAAGCTCGAAGAACTGGATTCGCTGGACTACACCAAGAGCTTTACCCGGCCGGGCCAGTCCACGGTATTCGTCTATCTGCGTGACACCACGCCGGCCAAGGCGATTCCCGACATCTGGTACCAGGTGCGCAAGAAGGTCTCCGACATCCAGGGCGACTTCCCCCAGGGCATCCAGGGACCGGCCTTCAACGACGAGTTCGGTGACGTCTTCGGCAGCATCTATGCCTTCACCGGCGATGGCTTCAGCATGCGCCAGCTGCGCGACCAGGTGGAGCAGGTGCGCCGCGAGATCCGCAGCGTGCCGGGCATCGGCAAGGTGCAACTGATCGGTGCGGAGAACGAGGTCATCTACCTGGACTTCTCCACCCGCAAGCTGGCCGCCCTGGGGCTGGATCAGCGCCAAGTGATGCAGAGTCTGCAGCAGCAGAACGCGGTGACGCCTTCGGGGACCATCGAATCCGGCGCCGAGCGCATCAGCGTGCGTACCAGTGGCGAATTCCGCTCCACCGCCGATCTGGCCGCGGTCAATCTGCGCATCGACGATCGCTTCTATCGCCTCACCGATCTGGCCGACATCCGCAGCGGGTATGCCGATCCGCCCAGTTCGCTGTTCCGCTACAAGGGCCAGCCGGCCATTGGCCTGGCCATCGCCATGAGCAGCGGTGGCAACATCCAGACCTTTGGCGCGGCCCTGACCGAAAAGATGCAGGAGCTGACCGGCGCCTTGCCGGTGGGCATCGGCGTGCACGTGGTCTCCAACCAGGCGCAGGTGGTGGAAAAGGCCGTCGGCGGCTTTACCCGGGCGCTGTTCGAGGCGGTCATCATCGTGCTGGTGGTGAGCTTCATCAGCCTTGGCGTGCGCGCCGGCCTGGTGGTGGCGCTGTCGATCCCCCTGACCCTGGCGCTGGTGTTCGTCTTCATGGAATACAGCGGCATCACCATGCAGCGGATTTCCCTCGGCGCCTTGATCATCGCCCTGGGCCTCTTGGTGGACGACGCCATGATCACCGTGGAGATGATGGTGACCAAGCGGGAGGAGGGCGAGTCGCTGCACCGCTCGGCGACCTTCGCCTACGAGTCCACCGCCTTTCCCATGCTCACCGGCACCCTGGTGACGGTGGCCGGTTTCGTGCCCATCGGCCTCAACTCCAGCAGCGCCGGCCAGTACACCTTTACCCTGTTCGCGGTGATCGCCGTGGCGCTGCTCTTGTCATGGATCGTCGCGGTGTTCTTTTCGCCGGTGATCGGCGTGCACATCCTGCCGAAGAAGGTGAAGCAGAAGGATCATGACCAGCCCGGTCGCCTGGCGCGCTGGTCCGACGGCCTGCTGCTGGGCGCCATGCGCCATCGCTGGCTGACCATCATCCTCACGGTGCTGCTGTTCGCCGCGGCGCTGTTCGCCATGAAGTTCGTGCAAAACCAGTTCTTCCCGTCTTCGGATCGGCCCGAGCTGCTGATCGACTTCAACCTGCCGCAGAACGCCTCCCTCGACGCCACCCGCGCGCAGATGGACAGGTTCGAAAAGACCCTGGCCGACGATCCGGACGTGGCCCACTGGAGTTCCTATGTCGGCCAGGGCGCGGTGCGCTTCTATCTGCCGCTGGACCAGCAGCTGGAGAATCCCTTCTATGGCCAGGTGATCCTGGTGGCCAAGGACCTGGAAGCCCGCAATCGGCTGCTGCCCAAGCTCAAACAGCGCCTGCGCCAGGACTTCGTCGGCCTGTCCGGCTACGTTCAGCCCCTGGAAATGGGCCCGCCGGTGGGGCGGCCGATCCAGTACCGCATCAGTGGTCCGGACATCGCCGAGGTACGCCGCCAGGCCCTGGCCCTGGCCAGCGTGCTGGGCAAGAGTCCGCAGCTGGGCGACTTCCTCTACGACTGGAACGAGCCGGCGCGGATGCTCAAGGTCGAGGTCAACCAGGACAAGGCGCGGCAGCTGGGTTTCTCTTCCCAGGACGTGGCGCAGATCCTCAATGGCGTGGTGACCGGCACCCCGGTGACCCAGGTGCGCGACGACATCTACCTGGTCAACGTGGTGGCCCGCGCCAGCGAGGCCGAGCGGCGCTCGGTGGAGACCCTGGAGAATCTGCAGATCATGACGCCCCAGGGCGTCGCGGTGCCGCTCAAGGCCTTCGCTCGCATCGACTACGCCCTGGAGCAGCCGCTGGTGTGGCGCCGCGACCGCCTGCCCACCATCACCCTCAAGGCGTCCATTCTCAGCGAGATCCAGGCACCGGACCTGGTCAAGCAGCTGCAGCCGGAGGTGGATGCCTTCATCGCCAAGCTGCCGCCGCGCTATCAGGTGGCGGTGGGCGGCACGGTGGAGGAGAGCAGCAAGGCCCAGGGCCCCATCGCCGAGGTGGTGCCGCTGATGCTGTTTCTCATGGCTACCTTCCTGATGATCCAGCTGCACAGCATCCGCAAGCTGTTCCTGGTGGCGAGCGTGGCGCCCCTGGGCTTGATCGGGGTGGTGCTGGGGCTGATCCCCTTTGGCCAGCCGCTGGGCTTCGTCGCCATCCTCGGGGTGCTGGCGCTGATCGGCATCATCATCCGCAACTCGGTGATCCTGGTGACCCAGATCGACGCCTTCGAGCGTGACGGTCGCTCGCCCTGGGACGCCGTAGTGGAAGCCACCCGCCACCGTCGCCGGCCGATCCTGCTGACCGCCGCCGCGGCCAGCCTGGGCATGATTCCCATCGCCCGCGAGGTGTTCTGGGGGCCCATGGCCTACGCCATGATCGGCGGTATCGTCGCGGCGACGCTGTTGACCCTGCTGTTCCTGCCGGCGCTCTATATCGCCAGCTACCGCATTCGCGAGCCGGAGCGGAAGGGCTGAGGCAGCGGGCCTGGCTCAAAAGCCGGGCAAAAAAAACGGCCTTCCGACCGAGGTCTCCAGAGGAGACGTCTGCCGGAAGGCCGCAAGGAGCTATCCAAGGAGCCACTGCCGGAGGGAAGGATTCGCGCGGTCAAAATGTCGAATCCACAGCAGCTCACCGCACCACTATCGGGCGTGTGACTTTTTCAATAAAGTGACAGCTTGACGAAACTCCATTGCGAAAAAGGCAATAATGGATATTTTCCAAGGCATGCGCATCTTCGTCCGGGTGGTGGATCTGGGCAGTCTCACGGCTGCCGCCCACACCCTCGCCCTGTCCACCGCCCAGGTGTCGCGCCTGCTGGCGGAACTGGAAAGCCACCTGCAGACCCGTCTGTTGCACCGCACTACCCGGCGGCTCGCACTGACCGAGGCAGGCGAGCGCTATCTCGAACGCTGCCGGCGCATCCTGCAGGATGTCGGCGAGGCCGAAGCCGAAGCCAGCGGTGCCCATCTCAAGCCCCATGGCCATCTGCGCCTGCATTCCATGACCGGCCTGGGCACCCAGCTGCTGGCACCACTGGTGTCGCGCTTCTGCGCCCGCTATCCCCACGTCGAGATCGTCATGACGCTCTCGCAGAACCACCCGGCGCTGCTGGAGGATGGGCATGACATCGCCATCACCCTGGACACCGAGCTGGCCGATTCGGATTTCGTCGCCCAGCGTCTCGGTGGCGTCTATAGCGTGGTCTGCGCGGCGCCCAGCTACCTGGCGCTGCGTCCGGCGCCCAAGGTACCGGCCGATCTCGCCGAGCACGACTGCCTGCGGCTGCTGGATCCCAACTTCTCCGAGCGTTGGGTCTTCGCTGGCCCCGAAGGCGAGCTGCAGGTAGCGCCGCGCTACGTCTTCCAGGTCAACGTCGCCGAGGCCCTGGCCAGCGTGGCGCGGCAGGGCATGGGCATCTGTCTGCTACCCAGTTACATCGCGGTCAACTACCTGCGCGATGGCAGTCTGGTACGGCTACTGCCCAACTTCCGCCTGCGCGAGCGCACCATCCATGCGCTCTATCCCTCGCGGCGCTTTCTCGACGCCAAGATCAAGACCTGGATCGACTTCCTCAAGGAAGAACTTCCCGAGCGCCTGCAGGTAGAAAATCTGGTGCTGGAAGACCAACGCTACTGGGCTAAGGACTAAGCCATGGCTTGTTGCAGGTTTTGTAATAGTGAATTAGTTAGCATGCTATTTATTAGGCTGTATTCATTACCTAGAATGGTCCCGTACCCCGATGAACACGACCTTTTTAGGAGTTCGCCATGAAACGTTCTCTGTCCGCCCTGTTGCTGACCCTTGCCACCCTGACCGCCGCCCAATTCGCTGCTGCCGACGACAATCCCAGCCTGAGATACAAGCTGGTCGATCAGAATCATGCCGCCATGCAGCACTACGGCGATCAGGCCGCTCCCGCCGCCAACCTGCGTCGCTGAGCCGCTCAGTTTTCGAAAGACCACCCCTCTTTGCTCCTTTGGTCTTTCTCCGCCGCACCCTTTGGGTGCGGCTTTTTTATATCTGCGGCACACTGAGCTTCTGACCTTGTCGAGGTGCTCATGACCGCCACCCCCGCTCAACGACTCGCCCACCTGCGCGCCTTCCTGGCCGAGCAGGGCGCCGATGCCTGCCTGATCCCCAGCGCCGATCCCCACCTGTCCGAGTACCTGCCCGAACACTGGCAGGGGCGGGCCTGGCTATCCGGTTTCACCGGCTCCGCCGGGCTGCTGCTGGTGACCCGCCAGGCCGCCGGCGTCTGGACCGACAGTCGCTACTGGGAGCAGGCCACCCAGGAGCTGGCGGGCAGCGGCATCGACCTGATGAAGCAGGTCGCCAGCCAGCCCCAGGCCCACCTGCAGTGGCTGGCCGACCAGGTGCCCGAAGGTGGCACGGTGCTGGTGGACGGCCAGGTGCTGTCCCTGGGCTCCGCCGCCGCCCTTCGCCGGGCACTGGAGCCCAAGGGCATCCAGTTGCGTACCGACCTCGATCCCCTGGCGGCGATCTGGAGCGATCGCCCCGCGTTACCGGCCGCGCCGCTCTATGCCCATGCCGCGCCCCATGCGCCCCAGCCGCGCAGCGCCAAGCTCGCCCAGGTGCGCCAGGCGCTGGCGGAGGCAAAGGCCGACTGGCATTTCATCTCTTCGCTGGACGACATCGCCTGGCTGCTCAACCTGCGTGGCGCCGACGTGCCCTACAACCCGGTGTTCCTCGCCCATCTGCTGCTGGGTAGGGACAGCTGCCAGCTGTTCATCGACCCGGCCAAGGTGCCGGCGGAGATCCGCGCGGCCCTGGCAGCGGATGGCGTGGCGCTGGCCGACTACGCCCAGGCCGCCACCGAGCTGGGCCTGCTGCCAGCGGACAGCACCCTGCTGGTGGACCCGGCGCGGGTCACCCTGGGCCTCGCCGAGGCCGCACCGACGAGCGTCAAGCGCCTGGAACAGATCAATCCCTCGACCCTGCTCAAGGCCTGCAAGACCGCTGAGGAAGTGGCCCAGGTACGCACCGCCATGGAGGAGGACGGTGCGGCCCTGTGTGTCTTCTTCGCCCGTTTCGAGGCCGCCCTGGCCCGCGGCGAGCGCCTCACCGAGCTGACCGTGGACGACTGGCTGAGCGAAGCCCGCGCTGCCCGGCCCCACTTCGTCTCCCTGAGCTTCGCCACCATCGCCGGCTTCAACGCTGGTGGCGCCCTGCCGCACTATCGGGCCACCGAAGAAGCCCATGCCGAACTCCAGGGTGACGGCCTGCTGCTGATCGACAGCGGCGGCCAGTACCTGGGCGGCACCACCGATATCACCCGGGTGGTGCCCATCGGCACCCCCAGCGCCGCCCAGAAGCGCGACTTCACCCTGGTGCTCAAGGGCATGCTGGCGCTGTCGCGGGCGCGCTTTCCGGCCGGGGTCGCCGCGCCCATGCTCGACGCCCTGGCGCGCGAGCCGATCTGGGCCGCCGGCATCGACTACGGCCATGGCACCGGCCACGGCGTGGGCTACTTCCTCAATGTGCACGAGGGACCGCAGTCGATTTCCTTCTATGCCACGGTCACCCCGCACCATGTCCTGCGCGAGGGCATGATCACCTCCAACGAACCGGGCATCTATCGTCCCGGCCAGTGGGGCGTGCGGCTGGAGAACCTGCTCCTGTGCACCCGCGCCGAGACCACCGAATTCGGCGACTTCCTGGCCTTCGAGACCCTGACCCTCTGTCCGCTGGATACCCGCTGCCTGGATCTTGCCTTGTTGCGCGCCGACGAGCTGGACTGGCTGGATGGCTATCACGCCGAGGTCCGCCGCCGCGTGCTGCCGCTAGTGGAAGGCGCCGCCCGTGACTGGCTGCTGGCCCGTACCGAACCCGTCGCGAGGACTGACGCATGAGCAGCAACGCCCAGCAATTCGCCAGTGACAACTATTCCGGCATCTGCCCGGAGGCCTGGGCGGCCATGGCGGCGGCCAACGTCGGTCACGAGACCGCCTATGGCAACGACACCTGGACGGCGCGCGCCGCCGATCGCTTCCGCCAGCTGTTCGAGACCGATTGCGAGGTGTTCTTCGCCTTCAACGGCACCGCGGCCAACTCCCTGGCCCTGGCGGCGCTGTGCCAGAGCTACCACAGCGTGATCTGCTCCGACACCGCCCACGTCGAGACCGACGAATGCGGGGCGCCGGAATTCTTTTCCAACGGCTCCAAGCTGCTGCTGGCACCGGCCCACCAGGGCAAGCTGACCCCGGGTGCCATTCAGCAGATCGCCACCAAGCGCGCCGATATCCACTTTCCCAAGCCGCGCGCGGTGACCGTCACCCAGGCCACCGAGGTGGGCACCCTCTATGGCCTCAACGAACTGCAGGCCATCAGCGCCACCTGCCGCGACCTCGGCCTGCACCTGCACATGGACGGCTCGCGCTTTTCCAACGCCGTGGCCGGCCTGGGCTGCACCCCGGCCGAGGTGACCTGGAAGGCTGGCGTCGACGTGCTCTGCTTTGGCGGCACCAAGAGCGGCATGGCGGTGGGGGAGGCCATCCTCTTCTTCAACCGCGAGCTGGCCGAAGACTTCGAGTACCGCTGCAAGCAGGCCGGCCAGCTGGCCTCGAAGATGAGATTCCTCTCCGCGCCCTGGCTGGGCGTGCTGGAAAACGACACCTGGCTGCGCCACGCCCGCCACGCCAACGCCATGGCCCAGCTGCTGGCCGGGCGAGTGCGCGACGTGCCCGGGGTGGACTTCATGTTCCCGGTGGAAGCCAACTCGGTGTTCCTGCAGCTGTCCGAGCCAGCGCTGGAATTCCTGCGCGGCCGTGGCTGGCGCTTCTACACCTTCATCGGCAGCGGGGGTGCGCGTTTCATGTGCTCCTGGGACACCGAAGAGGCTCGCGTGCTGGAGCTGGCGGCGGATATTCGTACGGCGATGGGGGGTTAGGTTGTACCGCCATGGCGAGGCGGCCGCTGCTGACGCGTACTCGATTCTGTAGGAGCGGCCCATGGCCGCGATCAAACCTGGCATAGGGTGTATCGCGGCCATGGGCCGCTCCTACGGGATTCGCTGCTTTCTCATCCATCGGTACCCATTCCCATACGGAAAACGCTGCGTGGTTTTCCACGCTACGGTGTTCGCCGGGGACGCCGCCCCCACCAACCGTTACCATGGCCAACCTCTCCATCATCCCTGGCGATCCATGGCCAAGAAGTCCAGCAAAGTCCTCACTGCCGCTGTCAATCCCGCTGCCCCCACGCTCATCGACGTGGCCCGGGTCGCCGGGGTGTCGCCGATCACCGTCTCGCGGGCGCTGAATCGACCGGAGATCGTCAGCGAGGCGGCGCGGGAGAAGGTGCTGGCAGCCGTGCGGGTTACCGGCTACGTACCCAATCTGCTGGCCGGTGGCCTGGCCTCCAATCGCAGTCGCCTGGTGGCGCTGTTCGTGCCGACCATCGTCCACTCCATCTTCGCCGAGACCGTTCAGGCGTTGATGGCGCGGTTGTCCCAGGCGGGCTACCAGACCTTGCTGGGCCTAACCGGCTACAGCGCCGAACAGGAAGAGCAACTCTTGGCCGCGGTGCTGGGGCGCAAACCCGATGGCATCGTGCTCACCGGTACCCTGCACACCGCGGCCAGTCGCCAGCGCCTGGCCCAGGCCGGCATCCCGGTGGTGGAGTCCTGGGACCTGGGCGAAGACCCGCTGGACATGCAGGTGGGCTTCTCCCACGAAGCGGTGGGCCGGGCCCAGGCCGAGCACCTGCACGCCCGCGGTTATCGGCGCTTCGCCGTGGTCTCGGTGGACGACCCCCGCGCCTTGCGCCGCTGCCGCAGTCTGGTCGCCCGGCTGGCCGAGTTGGGCTTGGCGGAACCGCCGCTGGAAATCCTGCCGGCGCCAGCCCTGGTGGAATCCGGGCGGGCGGGGTTGCGCCAGTTGCTGGCCCGCGACGAGGGCTTCGACGTGGTGGTTTGCAGCTCCGACACCGTCGCCCAGGGGGTGATGGCGGAAGCCGCGAGTCGCGGGCTGCGCCTGCCCGAGGATCTGGCGGTGCTGGGCTTCGGCAATCTCTCGAGCGCTGCCCAGATGCACCCGGCACTGTCGTCGGTGAGCGTCGAAGGCGATCGCATGGGCACCCTGGCAGCAGAGGCGCTGCTGCAACGGTTCAACCAGGGCGAGCGGGCCCGGGACGCGGTGCGCATCGACACCGGCTTCCACATCATCGACCGCGCCACGACCTGACCACCGGCGTCGAAGTCGTTAGACGTCATACTTGTATGGTTGCGCAATCATGGCTTAGTCTTGGACAAACGCCGGGGCTGAGTCAGGTTGTCGCATCAAGGCATGATTGCGCAATCATCCAGCATTCCGCGCCTTCAATAAAAACAATCACGCAAGAGGGATCCCCATGGATGCCACAAGACCCACCCGGGTGCGTTACCTGATCCTGTTGATGCTGTTCGTGGTGACCACCATCAACTATGCCGATCGCGCCACCATCGCCATCGCCGGCTCCAGCCTGCAGAAAGACCTCGGCATCAGCGCCGTCACCCTCGGCTATATCTTCTCCGCCTTCGGCTGGGCCTATGTGGCCGGGCAGATTCCCGGCGGCTGGCTGCTGGATCGCTTCGGTTCGAAGAAGGTCTATGCCGGCAGCATCTTCTTCTGGTCGTTGTTCACCCTGCTGCAGGGCCTGGTCGGCGGCCTGCCGGTGGCCTGGGCGGTGACCACCCTGTTCATGCTGAGATTCCTGGTCGGCTTGGCCGAGGCGCCGTCCTTCCCGGGCAATGCACGCATCGTCGCCGCCTGGTTCCCTACCGCCGAACGCGGCACCGCCTCGGCGATCTTCAACTCGGCGCAGTATTTCGCCACCGCGCTGTTCGCGCCGATCATGGGCGGCATCGTCTTCCACTTCGGCTGGGAGCACGTCTTCGTCATCATGGGCGCCCTGGGCATCCTCTTCTCCGGGGTCTGGCTGAAGTACATCCACAATCCCAAGGAGCATCCGCGCATCAATGCTGCGGAGCTGGCGCACATCCGCGACAACGGTGGTCTGGTGGACATGGACAACGGCGCCCGCCAGCAGGGCGGCGGTCCCAAGTGGCACTACATCACCCAGCTGCTGACCAACCGCATGATGCTGGGCGTCTACCTCGGCCAGTACTGCATCAATGCCATCACCTATTTCTTCCTGACCTGGTTCCCGGTGTACCTGGTGCAGGAGCGTGGCATGACCATCCTCAAGGCCGGCTTCATCGCCTCGCTGCCGGCGATCTGCGGCTTCATCGGCGGGGTGCTCGGCGGGGTGATCTCCGACTACCTGCTGCGCCGCGGTCACTCCCTGACCTTCGCCCGCAAGCTGCCCATCGTCTGTGGCCTGCTGCTCTCCACCAGCATGATCTTCTGCAACTACGTCGATGCCGACTGGATGGTGGTGGGCTTCATGACCCTGGCCTTCTTCGGCAAGGGCATCGGTGCCCTGGGTTGGGCGGTGGTGGCCGACACCTCGCCCAAGCAGATCGCCGGGCTTTCCGGCGGCCTGTTCAACACCTTCGGCAACCTGGCCTCCATCACCACCCCCATCGTCATCGGCTACATCATCGCCGCCACCGGTTCCTTCAAGTGGGCGCTGGTCTATGTCGGCGCCAATGCCCTGGTGGCGGTGTTCAGCTACCTGTTCATCGTCGGTCGCATCCAGCGCGTCGAGCTGCGTACCGCCGACGGCGAGATCCTGGGCGCGACCCAGCCTGACCCGGTCCGGGCCTGAGCCCCGGCAGAGGATAAGAAAATGCACCTGATCGATCACCGTGATTCGCCGCGCTACATCAAGCTCCACCCCCAGGACAACGTCGGGGTGGTGGTCAACGAACCCGGCGTGGCCGCCGGCACCGCCTTCGCCGACGGCCTGACCACCGTCGAGGCCATTCCCCAGAGCCACAAGGTCTCCCTGGTGGACCTCAGGCAAGGCGCCGAGGTGGTGCGCTATGGCGAGGTCATCGGCTACGCCCTGCAGGACATCCCGGCCGGCAGCTGGATCACCGAAGCCCTGCTGCGCATGCCGGAGCCGCCCGCCTTGGACAACCTGCCCAAGGCCACGGCGCCCGGCCAGATCGGCGAACCCCTGGAGGGCTACACCTTCGAGGGTTTCCGCAATCCGGACGGCAGCGTCGGCACCCGCAACATCCTGGCGGTGACCACCACCGTGCAGTGCGTGGTGGGGGTGCTGGATCACTGCGTGGAGCGAGTACGCAAAGAGATCCTGCCGCGCTATCCCCATGTCGACGACGTGGTGCCGCTGTCCCACAGCTATGGCTGCGGCGTGGCCATCAATGCCCCGGATGCGGTGATCCCGATCCGCACCCTGCACAACATCAGCCGCAATCCCAACTTCGGCGGCCAGGCGCTGGTCATCGGCCTGGGCTGCGAGAAGCTGCAGGCCAGCCAACTGATGCCGGGCGACGACCTCACCGCCGGGCAGAACGAAGAGGACTGGTTGTTTCGCCTGCAGGATTCGGCCAACGGCTTCGCCGGTATGGTCGAGCAGATCATGGGCCTGATCGAGGCGCGTCTGGAGGTGCTCGATCAGCGCCGCCGCGAGACGGTGCCGGCCGCCGAACTGGTGGTGGGCATGCAGTGCGGCGGCAGCGATGCCTTCTCCGGCATCACCGCCAATCCGGCCCTGGGCGTGGCTGCCGATCTGCTGGTGCGGGCCGGCGCCACGGTGATGTTCTCCGAGAACACCGAGGTGCGCGACGGCATCCACCTGCTGACCCCGCGCGCCGCCACCCCCGAGGTGGCCGATGCGCTGATCCGCGAGATGGACTGGTACGACCGCTACCTGGAGCGGGGCATGGCCGATCGCAGCGCCAATACCACCCCTGGCAACAAGAAGGGCGGCCTGAACAACATCGTCGAAAAGGCCATGGGGTCGATCGCCAAGTCGGGTACCAGCCCCATCGCCGGGGTCATCGCTCCGGGCGAGAAGATCAGAGGCAAGGGCCTGTATTTCGCCGCCACCCCGGCCAGCGACTTCATCTGCGGCACCCTGCAGTTGGCGGCCGGCATGAATCTGCACATCTTCACCACCGGCCGCGGCACCCCCTATGGCCTGTCCATGGTGCCGGTGATCAAGGTCTCGACCCGCACCCAGCTGGCCGAGCGCTGGCCGGATCTGATCGATATTGATGCCGGGCGCGTGGTGAGTGGGCGGTTGTCGCTGGAGGAGATGGGCTGGGAGATCTTCCAGTGCTACCTGGACGTGGCCAGCGGTCGCCGCCAGACCTGGGCGGAGCGCCATCGCCTGCACAACGACCTGGCGCTGTTCAATCCCGCTCCGGTGACCTGAGCCACAGGGCAATAAAAAAGGGCCGATCCCCCTGGGATCGGCCCTTTTTCGTGGAGCCTGGAAACTAGCGCTGGGCGGTGGCCGGCGTCAGTTGCAGGCTCGGCAGCAGATAGTGACCGACGATGAACAGTGAGCCCTTGTCGCTCAGGTGGCCATCGTCGATCTGCAGCAGGGTACGGCCATCCGCGGCCCGTACCCGGCAGGCATCCTCGACGCAGAGGTGTTGCACCAGGGAGATGTACTCCAGCCCCGCCGGGAGCTTGGCCTGGCGCATGGCCTGGTCGGTGGCGAGGACATGGCGATCCAGGGCGGAGTCGGCGATGTGGTCATCGGTGGAGCCCCAATGGCGGATGGCGATGACGCTGGGCAGTGATGGACTCCACTGGGGAACGGGGCCGAGCAGCACGATGCGCTTGACGCCATAGCTGTGCAGGCGCTCGGTGATGGCCTTCCAGTCGGTCTTTTCATGATCGGCCTTCTGCGCCATGACCACCACGTCCGGGCGCAGGCGCTGGATGGCTTCCAGGGCGGTGCGATTGGAGTAGTTGCAGGTCACCCGTGTCTCAGTCTGCCGCCCCAGATCGTCGGTGAGGCGCGGTTTGCAGCTCGCCGAGGCCACCTGATAGTAGGGCAGGCCGGCCGGCAGCAGGCTGCGCAAGCCAAAGGACAGTGCCTGGGCATGGGAGTCACCCCAGACGAAGAGGCCGCCCTTGCCCTGGGCATGGGTGCAGCTGGGATCGATGGCGTCCTGATGACGCTGGGTAAAGGCCGAATAGGCGTCGCACTTGAGCCAGTAGAGATCGTGGAGATTCTTCTGGCGATCCAGGTACTCCTGGACGAATTGCGCGCGATCCGACTGGCTGATGCTGCGCAACGGCGTGATGGCACCGTCGGTGGCATTCACCGCGCCCGCACTGAGGAACAGGGTGGCGAGCAGTCCGGTGCCGGTGGCCAGGGCCGCACCGCCCTGTTGCTTGCGGCGGGTCACACGGGTCTCCACCAGGGTGTAGGAGGCCCAGCCCAGCGCGAAGGAGGCGGCGATGCCCAGCAGCAGGTGCGGCGTCTGGTCGAGCAGGCCGGCATAGCTCATGAACACCACCACCGGCCAGTGCCAGAGGTAGAGCGAATAGGAGAGGGTGCCGGTCCATTGAGAGAAGCCGTTGCCGGTGACCAGCGAATCCTGGCGGGCGGCCAGGATGATGGCGGCGGTGCCGAGCACCGGGATCAGCGCCAAGTAGCCTGGCCAGACATCGCCTTCGGCGAGCGTCAGGAAGCCCACCGCCAAGGCGATCAGCCCGGCGCCTTCCAGCAGCCGGCGCGAGCGGGCGGCGAGCTGCAGCGGGAAGAGATAGGCGGCGCCACCTACCATCAGCTCCCAGGCGCGGGTCGGCAGCAGATAGAAGGCCGCTTCCGGCCAGAGCAGCGAGGCGGTGACGGCGAAGGCGAAGCCGACCGCGGTGGCGAGCAGGATCAGCACCCGCAGGGTCTTGAGCGATACCAGCTTGGACAGCAGCACCAGCACCAGCGGATAGATCAGGTAGAACTGCCATTCCACCGACAGCGACCAGGTGTGCAGCAGCCACTTCTCATGGGCGGCCGCGGTGAAGTAGCCGGCTTCCTTCCAGTAGACCAGATTGGAGACGAAGCCCAGGCTGCTCGCCACGTGCTTGCCCAGTTCGCCATAGGCGTTGGGCAGCAGGAAGAACCAGCCGGCGATCAGCAGTACGGCGCAGAGCACCGCCAGCGCCGGCACGATGCGGCGGACGCGGGACAGATAGAAGGCGGACAGGCGGAAGCGCTGCTGTTCGAGGGCGCGAAAGATGATCCCGGTGATCAGGAAGCCGGAGATGACGAAGAAGACGTCGACCCCGGCGAAACCGCCCGGTAGCCAGTCGGCATTGAAGTGGAAGAGGACGACGGCGATCACGGCGATCGCGCGCAGCCCATTGATGTCTTTCCTGAAGTCCATGAGCGGCATCCGGGCGGCAAGGGGAAGGCGGGAGAGGGGCGTCGGGCTAGGCGTGGGGGGCCAGGGTTTCCGGTGCCGGGCGGACCAGGTGCAGGCCGGGATCGGTCTTGGGCTTGAGCAGCAGATAGCCCAGGGTGATACCGATGAAGAGGTTGGCCACGCCGATTTCGAAGAGGTCGGTGGTCCAGCCGATCAGGCAGAGGCAGAAGGCGATGGCCAGTAGGGTGTGGCTTTCGCGATCGCGGCTCAGGTGCAGGCGGATGAACAGCGGCAGTTGCAGGCAGTAGAGGGCGATGCCGACCACGCCGAACACGCACCAGAGATAGACCACGCTGCTGTCGCAGTTGACCATCAGGTCCATACCCGGCACGGGAAAGGCGGCCATGGTGCTGCCGAACATGCCGAAGCCGGCGCCGGTCAGGGTCCAGCCGGGCTCGCTCATGACCTCCACGACGTTGGGCCAGGTGTTGACCAGACGGTCGTAGAAGGAGGCCAGGCCGCTGTCGCTGGTGACCACGTGGGGATCGAAGTCGCGGATCAGGCTGAGGATCGGCAGCAGCAGGCCACCGACCACGCCGAGCAGCAGCAGCAGGTAGGTGGACCACTGGAAGCGACGGCCCAGCATCAGCACCAGGGTGAAGGCGAAGGCGGCGGCGGGGGCCTTGCTGGTGGTCAGCAGGATGCCGAAGAGACCGGTCAGGGCCATCAGCAGCCAGAGCGTGTAGGAGCGCGCGAAGTAGGAGAGATAGAGGCAGTAGACGGCGATCAGGGCGGCCAGCACGTTGGACACGCGGGCGAAGCCGGCGATCCGGTCGGCCTCGCCCGCCATCCAGTTGGTGTTGCCGGCGATGTCGTTGCCACCCAGGGTGTAGCTGTAGCCCTTCCAGGGGACCGAGGTGTACTTGTCCAGCAGGATGCCGATGAGCGAGGCGATCAGCAGGCCCAGGACCACCCGGCCGAGCAGGCGCCGCTGTTCCAGCAACTCACGGCCGCAGAGCAGGCCGAACAGCAGCGGGCTGTAGACGAACAGCGAGAAGAAGACGTTGTTGATACTGGCGCCGTGCAGCAGGGCCAGGGCCGCATAGGCCGGGATGCTGAGCAGGGCCACCCAGAGGATGCGCGGCAGCTTGGCGGTGGCCAGTTGCAGGGCGAAGAGCGCCAGGCAGGCGATCTTGGGGAGGTAGATCAGCGCCGAGGCGCCGGCCATGTCGAGGTAATAGCGCAGGGCGCCGGAAAAGGTCTCGACGAACAGCAGCGAGATGGCGGTCCAGACCGCGAGGGTCGAGTAGCGCCAGGACAAAGCCTGCTGGAACGCCGATTGCGGGGGGGCGACTACGGCCGACATGATCATCATCCCTGTGTTGATGCCGAAACAGCCGGCCATGGGTGGCCCGCTGCGCTGACGTGAAAAGCGCGAAAGGGGTAACCAGCAGAGGGTTCGCCACCTTGGCGTGGTCCCTGGGCTGGATGAGGTCTGCCAGCGAAAGGCAGGCACGCTACCGCCCATGGCGGTCAGAAACGGCCACGGACGACAGGTAAAGAAAGCAAGACGCGGGGGATGATAGCGGAGGGCTTCCGGCGCCTGTCAAACGACGACAGACCGACCGGAAATCCTCAACGCGGATATCAGAAGCAGGCCACAAAAAGCCCGTTAATTAACCATCCGCCAGGTCAGGGGATAGCGGTAGTCGCGGCCCTGGTTGGCCTTGATACCAGCGATCACCGTCAGCACGAAGGCCACGCAGGCCACCAGCAGCATCAGCGGAAAGCCGATCAGCACCCACACCAGCAGCCAGCAGATCATGTGCAGCAGGGTGACGGTGAGCTGGAAGTTCAGCGCCTCCTTGCCCTGGCGGTCGATGAAGGGATCGTCCTCGCGCTTGAACTGCCAGACCACCAGCGGACCTATGACGTTACCGATGAAGGGCACCACGAAGCCCAGGAAGGCGGCGTAGTGGCAGAGCATGGCCCAGCGCCGGGCTTCGGCACTGGGGGCGGGGACGAGATCGTGCATGGCTTGACCCTTTTCGTTACTCGCCGCGCAGGGCGGCTTGCTGGAGCTCGAACAGGTCGCGCAGACCACCCTGGGCCAGTTCGAGCATGGCGTTGAGTTCGGCCGGCTGGAAGGGCGCGCCCTCGGCGGTGCCCTGGACTTCGATGAAACCGCCGGCATCGGTCATGATCACGTTGAGATCGGTCTCGGCGGCGGAGTCTTCCAGGTAGTCCAGGTCGAGCACCGGGGTGCCCTGGTAGATGCCCACGGAGATGGCGGCCACCATATGCTTGAGCGGATTGCCCTTGAGGTTGCCGCGGCGCTTGAGCGCGCCCAGGGCATCGACCAGGGCCACGCAGGCACCGGTCACCGAGGCGGTGCGGGTGCCGCCATCGGCCTGGATCACGTCGCAGTCGATGTAGATGGTGTTCTCGCCCAGCTTGGACAGGTCGACGGCGGCGCGCAGCGAACGACCGATCAGCCGCTGGATTTCCAGGGTGCGACCACCCTGCTTGCCCTTGGCGGCTTCACGCTGATTCCGCTCGCCGGTAGCGCGGGGCAGCATGCCGTATTCGGCGGTGAGCCAGCCCTGGCCCTTGCCCTTGAGAAAGCGCGGCACCCCGGCCTCGACGCTGGCGGTGCAGATCACCTTGGTATCGCCGAATTCCACCAGAACCGAACCCTCGGCGTGCTTGGTGTACTGACGGGTGATGCGGATGGGGCGCAGCTGATCGGCGGCGCGGCCACTGGGACGCTTCATTGCGGGCTTCCTGTAAGGCATGGGTATCAGGTCCATAGTATAGAGAGCGTCCGGCTCATGCGACACGGATGCATTGGGTCGCTCCGATCAGGTGCGCTAGAATCGTGCGTTTTACATGCGTGGGCGCTCTGGATCGCCCCAGATCCACGCATCGTCAGACGAGGATCCTGCCATGGTGCACAGCATGACGGCGTTCGCCCGGGTCGAGCGGCCGGGGCCCCAGGGCACCCTGAGCTGGGAGCTGCGCTCGGTCAATCACCGCTACCTGGAGCCGCACCTGCGGCTGCCGGAGACCTTTCGCGAGCTCGAATCCGGTGTGCGCGAGGCGCTGCGCCGACGGTTGTCGCGGGGCAAGGTGGAGTGCGTTTTGCGCGAGGCGCGCGACGAAGACGCGGTCCTGCGCGTAGACGCCCGCCGGGCCGCGCAACTGGTGGCGGCCGCTGAAGATGTCGCGGCGCTGATCGCCCGGCCGGCCAAGCTCGATCCCCTGGCCGTGCTGGCCTGGCCGGGGGTGCTGGCAGGCGCCGAGGTGGATGACGCCGAACTCGGGGCCCAGACCCTGGCGCTGTTCGAGGCGGCCCTGGATGAATTGCTCGAAGGCCGGCAGCGCGAGGGACGCGAACTGGCGCGCCTGATCGAGGAGCGGCTGGTCCAGGTGCTGGCGGAGGTGACGACGCTCAGGACGCTGCTGCCCGAGCTGCTGGCCCTGCAGCGCCGGCGTATCCTCGAGCGCTGCGCCGAGGCAGGCGTCGAATTCGAACCGGCGCGACTGGAGCAGGAACTGGTGCTGCTGGCGCAAAAGAGCGACGTGGCCGAGGAGCTGGATCGCCTGGAGACCCATGTGGCCGAGGTACGGCGGGTCCTGGCGGGCAGTGGCGCGGCTGGTCGGCGGCTGGATTTCCTCATGCAGGAACTCAATCGCGAGGCCAACACCCTGGGCTCCAAGGCCATCGACGCCCGCGCCTCCCAGGCGGCCATCAATCTCAAGGTGCTCATCGAACAGATGCGTGAGCAAGTGCAGAACATCGAATAGGCGAACCTCCATGACAGCCCTTCCCGGCACCCTCTATATCGTTTCCGCGCCCTCCGGCGCCGGCAAGACCAGCCTGGTCAAGGCCCTGCTGGACGCTCTGCCCGACATCCGCGTGTCGGTCTCCCATACCACCCGTGCCATGCGCCCGGGTGAAGCCGACGGCGTGAACTACCACTTCGTCGATTGCGCGACCTTTACCAACCTGCTCGAGCACGGCGATTTCCTCGAACACGCCGAGGTGTTCGGCAACTATTACGGCACCTCCCAGGCCGCCCTGGAGCGTGACCTCGCCGAGGGTCACGACCTGATCCTGGAGATCGACTGGCAGGGCGCCCAGCAGGTCCGTCGCAAGCTGCCCCACGCCCAGTCGATCTTCATCCTGCCGCCCAGCCAGGCGGCGCTGCGCCAACGTCTGGACAATCGCGGCCAGGACAGCGCCGAGATCATCGAGCGGCGCATGCGTGAGGCGGTCAGCGAGATGAGCCACTATGTCGAGTACGACTACCTGATCATCAACGATGACTTCGCCAGTGCCCTGGAAGACCTCAAGTCGATCTTCCGCACCCGCCAGCTGCGCCTGGATCGCCAGCAGCGTCGGCATGACGACCTGCTGGTGGATCTGCTGGGCTGAGTGCGAGGATGAAGTTGTGAGATACCGAACCCGACCAGGCGCCTGACCGAGTACTCATCAGATGGTCGTCGAGAATGAAGAGTTTGATCGAAAGTCCCTGCGTAAGGTTCAGGGTAAGCAAGCTGCTTGGACCGAAGTCGCGGTCGATTGCGTTGCCTTTGCCAATAGCGCAGGTGGTCGTCTCCTCATTGGGATAGAGGACTCTTGTGATCTGCCGCCAGCCGAGCAACGCATAGCTCCGGTCTTACTCGATCAAATTCGAAAACGCATCCAAGAGCTGACGGTGAACGTAGCTGTGGTTCCGCGGCTGGTTGTGGCAGAAAACCAGGGTGAGTACATCGAACTCAATATCGCCAGATCCTTTGGTATCGCGTCGACGACCGATGGGCGCTATTTCATGCGGGTGGGTGATTCCTGTGTTCCCATTGTGGGAGACCAGGTACTGCAACTGCTCAATGATAGGCCTACGCTGCCTTGGGAAACCCTGACGCATTTGAGGGTTTCTAGAAGAGAGATTGATCCACTGCAGGTCGCTTTCATAGTCGGTGGTCTACGCCGTTCTGATCGAGTGAAGTCAGGGCTTAAGGAAAAATCCGACAGTGAACTGTTGGAACACTACGGACTGGTCGATGGGGACTACCTGACCAACTTGGGCGTGTTGTTTTTAGGGCATGCGCGAGATCGAGCAAAATTGGGTAGCGCGCCTCTCGTGCAAGTGCTCAAGTACGACGAGCTGGGAAATAAGATTAATAAATGGCACTGGTCCGATTATCACTCTAATCCAATAGAGCTGGTAGAAGCTATTTGGCGAGAAGTGCCTGATTTCCGAGAGAGCTATGAGCTGCCCGATGGTCTCTATCGTCAGCATGTGCCTGCCTTCGATGAGCGAGTCGTTCGCGAACTGCTCGTTAATGCCTTGGTCCATAGGCCTTATACACAGCGTGGCGATCTATATTTGAATCTCTATCCGGACAGGCTGGAGGTGGTTAATCCAGGGCGTCTACCTCTAGGTGTTACACCTGCTAACATCCTTCATGCCAGCAGGCGTCGTAATGATCGGATGGCAGTGCTTTTCCATGACTTGCAATTGATGGAAAAAGAGGGTACGGGGTTTGATCTTATTTACGATGTGCAGTTGTCCAATGGTCGTCCAGCACCTGAGCTGTATGAAAGGGTAGATGCTGTTTGTGTAATCATACGACGCCGTATTGTTCGTCCTGAAATGATAGGTCTGCTAAAAACGCTTGACGAGCGCTTTATGCTGACGAGACGCGAGCGCATCACTCTCGGACTATTGGCGCAACACGAAGGGCTTACCTCTACCGAATTAGCGGCTTCTCTCGAATTGTCAGCGACAGATGAACTAAAGCCTTGGATAGGCCGTCTGCGAGACTTGGGACTTGTTGAGGAGACGGGGCGGACAAAAGCGAAGCGCTATTATGTGTCGCCTACCTGGCTGCGCGGTAGTGGTCTAGAGGGTGTTACTACTCTGACTCGTATAGAACCCCATCGATTGAGAGCGCTCATCATTGAGGATCTCGGACGATATCCGGGCTCTTCGTCCTCTGAAATCAATCAGCGTATTGGCGTTGAAATCTCTGATCGGACAGTCAAGCGAGCACTTGATGAGCTTATCCAGCAGTCACAGGTGCGTTTCGAAGGCGAGCGTCGCTGGCGTCGATACTGGCTAGATGAGTCGTCCTAAAGGACAAATGTCTGGGAATGGAGCGTTGGATTTGGCAGCTGTCTCTTAGGATCTTGCACCACACCCCGATTTACCTGGTTTTGATAAAGGACAGCAAGTCACTTGCATCGCGGCCTGTCCGATAGTCGGCCCAGGCCCTGCTCGTAGCCAGACCTGGGCCTGACTACGAGCCTTGGTTTGCCCAGTGCTCTGTTCCTACAGCTTGATCCAGGTCGCCTTGAGCTCGGTGTACTTGTCGAAGGCGTGCAGGGACTTGTCGCGACCGTTGCCGGACTGCTTGAAGCCGCCGAAGGGGGCGGTCATGTCGCCGCCGTCGTACTGGTTGACCCAGACACTGCCGGCGCGCAGGGCGCGGGCGGTCTTGTGGGCCTTGGAGATGTCGCGGGTCCAGACCGCCGCGGCCAGGCCGTATTGGGTGTCGTTGGCGATCTGTACGGCTTCCTCGGCGGTGTCGAAGGTGATCACCGAGAGCACCGGGCCGAAGATCTCTTCCCGGGCGATCTTCATGGCGTTGCTCACGCCGTCGAAGATGGTCGGCTCGACATAGACGCCGCCGGTCTCTTCCAGGGTGCGCTTGCCACCGGCCACCAGGGTGGCGCCTTCGGCATGGCCGGCCTCGATGTAGCGCAGCACGGTTTCCAGCTGGGTGGTGTCCACCAGGGCTCCGACATTGGTCTCCGGATCCAGCGCATGGCCGGGCTTCCAGCCCTTGAGGGCCTCGATCACCAGCGGCAGGAATTCTTCCTTGATGGAACGCTCCACCAGCAGGCGCGAACCGGCGGTGCAGACCTCGCCCTGGTTGAAGGCGATGCCGCTGGCGGCGGCCGCGGCGGCGTCCTTGAGGTCGGGGGCATCGGCGAAGACGATGTTGGGGCTCTTGCCGCCGGCTTCCAGCCAGACGCGCTTCATGTTCGATTCGCCGGAGTAGGCCAGCAGCTGCTTGGCGACCCGGGTGGAGCCGGTGAAGACGATGGTGTCGACGTCCGGGTGCAGGCCCAGGGCCTTGCCGACCTCATGGCCGTAGCCCGGCAGCACGTTGAACACGCCGGCGGGGATGCCCGCCTGCTGGGCCAGTTGGGCGACGCGGATGGCGGTCAGCGGCGACTTCTCCGAGGGCTTGAGCACCACCGAGTTACCGGTGGCCAGCGCCGGGCCGAGTTTCCAGCAGGCCATCATCAGCGGGAAGTTCCAGGGCACCACGGCGGCGACCACGCCGACCGGCTCGCGGGTGATCAGGCCGAGCTGGTCATGGGGCGTCGGGGCGACCTCGTCGTAGAGCTTGTCGATGGCCTCGGCGCTCCAGCGGATGGCATTGGCCGAGGCGGGCACGTCGATAGTGAAGGCGTCGGCGATGGGCTTGCCCATGTCCAGGGTTTCCAGCAGCGCCAGCTCTTCGGCATTGGCCAGCAGCAGGTCGGCGAAGCGGATCAGCACCCGCTTGCGCTGGGCGGGCGCCAGGTGCGCCCAGGTGCCTTTCTGGAAGGCGGCGCGGGCGGCGGCCACGGCCAGGTCGGCATCGGCGGCGTCACAGCGGGCGACCTTGGCGAGGAAGCGTCCGTCCACCGGACTCAGGCAATCGAAGGTGGCGCCGGCGGCGGCATCGACATAGGCGCCGTCGATGAAGGCGCGACCTTCCAGGGTGAGACCTTGGAAGCGCTGCTCCCACTCGGCGCGGCTGGGCAAGCTCATGGGTGACTCCTCGCGGTTGGCGGTGAGCAGCCACCCTAAA
The DNA here is from genome assembly GCF_001566765.1 of Pseudomonas sp. HUK17. Taxonomy (NCBI): domain Bacteria; kingdom Pseudomonadati; phylum Pseudomonadota; class Gammaproteobacteria; order Pseudomonadales; family Pseudomonadaceae; genus Pseudomonas; species Pseudomonas sp. HUK17. Next base: position 324,485 of record NZ_LSMW01000012.1, read on the forward strand.
CCGGCCCGGGAGGGTTATCAATATATTTGACAGTCGGCCGCCAAAGGCGCCGAAACGTGCGTTTTATCGAACGCTACGCTGGCGTTGCCGACTCAAGGTCAGGGCCGGCCGCGCCGTGGCCAGGGCGCCGCGCCGTTGCCGTGGCTGAAAGCACTGCTGGGTGAGCGGCGCCGCGACACTGGCGTCCAGGTCGTCGAGCCAGCCGTCCACGGCGTCTTCCAGGGCGGCTACGGTGAGCTGCCCCAGCACTTGGTGGGCGATGAGATTGCCCAGGCTGGGCGCGGCCGGTTCGCGGGCGGCACCCCACCAGGCGGCGAGGCGCTCCTGGAGGCCTTCGAGCAGGCGATGGAGGCGATAGGCTGCGGCCAGCAGCGCCAGGCTGGCGGACGGCGCCTGGGCCAGGGCCGCCGGGGCGAAACCGGCCAGGGCGCGTTCCAGCACTCCGGCCAGGGGCGCCTCGAAGGCCACCGCCCGCGCCTGCAGCAGCAGGGCTTCCAGGGCGTCGGGCACCTTGTCGACATAGGCGCTGGCGAAGCGCTCCAGGGCCGGACCGCGAGTGGCATCGGCGCTGGCAGTGCGCGCCGCCTGGTCGGCGAAGGTACGGCTGGCCTCGCCACTGTCCCGAGCGCGCACCTGGGTGGTCTGGATCACGAGGCGCAAGGCGGCGGTATTCATGGCAGGGTCCTGCAGGGGTGAGCTGTGTTGGACGTCTGCAGCAGGAGCGGGTCACACCGTTCGTCCGGTGCCAGCGGCACCTCAGTGCCGGAGCATGAAGGTGTCGTATTCCAGGTCGTCCAGCACCCGGTCCAGGCGGTGCAGGCCGAGCAGCACGCAGCAGGCCAGGGAGACGGTGAAGCCGTAGCCGAAGAAGCTCGGGCCCAGCTCGATGCTGAGCAGGGTCAGTGCCAGGTTGAGGCCGAGAAACAGGGTGCAGAGCATCAGCACGGTGTCGCGCCGGTCCAGGTAGAAGAAGACGTTGAGCAGCGCCATGAACACCACCTGGATGCTCACCCCCACCACGTCGATGTAGAACAGCGGCAGGTAGTAATGCGACATGCCGAGCCAGGCCAGCAGCTGCGGCGCCAGCAGGAACACCAGCACCAGGGTCAGACCCTGGACCTTGCAGATCTCCAGCAGGCCCTGGCGGATGGCCAGGATCATCTGTTCCTTGAGCTGGCTGATGTGCTGCAGGGTCTCGCCGCCGCGCACGGCGTTGAACACCCGCTCGTACCACTCGGCGAAGTCGGTCTCGATGCGCACCAGGAACACCGCCATGCCGGGGATGATGGCGAGGTAGGCGAGAAAGATCGGCAGGTCGTAGAGGATGGAGGCGCGCAGCGGGCCGATGACGGCATCGGAGGTCAGCGGATTGAACCAGAAGACGAATTTGTCGACCCAGATGCCCAGGTTGTAGAACAGCCCGGTGACCAGCAGGCTTATGAAGATCTGCTTGCGGTCGAGGAAGTCGAAGGCCACCAGGCGATCAGCCGGGTACTCGCGGATGATGTCGTAGAGAAACATGAACAGCAGCGCGGCGTGACCCAGCAGCAGGGCCATCAGCAGGCCGTCCATGCCCAGGAAGCGCAGCACGAAGGCGGCGGCGATCATGATGGCGTAGCCCAGGGTCATCACCACCAGGATGCGGTTGTAGGCCTTCATCCCGGACAGGAAGATGATCACCAGCCAGAGATCGCAGAGGGTGACGAAGTTGGCCAGCACCAGCAGCCGGTAGGCGAAGGGCTGGTCGAACAGGGTGGCCAGCAGCAGGAAGCCCAGGCCGCCGGCGACCAGGGTCACCAGCAGCAGGATGCCCACCAGATTGGGCAGGATGCTGGTCTGCTTTTCCTCGAACAGCCGATCCGAGACGAAGCGGGTGAAATACAGCTGCAGGCCGCCGGTGAGGATCAGCGAACTGGCCATGAGGTAGGTCACCGTGACCAGGAACTGGCGGATCAGCACGCTGGGGGTGACGATGCCGGTGGCCAGCACGCCGATCAGCATGACGCTGATGATCGATAGCACCCAGGGGCCGGAGCTGATCAGGCCGGCATAGACATAGGCGCGCAGGGTGGCGGTGTAGGAGTCGCGCGCGAGGATCTTGCGCAGTTCGAAGCCGATGCCGGCCATGTCAGACGACCCTCCCGATGGCGTCCTGGTAGAGCTCGCGATAGCGTTCCAGCATCAGCGGCTCGGTGTAGTAGCGATTGACCCGGGCCAGCCCGGTGCGCTGCGCGGCCTGCCAGCGCCCCGGATTGCGCAGCAGGGCGAGGATGGCGCGGGCGGTGGCCTGGGGATCGGCGATGGCGACCACGCTGCCACCGGTACCCAGGGCGCGGTCCTCGGGGATGGAGCCCTCGATCAGCTCGCGGCAGGAGCCGACGTCGCTGCTCACCACCGGCACGCCGGCGGCCCAGCCTTCGAGGATCACCAGCGGCTGGGCCTCGCTGATGGAGGTCAGCACCATGAGACCGAGCTTGGGCAGGATGTCTCCGATCTTCTGGAAACCGAGGAATTTCACCTTGCCCTCCAGGCCCAGGCTGGTGACCAGGCTGTGGCATTCGGCGGCGTATTCCTCGTCTTCGTCTTCCGGACCGACCACCCAGGCCTCGGCCTCGGGCATGGCGCTTATCACCCCGCGCATGGCGCGGATGAAGGTCTTGACGTCCTTGATCGGCACCACCCGGCCGAGCAGCCCGACCACCGGCGGCACGCCCTCGGGGCGGCGCTCCAGGGCGTCCTGCCACTGGGTGAGGCTGATGCCGTTGGGAATCACCCGGCAGCGTGCGGGATCTGCGCCGTCCTGGATCTGCCGACGGCGGTTGCCGTCATAGAGCGAGATGATCGGATCGGCGGCCTTGTAGGTGAGCAGGCCGATGCGTTCGAAGAAGCGGATCCACAGCCGGCGGATGTAGCTGACGTCCACGTCCAGCCCGGTGCGCAGGGCCTCGTCCGGGCCTTCGGCGATCCACTTGGCCTGGGCCAGGTCGATCTTGCGCTCCTTGGTGTAGATGCCGTGCTCGCTGAGCAGGAAGTTGCAGCCCCAACGGCGCTGCAGGATGGCGCCGAGCATGCCGGCATAGCCGGTGGAGATGGAGTGGATCATCCGCGGTCGCGGCAGACGCCGTGCGGCTTCCGCTAGCATCAGCAGCGGCGCCTGCATGGCGCGCAAGGTCCAGAGGTAGTCGACGAAGGAAGGATCGGTGCAATAGCGCTCGTAGCCCTCGGTGATGGCCTCCCAGCTGGCGCGGCTGTACATGAAGTCGTCCAGGGTCACCTTGCCTTCGGCGAAGGCGTCCACCAGGGCATCGCCCTGGGCGGCGCTGGGTTCGTCGGGGTGGTGCAGGAAGGCGTGCAGATCACGCAGCAGTTGCACCGGTGCCTGGCGCCGCGGGCTGATGGGTGCGCCCTTGGGCACCCAGGAGCCGGCCAGGAAGTGCTCCTCGATGTGCACCACGTTGGGCGGGATGGCGTAGTGGCGCTTCTCGTAGTTCTCGCGCTGGCCACCGATGAAGAACACCGAGAAGGTCAGCTCCGGCAGGCCGAGGATCAGCTGGTTGACCCAGCTCGACACTCCGCCGCGGACATAGGGCCAGGTCCCCTCCAAGAGCAGGCAGACATCAGGCGTGACGGTCGCGGCAGGGGCGTCTTTCATAACCAGTACTTCACCAGGGCGGCGAACGGCGGCCGCTTCTTCAGATCCGCCGGCAGGCTGTCGAGCAGTGCCGGGATGACCGCGTAATTGCGGCGCAAAAAGGCGATTTCGGCGCGGAAGGGCGCCAGCTGGGCCAGGGGTACGCCCGCCGCTTCGGCGGCCTGGAAGAATTCCAGGGCCCGTTCCGGCTCGCCCTGTTCCAGGGCGATGCGGCCGGCGAGGATGCGCAGTTCTTCGTTTTCTTCACCGGCCAGGGCCAGCTCGATGTGTTCCCGCGCCTGACCCAGCACGTGGCGCAGGACGCTGCCCTGGGCCAGGCCCAGGTAGGCCAGCTCCCAGTAGCCACGGGCCAGGGTGCCGTGCAGCGCCGGCTGGCGCTCCGCAGGCGTGCTGGCCAATTCGCCGAGCTGGGTCTCGATGCGCTGGTTGATCTGGCTTTCCTGCTGGTCGAGCATCGAATAGGCGAGCAGCCGGACGTCGTCGGCCGGATCGCGCAGGGCCAGCTTGAGGATGGGGATGGCGTCGCGTCCGGGCATGCGCCGGGTGGCGAAGAGCGCGGTCAGGCGCTTGTCGGTGCTGGGCGCATGGCGCAACACGTCCTGCAGGCCGCCGTCGCTGAACAGCATCTCCTCGCGCCGCTCCAGTGGGCGGAACGGCAGGTTGGGCACGCTGCGCGCCTCCCAGGCGATCTCGCGGTGCTTGCGCGGTAGATAGAGTGCCGGAAACACCGCGGCGATCACCCCCACTGCGCCCAGCAGCGGAATGAAGAAGGCCAGGGCAAACAGAAACAGCGGACTCCAGGGCAGCGGCCGCTGGTAGCGTCGCGGCAGCAATAGCCAGGCACCGCCCGCCAGCAGGGCGCTGCCGGCGGCATGGGCGGTGGCGAAGGCCAGGGCCGCCGCCGCTACCGGCAGGTTGGCGAACAGCAGCGCCCAGCTGCTGGCCTCGAAGGCGAAGGCGCCGCTAAACAGCCACTTGCTGTTCATGCAGACCACACTCGTTGAACAGGAAGACGCGCAACTCCTGGGCGCGGGTCTTGGGTAGCAGCTCGTGCTCGTGGCTGCGCACGCCCAGGCTTTCCAGGGTGCTGTCCTGGCCATGGCGCTCGGCCAGCAGCTGACGCAGCCGGCGGCGATAGCCTTCCAGGCCGTCGGAGGAGGTCAGCGGCAAGAGCACCAGCAGGCAGGGGTGCCCGGCCTGATTGGTCAGGCGCAGTTGCAGGTCGAGACCGCGGCGGCTGCCTTCCAGCAGCGCCAGGGCGCGCTCGCCACCGTCGGCCTCGGTCATCTCGAAGCAGAACAGGCAGGCGGGCAGGGCGTGCTGCTGGGCATCGCGCAGCGAGCGCTTGAGGTGCTGGGAGAATTGCTGGGCGTCGTCGTCGGCCAGGGCCAGCGCCTGGGGATCGCTGCCCAGCAGGTCGGCGATGTGGCCGGCGAGGATGGTCAGCAGATTGAGGGTGCGCTCGTTGAAGGAAAAGAACGGCATCTGCTCGATGGCCAGCACCGCCAGCAGGCGCTCCTCGGTATCCAGCAGCGGCACGCAGGCCTGCAGCGCCGAATGCTGGGTCTCGCCGCGCTCCAGCAGCGCCTGGCGGATGCTCAGGGTCTCGCCGCGCTCCAGGGTCAGGCGCACCAGCAGGTCGTCGGGATCGATGCCGGGCATCTCGCCCTGGCTGGCCAGGGCGCGACGATCCACCCGACCATTGCCGTCGACCCGGTAGAGGCCCGCCACGCGCAGCGAACCGTACTGGGTCAACAGGCCGACGATGGGCTCGGCCAGGGCCTGCAGGGCATCCTGCTCGCGGGGTACCTCGCGCAGCTGGCGCCGCAGGTCCAGCAGCGAGCTGCGCAGGCTTAGGTCGTTGCCGGCGACGCGCTGTTCCAGGCGATCGTGGGAGATGCGCAGGAGATGGTGGGCGCGGGTGAATTCGTCCAGACGCAGCTGGCGATAGTCGTTGGCCAGGTCCAGGCGTTCCAGGCGGCGATCCCAGAGATCGCGGAATTCGCCCACCAGCATGGCGCTGAGCAGCACGCCGACGATGAAGGACGGCGGAATCTCTTCGTAGGCTGGATAGCCCTGGCGATGCAGATAGAGCAGCGCCACCACCAGCAGGCTGGCACTCACCAGGCCACGCATGAAGCCATAGCGCACCCCCATGAGGATGGGCGCGAACACCACCCAGGGAAAGGCCAGGCCGACCATCAGGGGGTCTTCCGGCACCAGCCAGAAGCCCAGGCCCAGGGCGGCCGCCGTGACCAGTAGGGTCTCCAGCCAGGACAGGCGGCCACTGGCGCGCGGCGCCAGGGTGTAGTCCTTGTGGACGGATTGCAGGGCCATCAGCGCAACTGCAGCTCTTGCGCGGTGCCGCGCAGGACCTTTTGTGCGGTGGCCGCCAGGCTCTCGCGCGACCAGCCGGAGCGGGCGCCGCTGTTGCTCCAGACCACCCGGCCGCTGGCCGGCTCGACCACCTGCAGGGTCACGCCCACCGCCGGCTCGCCGTCCAGACCGTTCTTGTACTGCCACTCGTCCACGCTGCCGGTGAGCACGTATTGCAGATTCTGCTGCCGCGCCCAGTCCAGGGCCGCGCGCTGGCGGGCTTTCTCGTCGTCGGTGGGGTTGCCGCCCTGGCTGTCGTCGTAGACCTGTGGGCGGATGTCGCGCTCGCCGAGCACGCTGACCAGGATCTGCGCCGCCCGGTCGCCGGCCATGGGCGCCTGGGCATAGTTGGCCAGGGGCACCAGGCCCCAGCGGGCATCCTTGGGCAGGGCTTCGCCGCTGGGTCGGGTAAAGCTCGAGCAGCCGGCCAGCAGCACGGTGGCGACACTGGCGACGAGCAGACGCGTGATGTTCATGAGGTCTCTCCCTTGAAACGGCCTAGCGACCGATTCGATTGCTGTATTGAATGCCCAGGGTGCTGCCGGCCTGACCGCCGCTGCCCTGGGGCGCGGACTGGTAGCCGGCGGTGAACGCCAGTTCGTCGTCGCCGAGCACTGCCATGCCCAGGCCGACATTCAAACCGTAGTTGAATTCGCGCTCGGTCCACTGCCAGCCGACCAGGGTGTCCACCAACCAGCTGTACTGGGGATGGGTGCGGTTGAGCGAACCGGGAATGCCACGCCGCCAGCTGCTGCCGACATAGAGCTGGCCATAGCGATCCTGCAAGAGCTGGGTACCGCCCAGGGCCTCCAGGTCGGCCACGGTGACCTCGCCGTTCTCGCCACTGCCGGCCAGGGGCTGCAAATAACGGGTGACGCTGGCGGGCAGGGTGCTGCGCGCCTTGTTCTGCTGGTAGGTGATGCCACTGCGCACCTGCCAGGTAGGGCCTTCGAAGAAGATCATATGGCTCAGCTCCAGGTTGAAGGCGAAGCCGCTGCCCAAGGCATCGCCGTCGCGACTGGAATAGCGATTGTGCGCCGCCCGCCAGCTCAGCTGGTCGCGTGGCGTGAGGTTGTGGCGACCGGCCAGGCTGACGCTGTCGCGCCGGCCCAGGGCGCGCAGATAGCCGCTTTCGTCGGGTTGCCGGTGCCAGTCCAGGGCCGCTTCGATCTCGGTGTTGCCATCGATACGCCAGGTGCGGGCGACGCCCAGGCCCAGGCGATTGCTGTCCGACCGCTGACTGGCGTCCACGGTGGTTTCCAGGCCGCCGTCGGCCAGATTCTTCAGCACCTTGAGCAGCATCTGGTGCTCGTTGCCCAGGGCATCGGACTTGAGGCCGTCGCTTTCCACGCGATTCTGCTTGAACTGGACATCGGCGTAGACGTCATCACTGAGTCGCCGGGCGGCGCGCACCTCGGTGCCCTGCTCGACCAGGCCGCCATAGTCGCGGCGTTCCCAGCCGGCCTGGACCCCATTGGGGGTGCGTTCGGCCTGCTCGGTGGCCTGTCGCAGCAACTGTCGCTGGATGACCTCCGGCGGCTCGTCGCCGGCCGCCGTCAGGGCCGCGGCCTGGGCGTCGCCGGCATGGCCGAGGCGCTGCAGCACCTCGACGCGCTGGGCCGGATCCAGATCGCCGGCCGCCAGCAACTTCTCCAGCTCGCCGCGATTCTGCCGGCGCAGGACCTCCTGCAATTGCTCGTACTGGCGCACCTTCAGGCCACGGCTCTTGGCCCAGGCCAGCCATTCGCTCTTGAGGCCGTCGTCGTTGTTCTGACTGAGGGCGTCGAGCCACTGGTCGAACCAGAGCTGCAGCATGCTCGGCGAGCCGTCCTGCCAGGCGCGCGCCTGGGCCAGGGCTGCCTGGGGACCGCGCAGGCTGGAGAGCAGCCGCAGATAGGTGGCATAGCGCTCGGGGGTGGCCGGCACCTCGTCGTTGGCCAGGTGCGGCGTGACCGCCTTGCGTAGCCGCAACGCCGCGTCCTGGTGGCCGGCGGCGTCCAGGGCATCGGCATAGGCGGCCTGGACCAGCCAGTCCTGGGCATGGGCGTCCAGATAGCGGCGATACCAGCCCAGCGCCTCTTCCGCCTGGCCCAGCAGCACCAGGCCACTGCCGAAGGGCAGCCAGAGCACGTCGCTGTCGCGGGCCCGGCCCTTCCAGTCGCGCAACAGGGTGGCCAGTTCGGTCTGGCGATTCTGGTCGATGAGCAGCCACAGCAGGCGCTCGCGGAAGCGGTCGTCGTCCGGGAAGCGCTGCAGGGCCCGGCGATAGCCTTCTTCGGCCTGGGCGATGCGCCCGCGTTGGAAGTCGAGACCCGACCGCGCCAGCCAGACGGCGGGATTGTCGGCCGACGCCGGTTCGCGGGCGGCGCTGGCCAGCAGCCGCTCCAGCGCGGTGGCATCCTTGAGTTGCTCGGCCCATTGCAGGGCTTCGGTCAGGCGCCGCTGGTCCTTGCGCTTCTCCCAGCTCTGTTCCAGCAGCGCCAGCGCCTTGCGCGGCGCCGTGCGCCGGTACAACTCCAGCAGCCGATCCTCGTCGTTGGCCATCAGCCCCTTGCTGCTGGCGGCCAGGCGTTCGAAGGCCACCTGGGCGTCCGCGTCGCGCTCCAGTTCCCAGGCCAGTTCCGCGCGCTGCCGCCAGTAGTCGTCGCGCTGGCGCTGCTTGGCCGGGACCCGTTCGAGTACCGCCCAGGCCTCTTCGGGCTTGAACAGGGTCCACAGGGTGTCGGCCCAGGCCAGGTACTCCTCGGTGGTCAGCGGGAAGCGCTTGCCAAAGGCGGCCCAGCCTTCGGCTTCGGCCTCGCCCTGTTCGGTGCGGGCCAGCAACTGTTGCAACCGTTCCCACACCAGGCGCTGCTTCGGTTGGCGCTTGATGTAGCCGCGCAGCCAGCGTTCTTCCGCCTCGGGATCACCCAGGGACTCGTAGGCGAAGATCAAGGCATCCAGTTCGGTCTTGTCCAGCTGGCGCTCGTGGGACACCCGACCGAGCAATTCGACCACGGCATCGAAGCGAAAGGCCCGGGCGGCCAGCTTCCAGGCATGATCGCGACGGGCGGGGTCATCCTGGCGGGCGAGCAGGCGCAGCCAGAGGTCGAGTGCCTCGTCCACCCGTCCGGTCCATTCACCCAGCTGGGCGAGCTCCGCGAGCAGTGGCTCATCGTCAGGACGCAGCGCCAGCAGTTGATGACCTTCCTCCCAGGCGCGTTCGGTGTCACCGCGCGCCAGGGCCAGCCGGTAGGCGGCCTCCAGGACGGCCGGATCGTCCGGTTGCCACTCGCGCCAGCGCTCGATCAGGCGCTGGGCCAGATCCAGGCGTCCGCTGCCCTGGGCCGCGGCAACCCCGGCCTGCAGCCAGGCCAGGCCACGGGCATCGTGCTGCAGCCGGGGCAGTTCCTGTTCCAGCAGGGCGGCGGCTTCGGCGCCCTGGCCGGCGGCCAGCCAGGCATCGAAGGCCTGGTGCCGGTAGCCCTGGCGCTGCTCGGCCGAGTCGGCGAGATCGGCCAGGCGCAGATAGAGGCGGGCGGCTTCCTGCTGACGACCGCTCGCCAGACTCCAGCGCGCCGCCTGTTCCAGCCATTGCTGGCGTCGGGGTGGATCGCGGCGCGCCAGTTCGACGAAACGCTCTGCCGCGGTGGCCGGATCGGCCAGTTGCAGGGCGCGCTCGGCCACCCGTTGCAGCTGGGGCATGCTCAGGGTCGCCACGTCGAGGGCGCTCAGCCGTTGCGCCAGGCGTTCGCGGTCGGCATCGGCCAGGCCCTGCGGCTGGGCTTCCGCCTGCAGGATGTCCAGTTCCACGGCATAGAAGGGCGTCGACGCCAAGGGCTCCGGCAGCAGTTGCAGCTGACGCCGCGCCTCGTCGATGCGCCCCAGGGCGATCAACTGGTCGATCAGCTTCATGCGCAGCCCGGTATCGTCCGGGGTCGCCTTGAGCAGCACCTGGGCGTAGCTGATGGACACCTGATCGGCCGGCTCTTCGCCCGGCAGGAACACCTGCTTGCCGTGAAAGGTCAGCACCAGCACCAGGGCGGTGAGGAGCGCGACCCCCAGCAGCGTCCAACCACTCAGGAGCCGGGTTTTCTTAGCCGCAGACGATCTCACCGTCACTCACTCGTGTTAGCGGAAGTTTGAACGTCCAGAGTCCGGCCTGTCCCGGCTGGCCCTTGTAGCGCTCGCGCCCGACCCGCACCTCGCAGGCCGAAGCCGCTCTCAAGGTCAGCTCCAGCGGAAACTGCCCGGCGAAGGCGAAGCGGATACGGGTCGGCGACAGGTACTCCCATTGCTGCAGCGGAATGTTGGCCTCTTCGAGGGCGGGGGTGGGATCGCGACTGTCGCGCAGCACCAGCTGGGCACTCTCGCCGGCCAGGTGGACATAACGCCCCTGCGGCAGGTCGCGCACCCCGGCGATGCCCTTGGAGCGCTGCAGATCCGGCCAGCCCAGGCGCGGATCCAGGCGCAGGGTGCGCAAGCCATCGAGGGCCTTGATCGACCAGCTGCCGTCGTCTTCGCGGGCGAGACTGGCGGTATAGAAGCCGTGCAGTCGGCTCAGGTAATCGCTCATCCACAGCGACAGGGGACGCTCGGCGGCCATGCCCTGGTAGATCTCCTCCATGACCTTGAGCGAGGCCTGCTTGGTGCCCGAGTAGAAGTGATAGTAGAGATGCAGCCCACGCAGACGGCGGGGGTGCTCGGTTCGCTCGAAGGTATAGAGCAGGTCGCGAAAGCCGTAGTAAGGGCCGCGCCAGAGATTGGTGTAGACGTTCTCGTTGATGATGGGCGCGTAGAACTGCAGGCCGCCGGGGGTGGGGCGGATGAAGGGATAGAGGCCACTCACCGAGGGTTGTGAACGGGTGATATGGGAGTTGCCGCCATTCACGTTGAGCAGGCCGTTGTCGTAGGCGAGCTTGAGGGTGGCCGCATCGGGCTGGGCGTCACCGGACCAGAACACCATCTTCACCGGCTTTTGCGGGGTGGTCAGGCGCTCATTGATATAGCGGGTCGAACCCACGATCTCCCGGGTGAAATCCACCTTGTCGTAGCCGGGAATCTGCATCATGTAGCCGTACTGGGCTTCGAAGTTCTCGCTCTGCTCGGCCACCGCCGGTTGCCAGAAGAATGGATGGCTGAAGGTATGGGTGGCCACCTCCACCTTGGGATCGGCGAACAGCCGGCGGGCGATGGGCTCCAGCTGCGCGGTCAGTTCCGGATAGCGGCCCTTGGGGCCGATCTCGCCTTCGATGATCGACGCCGAGGTCAGAAAGGGATGTGGCTGGATGAACTGTTCCAGGACCACCTGGCCGGCATAGGGTGCGCCGGGTACTTCGGCCTTGGACACGAAGGCGTCGCCGTCGATATGCACGGTGGCAATGCGGCGGCCGTTTTCGGTGGTGGGGTCGGGTACCGGCAGGGGCGGCAGCTGCAGGGCCTTCGCCGTGAAGGCGAAGGGGTCGATGATCCAGCGACTGGCCTCGGGGCCGTCCTCCATGACGTAGGGGCTGAAGACGAAGCCGCCCCAGGGGGCCACGCCCATGGGCACGAAGCTGCCATCCTGGCCCGTGAGGCTGACCACCGGCGTCGGCCCGCCTGGCAACGTCTGCACGGCCGGCAGGCCACGGGTGCGCAACTTGACCGGCGCCTCGAAGTTGCCGGCGAGGGCGGGGTCCGCCACCTTGAGGGTCAGGTTGTCGGGTAGTGGCTTGCGACTGACGCCAAGGCCCAGTCGCTTGAGCAGGGCCTCGTTGTCCAGCGGCAGGCCACCGAGGATCAGCAAGGGCGTCTTTTCATCCAGGCGCTGGCCGATCCAGTCGCTGAAGGCTCGCGAATTGGGTGGCGGGCCGCTGGTCATCCACACCACCACCCCGGCGTAGAGCGCGCCAGGCCAGGCCGTGGGCAGCGACTTGGAGGCATCGAAATAGTCCAGCCGATAGCCCTGGTACTCCAGGGCGCTGCCCAGGAAGCGGTGCACGGCCGACTGGCGCAAGGCGCCTTCGCGGCCATCGTAGAGCAGCGCCAACCGCCGCGGCTGCAGGGCCACCGAGCTGATGCCCAGGGTATTGAGATCGGGGGTGGTGATATAGGGCACATAGCCTTCGTCGCGCAGCCGCTTGGCCAGGCGCCGGGCTTCGTCACGCTGTTCCGGCGGCAGGTATTCGATGGCGATGACCGGGATGCCGGCACTGCGCGCCGCCTCGATCCGCGGCTTCAGCCATTCGCGATCTCCGGCGCTGACCGGTCGATAGGTTTTCTTGCCGGCATCCCAGCCCGCATAGATGGACTCCACCGCCATGGCGGCAGCCACGCCGGGCAGCTCGGGTTGCACTTCGAAGCCGCGATTGAAAAACAGTTTGAGCGATGGCTGACGACGGTGCAGTTCGGCCAGCAGGCTCTTCAGCGCCAGGCGCTGGGTTTCGCGCTGGTCTTCGGCCACCAGCTGGAAGCTGTCGAGGGTATCGAGGAACAGTCCGGTGTAACCGGCCTTGGCCAGCTGGGCGGCGCGTTCGAGCAGATGGGCCCGCCAGACCGGCGTGGCCAGATTCATCACCTGGCTGCCCCAGGCCTTGTTGGCCACCGGGCTGGCCCCCGCGCTGAGGCCGGCCTTCTCCAGCGCCGCCGCGTCGCCGGCGAATTCGCCGATGGACAGATAGGCGAAGGGCTGGGCACCGCCGTCGCGCAGGGCGCGGACATCGGCAGCACTGGCATGGCCGGGTTCGAGCACCACCCAGTCGAACTGGGCGAGTTCGGCCACTGGCGGTTTTTCCGCGTACCAGAAGGCCACGCTGGCGGGCGCGGCCAGGGCCGTGCCCATGAAGGACAGATAGCCTAGCAGCCAGACCGTCAGCTTGCGCCACCAACCGAAGCGGGACCCTGCTCTAATTGCCTTGCCTGACGCCACACCCAGTCCTTAAACGTGCCCAACTTCGGTATCAGGTTAGCTACATTACGCAAAAGCGTGACGAAAAACTGCCTGCGCCAAGCCGAGCGGCAGCAATTACCGGGTTAATAGGTATCGAAATAATTAATTGTCTGCTGGAAAGCCTGTCTAGGCAGCGGGTTTCAGACGTGTGGGCGAGGAGGTGTAGCGCGGGAAGGCAGGAGGGGTGTCGCGGAACATCAGGGGAATTGCCGTCATGCGCGGCGGTAACCGGCATGACGGCAAGCGAGCGCTGTTACTTGAAGCTGCTGTTCAGGTTGGCGCTGGTGGAGAGGATGTTGGTCGAGCCCAGCAGCTGGCTGACGAAGCGGTTCCAGCGGGTGATACCGGCCGGGCCGACGAAGACCACGTCCTGCGGCTGCAGATGGAAGTTCTGCGCCAGCACATAGGCGGTGGGATTCTTGGCCGCCAGGTGGAAGACCTGGGCGGTGGCACCCGGGGCCTTCAGGTCTTCCGGGCCACGGATGACGTAGACGGCATCGGCGTTGGCGGTTTCCTGCTGGATACCACCGGCTTGGCTCAGGGCTTCCATCAGGTTCAGGTTGGTGATCTTGTAGCTGACCGCTGCCGGAGCGCGGACTTCACCCACCACATAGACCTTGCGGGCATCGTTGTAGGGCAGGTGCAGGCTGTCGCCGTCCTTCAGGTAGATGCCGTACAGCTTGGAATCCTTGCGGTTCAGGCTGTCGGTGTCCAGGCGGTATTCCTTGCCGTCACGCACCAGAGTCACGCCGGTCAGATCGGCGCCACCGCTGTTGGCCACGCCGGCCTGGCCCAGGGCTTCCACCAGGGTGATGGGCTTGGTGGTCAGGGGAATGGCGTCGCCCTTGTTCACGGCGCCGGAGATGGTGACCTTCTGGCTGCCGAACTTCAGCACGCTGACGTCGACCTGGGGATTGTCGATGAAGGTGGCCAGACGACGGGAGATATCGGTACGGATCTCTTCCAGGGTCTTGCCGGCGGCGCGCACGGTGCCGACGTAGGGGTAGAACAGAGTGCCATCCGGACGCACCAGGCGACCGTTGGCTTCCAGCTGCTGCTGGGCGCCGGACGGAGCGGTCAGTTCGGGGTGATCCCAGACGGTGATGTAGAGCAGGTCGCTCGCACCGACGCGGTAAGCCTGCGGCTTGTAGTCCAGCAGGGGCTTGAGGTCGGGAGCCTTGGACAGGGCCGCGGAATCCTGGCTCATCAGCAGCGAGCTGGTGATCGGGATCAGCTGGACCTTGGTGCCCTGGATGCTCGGATCGCTTTTCAGGTCGTCCTGATCCAGGTACTGACCCGGGGAGTAGGCACAACCCTGCAGGACGATGCCAGACAGCAAGGCCAGAGCGGTAAATTTGGTTTTCATGTCATTCGTCCTTGATTGCTGATTGAGTGTGAGCAAGAGGAATAAATCGGAAGGTAGAAGCAACGAGCCGGTTATTCATGGTGTTCCTTCGCGAGACATAACGGTCCTCGACAGGGGACTGGATTCCATGCGGCCAGCCTATCCAGCGGCGAGAGAACTCGGGTCTCAGCTTTTAGTTGTACGAGCACCTGAGTCTGCTGGTCTAGGACTGGCCCTTGGCCATCGAGTTCAGCGCCACCGGAGCAGAAAAAGGTGACGCCGTTCGAAATCTGTCATATCTCCGCTAACGAGGCCCTATGACTTCGCAGTCATGTTTGTTCAGGTGTTTTTCCAGCAGGGCCGTCTGCGGCTTCTCCGCGCCATTCTTCGGTTCGATGGCCAGAGGATAGTCGCCCCAGCCCGGACCCGCCGCCCAATAGGCGCTGGGTACGCACTGCTCGCCCAGATAGCTGAGCAGATTGTCCATGGCTTCCAGCCATTGCGGGTGTGCAGGTATCCCATATTCGCCAATGAAGCCGCGCAAATTGTGCTTTTTCAGCCACTCGATGAAGGGGCGGGTTCTTTCCACGCCGATCATGGGATGGACGCCCTTCATGCCCGAGGCGTAGTTGCCACTGGAGTCTTCGTCGAAGTAGATGTGCGCCTCGTAGATCAGGTTGTCCGCCGGATCCTTGATCAGCAGATCGCCATTCACCTGCGGCCAGCGCTGGGCACTGGACCAGCTGTCGCCGGCGATGAAGATCGGCGTCTTCATGTCCACCGTGCGGATGCTGTCCACGGCCGTCTGCGCCGCCCGCGGCCAGAGGCCCTGGGTGTCATGGGGTTCGTTCATGACATCGTAGCCGTACAGCGCCGGATGCTTCTGGAAGGTCAGCGCCAGGCGCTTCCAGACATCGGCGTAGCTGGCGTAGGACACCTGGGGCGAGCCGATCAGCTGGCCGCGATAGCGCGCGTAGTTGTGCAGGTCGAGGATCACCCGGATGCCGTACTTGTCGGCGAAGTCCAGGGTGCGCTGCAGCAGGGCGACCTGGGCCTGGTCCAGTTCACCGCCCAGCTGGGGCTGCACCCGCTCCCAGAGGAAGGGGAAGCGGATGAAGCGGATGCCCTTGGCCGCGTAGCGGCGGAAGTAATCCTCGGTGGGATAGAAGTAGTTGGTGCCTTCCACGCCCGGCAGGACCTGACCCGCGAAGCCGGCGGCCGACATGTTGATGCCGATCAGATCCACCTTGGCTGTCGCCGGCGCTGCCTGCGCCTGGCCATAAAGCGCCGCGGACAGTAATACGGTGGCCAGCAGGCCACCACCGATACGACGTTTCACTCGTGACACGGACAGCACCTCTCGTGTATTGCGGACGTTCGTCTAAGCAGAGCGCCCTCAGGGACTCTGCTGATAGACGGGTGTGGGTTGCAGCGGCGGCGTGCGTCGAGCGAAGTATTCCAGCGCCAGGTAGTCCACGGTTACCCGGATGGTCCAGGCAATGGCGGCGCCCATGATGGAAAAATGCTGGATGCACACCACCAGCAGGCCCAGATAGGGCAACAGCTCGGCGAGATGGATCATCGCGGTGGTCCGCGAATGGCCCCGGGCCTGAATCTTGGCGAAGGGAATCTGCGCCAGGGCGTTGAAGATGAAGCCTACCACCAGAATACGCAGGATCTGCGCGGCATCGCCGCCGTACTCCGGACCCATCCACACCGTCATGATCCAGGGCGCCAGCACCAGGATCGGCAACACCATCGCCAGGCTGATCAGCAGCAGACCCCAGAACGCCTTGTTGGCCTGGCGCGCGGCGTCTTCGCCGCTCTTGCTCAGGAGTGGGAACACCACCCGGGCCACGGCATTGGGGATGATCAGCATCCGCGACACGGCCTCGGCAGGAGCGGTGTAGAAGGACACCCGGCTGGCGCCGACCATGTGCGACAGCACGAAGCGGTCGAAATAGACCATCAGCGGACTGATGATGTTGCTCACCGTCATCCAGCTGCCGAATTTCAGCAGTTCCTTGAACACCTCCACCTTGAAGGTGCGGATGCCTTCCGGGAAGTCCTTGTGCAGCGGCCAGTAGGCCAGCGCCATGGACACCACCCGGGCCAGCACCAGGCCGATCACGGTGGCGGAAAAGCTCGGTTCGATCAGCACCGCGATCAGCGGCGCGATCGCCAGCAGACTGTTGGAGAAGGTCCGCAGGATGTTGAATTCCCCAAAGCGCTCGTTGCCCTCCAGGTAGGCGAACCAGACCGTCGCCAGCAGGAAGGGTGGTACGCACAGGCTCAGCCAGCGAAAGCCGGCCACGGCATTGTCGAAATGCTCGGGCGAGACGTGCAGCAGACTCACCACCTTGCCCGCACCGAACCACAGCAGCAGCGTCGCCAGCAGGCTCAGACCGATGACGGCGCCGGTGGCCGTGCCCATGACCAGTCGATTGAGCCCCTTGTCGCCGTGGTGCATGGCGACGGCGCGGATCACCGCACGCGACAGGCCGGCATCGAACAGGGTGGCATAGCCGACGATGGCGAAGGCCAGGGTGAACAGGCCGAACTGCTCGACACCGAGCAGACGCGACAGCACGCCCATGGTGGGCAGCGCGATGGCACTGGGAATGACGACACCCAGGATGTTCCAGGTGCTGTTTTTGATCATCGACATCGTGGGGGTGAAAACTCCTTGGGGCCGCCCGGCGGACGCCGGGCGGCACGAGGGATCAGACCGAACGAGCCAGCTGGCTGCTCGGACGCGGGTAGGGGCTGCTGACGTAGGTCTCCTGGACGGGTGCGGAGCTGTAGTGATGCAGGGCGCGCAGCGCCTGGATCACCATCAGGTAGCAGATGGTGGCCTGGAGATACTCGAAGAAACCGGCCAGCGGCCAGATCACCAGCTGGGCCAGGGTGGCGGTCACCACGAAACCGGTATCGGGGTGCAGCATCTTCGCCCAGCGATAGTAGAGGAACAGCGACACCGGGATGATGATGAAGGCCAGGAAGCCAAAGCGGAACACGGTGCCGAACACGCCTACGTCGGACAGGAAGAAATACTCGCCGAAGTAGGGAATGAAGCCGTTGTTCCACATCAGCGACAGCGAGCCGCTGGGCAGCCAGTGGTTCTGGCTGAGGTGGGAGAAGATGTAACCGATGGTCTGCTCGCGCACGCCATCGGTGGGGCCGTCTTCCACCGACTGAGCGTAGAAATCCAGATTCAGCCCCAGCACCTTCATCAGGTCCGGGAAGATGAAGAAGGGCGACAGCAGCAGGGCGGAGACGCAGATCCAGACGATCGACTTGCTCTTCAGGCAGAACACGGTGAAGCAGAGTGCCAGCACGATGAGCTGCCGGGTCTGGGTGCCGAACACCAGGGTCAGCAGGAAGAACATGGCCAGCACGATGTGCACGGTCTTGCTGCGCGCCGAGCCGTCGATCGGCGAGATGCCCTTGTTCCAGGTCTGGATGCAGTAGAAGTAGGCCAGGCACAGGGCCGGCGCGCCGATGGAAGAACGGTCCGGGCGGTCGAAGGAGGACTGCTTGTCACGCAGATCCGGCAGCGCGCCGAACTTGAACATCCAGGCCATGGCCGCTGCCAGCAGCGCCGTGATCAGCAGGGCTTTCTCGAATTGCGAGGCGCTCATGTTGCGCCCGAGGAACATCAGGGTGGCGAAACCGAAGCTGAACAGGATCCGCCGCTCTTCGATCAGGCCGTAGAAGATCGGCTGACCGTAGAACAGAAAGGAAAAGATCGCCGGCAACCCGATGAACACCGCCGACGAATAGACGGCGTAGGTCATCAGGATCTTGAATTCGCGCTGCTGGGTGCCAATGCTGGTCAGCAGGTAGAAGAATGTGAAGGCCATGCAGATGGCCAGATACAACTCGTTTAGATAGAGGATGCCGACCGGGTTGTGCGGGCTTTCGCCGAACACGTCCAGGTGCAGGATCAGCAACGGGATCAGGAGAACGAAGGAAACGGTACTTTTACGGAGAATGCTCATAGACCTACCCATCCAGACGGGACCACCGGACTGCTTGTCCGATGGTCATCTTCCTTGCGGCTGAGAATGCTGCGGGGGCAGCGCCTCAGGTGCGGCGACTGCTGCGTTCCTTGAGATAGATGGGCAGGATGCTCAGGGCATCGTGCACGTAACGCTTGGCCAGCCGCTTGGGCTCCGAACACATCCGGTGCAGCCATTCCAGCTTGGCCTTCTGCATCCAGCGCGGGGCACGCTTGACGGTGCCGACGGCGAACAGGATGGAGGCGCCAATGCACAGGCCGACGCCGGTACGCTTGCTGCTGTCGATCTGCCGTGCGAGCTTTTCCTGGCGCGGCGCCCCGACGGCATAGAGGATGAACTCGGAAGGGTTCTGCATCACGAAGTCGACGCATTTCTGCGTCTCCAGCGGATCGTTGATGAAACCCATCGGCGGGTTGTAGTGCGCCAGCTGGATGTGCGGATACATCCGGCGCAGCTTGCCCACGTCATTCTCGCTCGAACCGATCAGCACCACCGACAGGCGCTCGTCGTTGGCCTTGCGCAGAATGCTCAGGGTGAGATCGCTGCCGGTGATGACCTCGGGCACGGCGACGCCCAGCGACTTGAGGATGGGCATCAGGATCCGGCTGTCGCAGATGCGTTTGCCGGCGCGCTGATAGGACTCGCGCATGTCCGGATTGCTCTGCAGCTGCACGACATGGTCGATGTTCGGTGTGACGATGTAGCTGTAGGGACGATGGATGTCCTGGCTGATCGAGCTCATCAGCTCGTCCTTGGTACCGGTGAAGAAGTCGATACCGAAGGCTTGGTTGCTTAGGTTAGACATGCATCGTCGCTCCCTTGAAGGCACCCTTGACGCCGGACCAGGCCAGTTTCGGATTCTTGAATTCCTTGAGCACGGTGATGCCGGACAGGAGCACGGCGGACACCAGTGCATAGGGAGTGCCATGGAATTTACGATTGAAGCGGGTCGCCGCACGATTACGGAAGTAGTGATAGAAGGCGCTGCGACCGCCCGAGCTCATGGAGCCGTAGTGATAGAGCTGGCTCTCGCGTGAGACCTTGAGCACGACGCCCTTGCGTTTGGCCTGGTGCTGCCAGTCCACTTCCTCGGAATACATGAAGTAGGCTTCGTCCATGAAGCCGATCTCGGTCAGCAGGCTGGCGCAGAAGGCCATGCTGCAACCCATGATGTAATCGGGTTCACGGTCCAGTTGGGAAATCTCGCTGACGTCGATGTCCTTGCCCAGCAGCTTGGACTTGCCCAGCAGTGGATAGAGGATGCCGCCGCCATAGCATTCCAGGCGCCCGGTCTGGGAGCTCAGGATCACCGAGCCGACGATGGTCTTGGGCGCGCGCTGCAGCTCGGCCAGCAGCGGGGCGAAGGCATCGTCCTTGACGTAGGCGTCGTTGTTGACGACCCAGAAATGCTTGACCGCCAGATTGTCCAGCGCCCAACGCATGCCGTAGTTGTTGCCGCCGGCATAGCCGTCGTTGCGCGGGCTGGCGAGCACGGTGACCTGGCTCAGGGCGTTGTCGGCCTGCCAGCGTTGCAGGACGTCGATGGAGCCGTCCTGGGAATCGTTGTCCACCACCACCGCGTGATCGATGGACGGGCAGTGCTTGAGGATGCTCTCCACGCAACTGATGGTTTCGTTGGGGGCCTTGTAGTTGAGCACCATGACTACGTTCATTGGCGTGTTCCTATTCTTCAGAATCATCAATCCGGTACAGCGTCGAGATGCAAGGCTGCCAAGCGTGGCCGGGTTCAGGAGGAAACCCTTCGAAATCGCTGTGTGAGGTAGTTTCTTGTTCGATGCGCCTGTACGAATACTGCCGCGATCCCTGAAGGGATCGGCTGGACGGCGATCAGGCCGTCCAGCCGGGGTAGTGCATCAGCTCTTGGCGTTCTGCTCGTAGGAGTAGTGGTAATTGCCATAGGAGCCGTAGTTACTGGCCTTGCGCTCCACGGCGTTGAAGATCACGCCCTTGAGCGGAATGCCGTTGAGGTCGAAGCGGCGCTTGGTCGCCTCAAGCTCCTTGACACTGTTCACGCCGAAACGTGCGACGATCAGGCTGGTACCGGCGTGACTGCCGATGATGCCGGCCTCGGTCACCGCCAGGATCGGCGGGGTGTCGATGATCACGATGTCGTACAGCTCGCTGAATTTCTTCAGCACGGTGGTGAAGCGGAGGCTCATCAGCAGTTCCGACGGATTCGGCGGGAACTGGCCGCAGGAGACGAAATCCAGGCTGCCGACTTCGGTCTTCTTGATGGCATCGTTCAGGGCGATACGACCACTGAGCAGATCGGACAGACCGTCCTGCTGCTTGGTGTTCATCAGCTTGTGCAGATAGCCCTTGCGCATGTCGCCGTCGATCAGCAGCACGCGTTGGCCGGACTCGGCGATCACCGCGGCCAGGTTCGAGGACACGAAGGACTTGCCGACGCCCGGGCTGGGACCGGAGATCATCAGGATGTTGTTCTTGGCCTCGATCATGGCGAAGTGCAGGCTGGTACGCAGGCTGCGCAGCGCCTCGGTGCTCAGATCGGTCGGGTGGGTGAGAGCGGTCAGCGAGGATTCGCCCGGCTGCTTGGTGCCCAGTACCTTGGTGGTGTCCGCCTGATTCTTGCTGTAGGGGATCGAAGCGTAGACCGGCAGACCGATCTGCTCGATGGCTTCCGGCGTCTCGACGCCGCGACGCAGGGTGTGACGGGTGTAGACGATGGCCAGGCCGACGATGCCGCCCAGGATGATGGCGACGGCGATGATCAGCGGCTTGTTGGGGGCGGACGGGTCATCGACGTTGGCGTTGGCGTTGTCGATGATGCGCACGCTACCCACGGTACCGGCGCGAATGACTTCTAGCTCCTGAGCCTTGTTCAGCATCAGCGCATAGGTCTGGCCGGTCACTTCGATGTCGCGGTTCAGGCGCAGCAGTTCCTGCTGGGTTTCCGGCAGTACTTCGACGCGCTTCTGCAGCTTGGCCCGCTCAGCTTGCAGCTGACCCAGTTGGCTCATCAGCGCCTGGTAGGCCGGGTGCTGACGAGTGAACTTGCGATCCATCTCGGTGCGCTTGAGGTTCAGCTCGGAGATCTGGTTGTCCAGCGCAACGGTCTGCTCCAGGACGCCCTTGGTCTCGCTGTCGATATCGACCGATTTCTTGTTGGTCTGGTAGTAGTTCAGCGCGGACTGGGCCTTTTCCAGATCGGATTTCACGACCGGGATCTGGGCGCGCAGGAATTCCAGGCTCTGGGTGGACTCGGCGGCGTTGCGATCGATGTTCTGCTGAACATAGATGTCCGCGACTTCCTGGACGATGGCCTGGGCCTTCAGCGGATCCGCATCCTGCAGACCGACACCGATGATGCCCGACATCTTGCCGCGCTCACCGGCGACGATGCGACCCTGGTATTCCTGGATGGTCTTGGAGAAACGCTTCTTCATGATGGTGAATTCGGTGCCCGGGCGAGCCTGCAGCGTGGCGACCTTGATCTGGTAGCCCGCATTGCTCACCGGCTGGCCGAGGCCACCGTGCAGCACCACTTCGTCATCGGCATTGAAGACGGTGAAATTCTGGTTGTCCTCGACTTTCAGCTTCATCGGCTTGTCGAGGTTGCTGTCAGGCACTTCCAGCTGGTCGAGGACCAGTTTCTCACCGCCCCAGGCAAAGCTGTTCAGACCCAGCAGGGGCGAGGCCACGTCGGTCTCATTCTGCGGCTCGAAACGACGCGCGACGAAGTTGCCAATCAGCGGGAAATAGCGTGGCTTGACCTCGATATCCAGCTTGAGGTTCTCGATCGCCTTGCCGATCACGGAGCGCGACTTGAGCAGCTCGATCTCGGTCACCGCCTCGGGCATGGGCGGCGGCATGCCGCTGGTCTGATCGGTCAGTCGGGTAACGCCCTTCTTCTCCATTTCGATCTGGATCATGGCGTTGGACGAATACATGGGCGTGGCCAGGATGGCGTAGCCAATACCGAGCGCGGCGAAAATACCGATTACCGACAGGAGTTGCCATTTGTAATCGATCAACATACCGAAGAGTGCGGAAAAGTTGATATCCGACTCATTCTTAACTTCGGGAGTAAAGCGAGGCATCGTGGTCATGAAATTCCTTCTTCCCTATTTGATGTATGGAAGCCAACTGTTTACACAGCGCGTCAAAAGTATGTGGACATTTTGAAACATCTCTTTAGAAAGGCGATAAGGGTCTGGTACTTCTTGATTGCTCAACCATTTCCCGATCAGAAAAACCTTACCCCTGACTTCAGGAGCAATACTTTCGACGGAGCGTGAGTGAAACTCTTCCATGGTCAAAATCAAATCCGCCTTGCGCAGCATCTCTGCATCCGCTTGACGAGCTTGGTGGGTGGTGAAATCTATGCCGTTTTGCCGTAGTACCTCTTGTGCGTTCTTCTCGATGCCATGGCCAACCAGTGCCCTGATGCCAGCGGAACCGACCTGGACGTCACGGCCTTCCAGCGCCTTGGCCAGTAGTGCTTCTGCGACCGGGCTGCGGCAGATGTTCCCTTCGCATACAACCAATATCGACTTGATCATTCTTCAAAACCTTCCTGTTGTCCGGACAACAGGTATCGACGGCAGATAGCCAGCGATGCCTGTCTCCAGGGATCGCTTGCTGCCGATGTAATTAGGGTCGGGAGTCCAGGCTCCAGATCGTCGTGCTGAGGGGCGGGCCAATGGCCCCGGCCGGTCTCAGTATGCGTTCTTATTGATGAAGCCTTTGAACAGCGTGAGGAAGATGATCTTGACGTCCCACCAGAAAGACCAGTGGTGGATATAGTCCAGATCGAACTCGACCCGCTTCTGCATCTTGTCCAGGGTATCGGTCTCGCCGCGCCAGCCATTGACCTGAGCCCAACCGGTAATGCCGGGCTTCATCTTGTGGCGGAGCATGTAGCCCTGCACCAGCTTGCGGTATTGCTCGTTGTGAGCGACGGCATGGGGGCGGGGACCGACGATGGACATTTCGCCGCGGAGTACATTAATGAATTGAGGCAATTCATCGAGAGACGTACGTCGTAAAAATGCACCAAACGGGGTGATGCGGGTGTCATTCTTGGTCGCCTGGGTGACCTTGGCGCCATTTTCCATGACCTTCATGCTGCGGAATTTCCACACTTCGATCGGCTTGCCATCCATGCCGTAGCGCTTCTGCTTGAAGAAGATCGGACCGGGCGAGGTGATCTTGATGCCGATGGCGATGGCCAGCATTGGCAGGGAGATCATGGCCAGGATGATGGAAGACAACACGATGTCCTCGATCCGCTTGACGATGTGGCTGGCGCCATCCATCGGGGTATCGAAGATGCTGATGCTGGGCAGGCCATCGAGGCTTTCGCTGCGGGCATGCAGCAGGTGGAACATGAAGATGTCCGGGATGATGTAGACGGACGCCGTGGTGTCGCTCAGCTCCTGGACCAGCCAATTGATCTTGCTCTGATCGGCCATGCCGAGCGTGATGTAGACCTTGTCGACCTGGCCGGAGCGGACGTCCTGCATGAGCCGGTCGAGACCGCCATTCAGCACTGGGCTGGGCACGCCTTCTTCACCGGTGTCCTGGTTGTCGCTGTAGAACCCGGCGATGCGCAGGCCCATCCAGGGCGCGGTGCTGATGGTGTGCGCCAGGCGCTGGGCGACCATGCCGTTGCCGGCGATGGCGACATTGCGGGTGTTGATGCCGGCCTTGCGCAGGGAGTGCATGATCGAGCGCAGCAGCACGCGATAGCCGCACAGCGTACCCAGCGTCAGGCCCAGCCAGCCCTGCATCACGCCAGGCGAGAGGTAGGACTGGTCGAAGAAGAAGTAGTCGACCATGAACACGGTCGCGAAGGTCAGCACCCAGTAGGTGGCGATCTTGAGCAGTTCATCGGTGATGCGTTCACCGCGCCAGGAACCATAGACGTGGTTCAGCTCGGTGAGGAAATGGAAGATCAGCAAGGACAGGAAGATGACGACCCAATGCTCGGGACGCATGCCGGTTTCCGACGCCCAGGTACCTGCCACGTAGGCGCTCAGCGTGATCACGGCGAGGTCGAGCAGGCGGTGTGCGAGCGAGATTGCCGAGGAATTCGTATGCAAAATGCCGCGTTCTTTCAAATTCATGGTTCCATCCTTGTGCGTATACCGTGCACGAACTTTCAACTGGGCGAGGCAGCTACCAGCGTCTGAAATGTTCACTATGGCGCTCTAGGACCGATGACTGGCCACCGATCGCTAAATGCCATGATGGCTGTAGCGACGTTAGGACTCGGCACTGATTAAGAGGTTCACACGGTAGAAAGGCGGGGAGGCGCTGTCGAGCAAGCCCAAATCAGGGCAAATAGCACGCCAGACGAGGTGCGGCAGGAGAGGGGATGTAAAGAAGGAGGGAGTGCGTCACAGTGCGGGCGGACGGCCGGCACACTTCTCTCGTCGCAGGGTGCGATGAGCGGTTTGTCCAGGCAGCAGAAGGGAGGAAAACGTTCCGTCGGACTTTAATGCGGGATACAGGATTTGTGCGCTGCTTCACTAAACAATGAGACAGCCAGACCTGTCAGGTCGGGTGTAGGCCAGTCCCTGGCCTGGAGCACGCCTCAATGGCGATGGTGGGACTGAAAGCTCAAGGGGGAATTGACGGGGAGGGTGGAGATCTTGGAATGCCAGGCTGAATTCCTTGCGTTGTCGTGCGAGAACAGCAAGAAGGACCAGCTGACGAGGAGGGAGGCCACCGCAAGCCAGGGCAGCTGGGCTTGGGCGAAGACGAGGCAACCGGCGACGCCGGTCCAAACGGGCAGGTAGTAGCGCATTTTTGTTATTCCTGCTTTTTTTGCGAGATTGCAACCTAACTATTGTGCAGACTTTGTGAGAAGTCCATCACCAAAAGGTATTTTTTACATTCCGTCGCTCAGATTCCGACAAACGTGCAGGATAGAGCGGCTGTGAGCCTAGGCCGAATGGGGTTTTTCTGCCGTCAGCAGCAGGTTGCGCGGTGTCAGGTGGGCTGGACAGAAGGTCCCCAGCGTCACCCTGTAACCTTGCTCCTGTAGGAACAGCGCCTGATCCAATACCAGCCAGAGCTCCAGGGGACGGCGGAATAGGCCGCGCAACAGCTCGAGATTACGAACTTCCGCCAGCCGCTGGAAGCCTCGCCTTTCCCAGAGCGGCCAGTCGATTCCGTTCGGCAGCAGCAGATCCTTGCGTCTTGCCAGCTCTTCGCCGAAGGCGGCGAAGGGCTGGCGCAGCCAGTGGCTGGGCAGTGGCGGCGTATTGAGATAGACATCGCGCCCCGTGACTTCGCGTTGCAGCAGATCGAAGCCCAGCCGTCGCGCCATGGACAGGTCTCTATCCCGGCGTACCCGTTGCCCGCCGGTGATGGTTTCACAGAGGGCCAGACGCAGGGCTTCCCGGTCCAGCCGCAGTGCCGAGGCCTTCGCCGGCGCGGACAAGGGGCCATACACTTCGGCGGAGATGCGGTCATAGCAACAGGGCGCCAGGGCCAGTTGCTGACAGCCGCGCGCTGCCGTCACCCTGAGCAGCTGGGTGTGCAGGTCGCCGCAGGCATGCAGGGCGACGGGTGTGTCGCGGCTGCCCAGCTGGTCGCCTGCCAGCCTTTGGAGCACATCGGCCTGATAATGGTGCACGGAGGCCCGGGCCCGGTGGCTGAGCCTTGCGCCTTCCGCGACGAGGGCCGCATCGACCTCCAGGCAGACCGCTGGTGCACCCTGATAGGTCAGGTGCCTGGCCAGATGGCCCTTGCCCGCGCACCAATCGACCCAGCGCCGCACCGGTCGCTGGAAGTCCAGCTTGCGGCTGAAGGCCTCGATCTGCAGCCACTTGCGCCCCGGTACGTCGACGTCTTGCCTGCCGGACAGATTGCGGCCAGGAGCGTCTTGGTATTCGGGGACCTGAGTGAGCGCCAGCGAGGTCTTGGCCAGGGAGTGGAAGGGTTCAGGTGCAGCCAGGAGCTGAGGGGTATTATGGGCCGCCTCCGCCGCTTCCAGGCTGCGGGCGCGCAAACAATCGGCCAGTTCCGGGCAGCTCGACTCCCAGGGCAGCTCACGCTCGACGAAGGGTCTGGGCCGCCACAGGTGCTGATGCCGAGTCAGGAAAAGATCCAGGGCGGTGAAGCGGTCTAGAAAGTCGGCAGCAAGCATGATGGCATTGGGCAATGACGGGATTGGCAGAAAGGCTGAGCCTGGCCACTATTGTCACTTTGCCCGGGCATGCTTGGGTATCGAAATCTCCAGCGTCTGGCCAAGCGGCGGGTTACCCGGGCTGATCCGTTCTCCGCGAGTTTCGACCTGTGGCTTGCGGCGCCTGAGCGGCGAGGCCGAACGGCGACCGTGGGTCAGTTGGATGAATCGATTTATCTCAAAGCCGGACATCTG
This sequence comes from Pseudomonas sp. HUK17, assembly GCF_001566765.1. Taxonomy (NCBI): domain Bacteria; kingdom Pseudomonadati; phylum Pseudomonadota; class Gammaproteobacteria; order Pseudomonadales; family Pseudomonadaceae; genus Pseudomonas; species Pseudomonas sp. HUK17. Next base: position 351,161 of record NZ_LSMW01000012.1, read on the forward strand.
GTCGTGTGACCACTACTTGTCGCGCTAACATTGTCTGTTCGGTTTATCCCAGAAGGAAAATTCTATGAAGCCAACCTCCCCGCACAAGCTGCGCTTAGCGTTCAGAGCCCTGCTGAAATCGGACAGCTGCTACCACACGGCGTCCGTCTTCGATCCCATGTCGGCGCGCATCGCCAACGACCTCGGTTTCGAAATGGGCATCCTCGGCGGGTCGGTGGCTTCCCTGCAGGTGCTCGCCGCTCCGGACTTCGCCCTGATCACCCTGAGCGAATTCGTCGAACAGGCCACTCGCATCGGCCGGGTCGCCCGGCTGCCCATCATCGCCGACGCCGATCACGGCTACGGCAATGCCCTGAACGTCATGCGTACCATCACCGAGCTCGAGCGCGCCGGGGTGGCTGCCCTGACCATCGAGGACACCGTGCTACCGGCCGGCTATGGCCGCAAGTCCACCGACCTGGTGAGCGTCGAGGAGGGCATCGGCAAGATCAAGGGTGCGCTGGAAGCCCGTATCGACGAAGCCCTGAGCATCTTTGCCCGCACCAACGCCACCGAACTGAGCACCGCAGAGGTCATCTCCCGTACCAAGGCCTATGAGGCGGCGGGCGCGGACGGCATCTGCATGGTCGGGATTCGTGACTTCGATCATCTGGAAGAGATCACCCAGCACCTGAGCGTGCCGGTGATGCTGGTGACCTACGGCAATCCCCAGCTGCGCGACAACGCCCGCCTGTCCAAGGCCGGGGTGCGGGTGGTGGTGAATGGTCATGCCGCCTACTTCGCGGCGATCAAGGCGACCTACGATTGCCTGAGAGAGCAGCGCGACATCACCGCGTCCGACCTGTCCGCGTCCGAACTGTCCACCAAGTACTCGACACTGCAGGAGTATCGAGTCTGGGCGCGGGAATTCATGGACGTGAAGGAGTAACGATCAGGCGGTGCTCAGCGAACTCGGCTGCAGACCCTTGCTGGGAAAGGGCGTGACGATCTCCAGATCCAGATCGGCGGGCAGATGCAGCGCGGCAACCCGGGCTTCGACGAAGGCACGCATTTCCTGACGGAAACGCTTGGTGGCGAAGCGCTCGGCATTCTGCCGGCACGCCTGTTGGCTGATCGGCGTTTCCAGGGCTTCGAACTGGCGCACGGCGGCGCACAGCGAGGCGACGCTCTGCTCCGGATAGAAGACGCCGGTGGGATGGGGCGCATCCAGGCCGCGTACGGTTTCCAGCACGCCACCCCGGCCATAGGCGATAACGGGGGTACCGCAGGCCTGGGCTTCGATGGGGGTGATGCCGAAGTCTTCCTCGGCGGCGAAGACGAAGGCCCGCGCTCGGCGCATGTGGTCGAGCAGGCAGTCGAAGTCCTGGTAACCCAGCAGGGTGACGTTGGGACCGGCGACCTCCTTGGCCTTCTCGAATTCGGGGCCGGCGCCGATCACCACCAGCTTCTTGTCGGGCATCGAGCTGAAGGCTTCGACGATCATCGGCATGCGCTTGTAGGGCACCATGCGCGAGGCCGTGAGATAGAAGTCCTCCTTGCCGCCGCTGGGGGTGAAGCGACTGATGTCGACCGGCGGATAGATGACCTTGGCTTCGCGGCGATAGGCCTTACTGATGCGCCGGGCGATGAAGTGGGAGTTGGCGACGAAGGCATCCACGCCGGCGGCGGTGCGCTGATCCCAGATGCGCACATAGTGCAGGATGACGCGTGCCAGCTTGCCCTTCAGGCCGCGATCGAGCCCGGCTTCCTTGAGGTACTGGTGCTGCAGGTCCCAGGCGTAGCGGATGGGCGAGTGGACATAGCTGATGTGCAGCTGGTCCGGACCGGTCAGGACGCCTTTGGCCACCGCATGGCTGCTGGAGATGATCAGGTCGTAGCCGGACAGATCCAGCTGCTCGATGGCGTGCGGCATGAGCGGCAGGTAGGTCTGATAGCGCTTCTTGGCCTGCGGCAGGCGCTGGATGAAGGTGGTCGTCGCCTGCTTGCCCTGCAGCTGCGCTCGATCTTCGTCCGAAAGGAAGTCGATCACGCTGAACAGGTCCGCCTCCGGCCAGATGTCGAGCAGTTCGGCGAGCACGCGTTCGGCGCCAGCAAAGGTTACCAACCAATCGTGAACGATGGCGATTTTCATGTCGTCTTCCTTAAGCGTGAAATGAAATCAAGTGCTGGTGCTGAATCATGGAGTGCGGGTCTTTCTGGTCACTGCATATCCCCAGGGCAGCCGGGTGATCTCGATGTCGTCCGAAGCGCTGTCGAGTTCGTGCAACTTGATGGTTGGGCTTTTTGCAAAGACGGCGTCTGTTGCAGGCGTTTCGAAACATTCAGCGTTCTCCGGGCGCTCCGCGGTCTCTGCCGCGGTGTCGTCCGAGTTGCTGCGCAGAAGGTGGCAATCAGCGACCTGAAGGACGCGTCCGGACACGTTCGATTCGTCGAGCGTCAGGGGTACAGAGGAACGGCGCTGGCCAGCCATGGCTTTGCTTGTCTCTTCCATGAGTTCTTGATCGCTGAATTGTTGTTGTGGGGTCGTTTCAGGCGGCCCTGGCCGCGGACTTCGTGGTGGTCGCCAGGGCGCTGTCCAGCAGGTCGGAGACCTTTCTCGCGGAGGTCTGCCAGTTGAAGCGCTGGATGTTGGCCAGGCCCTTGGCGCGGAGCGCCTCCCTGAGCGGTGCGTCCTGCAGGATGGTGCGCATCGCCTGGGTGATGCTGGCCGTCTCGTAGGGGTCGAAATAGAGGACGCTGTCCTGCAGCACTTCCGGCATGGAGGCGGTATTGGCCGAGATCACCGGGCAGCCGCAGGCCTGGGCTTCCAGGGGCGGGATGCCGAACCCCTCGTAGAGCGACGGAAAGACGAAGGCGGTGGCCTGGCGATACTGGCGCGCCAGTTCGCCATCGTCGATGCGGCCGAGCAGCTTGACCCGCGGATCCCTGGCCGCCAGGGTCGCCAGATCGCTCTGGCCGAACACGGCGTGGCTGTCGCCGACGATGCGCAATTCGACCTTGAGGTCCCGCGGCAGGGCGGCGAAGGCTTCCAGCATCCGTGAGAAGTTCTTGTGGTAGCTGGGCGAGGACACCGCCAGCAGATAGGGGGTGTCGACGCTGTCGATCCGCGGCGCCAGGGTGAAGGCGTCGGCCACGGCGTTGGGCACGACAGTGATCGAGTCGCTCGGGTAGCGATAGAAGCGCGAGATCTCGTCGCGGGAGAATTCACTCACGGTGATCAGGGCGTTCGAGCGCTTGAGCAGCATGGGAATCAGGCAGCGGTACGAGGTGCGGAATTTCCACGAGTAACTCTCGGGAAAGCGCACGTAGTTGATGTCGTGGTGGGTGGCGATCTGGTTGCTGTAGAGCAGCGGCGCCGTGCTGCACAGTGACAGCAGTAGCGGGCTGCCCTGGCTCTTCAGCCAGTTCGGCAGGTCCCATTGCTCCCAGCGCTGGCCCTGGCGGGTGCCGATGACTTCGATGCCCAGCCGTTTGGCCACCTCGGGCCTGACGGCGCCGGGCGGCGCGACGAAGCGCAGGTCGGATCTCAGCTTCGCCAGCTCCAGCGAGATGCATTCCGCGAAGCGCTGGACGCCGCGAAGATCCTGGGTGATGAAGCGGGAATTGACGATGATCATGATTCTGCCCGTTGCCGTGACCTGGGTGGATCAGTTGGAAAGCTGTGTGTGAGGGACGTGAAGCTGCTTGGTGGCGCCGTGCTGCGCCTTGCCCAGCACGTCCTCGAAGAGCGCCTGGTACTGGTCGAGCATGGTGTCCATGTTCAGCAGATCGGCCACCGCGGTGCGGCTCAGCAGACTCAGCCGCTGGCGCAGCTCGGCATCGTCATGCAGGCATTGCAGGGCGCGGCCCAGGGAGTCGCGGTCGTCGGCGTTGCAGAGCAGGCCGTTGACACCATCCCGGACGATCTCCGGCAGGCCGCCCATGCGGGTGGCGATGACCGGCTTCTGGAAGGCGCAGGCCTCGACGGCGACCATGCCGAAGGGCTCGGCCCACAGCGACGGCGCCACGAAGACGTCGATGTTCCGGTAGAAGTCCTCGGGCTTCTGATAGCCGACGAAGCTGACCTTGTGCGGATCGGCCATGGCCTTGAGCTGGGTTTCGTAGTCCAGCTGGCCCTTGCCGGCGATGGTCAGGGTCGCGTTGAGTGACAGCCGCTGGAACTGCTCGATCAGCCAGCCCACCCCCTTGTTTTCCGACAGGGTGCCCATGTAGCCGAAGCGGACGACGCCCTCGGGACTGGGTGTCGAGGTTTCGCCATTGCTGCCGGCGATCAGGCTGGCGTTGTGGATCACCTGGCGCGGAACGCCGCCGAAGTAGCCCTTGTTGACGATGGTGTCCAGCAGATAGCGGCTGACGCCGACGACGGCATCCACCTTGGCGGACTGCTCGGCGTGGGGCCGGCGCAGGGCGGCGCAGCTGCCACAGAGTTTCTGGCAGCTCTGGCCCTTCTTGAACAGGGTGTTCTTCGGGCACAGCAGATACATATCGTGCAGCACCTGCACGATGGGGACGCCGCTGGCGCGGATCTCGTCCCAGGCCGCTACCGACCAGCCGGACAGGTTGTGGCACACCACCAGGTCCGGCTTTTCCCGTTGCAGGACCTGGCGCAGGGGTGTCCGCATCGCGCTGTTGTACTGGTCGCGAAAGTGCCAGCCGAAGCGCGCCAGCGGACCGGGGCGCTGCTGGGTCAGGGGCCAGTAGAAGTTCTTCAGCCCGGCGCGATAGACGCGGACGTCGTTCACCGTCTCCTCATGCACACCCTGCTCGGGACCGGTCACCAGCACGGCGACGTCGTGGCCACGCTGCTGGAAGCCTTCCACGCTGCGTTGCAGGATGAGCTCTGCACCACCGCCCACATGGGGCGGATAGAAGCTGTTGAGAAAGAGCAGTTTCATAGCGGATAGCTGCGGTTTATCCCCAGCGCGCCGGTTTCGCCGTCCTGGACCGCCTGCCGGATCAGCGCCAGGCGCTGGCGACTCTTGTCATCACGGGCGAACCACTTGAGCAGGGTGTGGAAGACGTAGCGGTTGAGGTTGTACATCGGCCGCGAGCTGGCCCAGACGTTCTTGTCGAACCAGGCCTGGTTGCGCGCGGCGTAGTAGGCGCGGAAGTCCGAGCCGGCCTGCAGGTAGTTCTGGTAGACGTTGCTGGTGCCTTCCTTGATGTTCCAGGAGTGCTCCAGCTCTTCGAGTTCCGCCTCGGTGACCATGAACAGCTTTCCGCCGGCCTGGGTGATGCGGTAGGTGTACTCGGTGTCGTCGGAATAGAGCACCAGCTCGCGCAGGGGCAGGCCGATGCGCTCATAGAGGCTGCGGTGGGCGAGCATGCCGCCATAGGGGGCGAAGGGCAGCTCGACCAGGGCTTCCGGCTGGCCACCGCGCGGACGGCCCCAGGGCAGGCGGCGCCAGATCTTGTAGGGAATGCGTGCCACGTGGAAGCCGAAGTAGCTCGAACGCGGCTGGGTGATCATCTTGGTCGGGATGCACTGGGCGATGTCGGCCTGCTGGGTCGGCCGATAGCCGAGCACGGCGACCTTGTCGCGGCCATGGACGGCGCCGAGTTCATCGAGGCGGCGGTGCAGCACGTCGAGGGCATCGCCCAGGGGGGCGTTGTCGTCGTCCATCATCCAGATATGGGTGGTGTCGCTGGCCAGAGCGGCTTCCAGGGCCACGGCGTAACCGTTGGCGGAGCCGGTGTTCTCGCTCAGGGCGATCACCTTGACCTGACCGGGCCAGCGGGTTTCGAGGCTATCCAGCGACACCGTGGCCGCATTGCTCACCACGACGACCTGGTGAATGGTGCGTTCGGCCAGGGCGCGGGTGACCAGCTGCTCCAGATAGCCGAGGCGATTGCCGTAGGTGACGGTAACGACCGTGGTCTTGCATTGCATGAACAGATTCCTCCAAAGAGCCTTACAGTTCTTGGTCAGGCGCGCAGCCGCTGGTTGACGGTGGCGACTGCCGACAGTTGATCAAGAGCGACGCTGACCCGTTGTTCGCGTTGCAGGATGCGCAGCAGGATGATGGCCCGCTCGTTGCCATCGGCACTCAGGAACACGGCGTCCATTTCCAGCTCCTGGCTGTACTGCACCCGCACGGTCGCGCCGGGCTGGTGGGCGGGCGCAGGTTCCGCCAGGGCGGCGAGTCGCTGGCGGATGTCGTCGATGATGCCTTCGCTCACCGCCGTCGGCTGGGTGCCGAAGCTGACGATCCGATTGACGCCGCGCGTCGAGCGGATGGGGTACCAGTTGTCGTTCACGTCATTGAGCTGAATGAACAGATACCCCGGGAACAGCGACTCGCTGCCAACCGCACGACTTCTGCCGGACGCCTTGCGCTCGCGCTGGGGCCGGAAGCAGACATAGCCCTGTCTGCTCAGGTTTTCTTCGGCCCTGGCTTCCTGATTGGGCTTGGTCTGCACCAGATACCAGTGACCGGTGGGAGGGGCGAGCGTCATGGGCGAGTTCCTTCTCTAGGGGCGATCGGTTGCGGCGTATCAGGTACGGGGGCCGTATTCGTAGTAGCCGTAGACGCCATCGTCTTCCATGGACGTCGAGGCCTTGCGCTGCACGCCGTTGAGGATGGCGCCCTTGATGGTGATGCCGTTCTGGGCGAAGCGCCGGCGGGAGTTCTCCACCGCCTTGAGGGTGCTCTGGCCGAAACGGGTGACCAGCAGCGTGGTGCCGGCGAGACGACCCACCAGGGCGGCATCGGTCACCGCCAGGATCGGCGGGGTATCGATGATCACCAGGTCATAGAGGCCGCCCACTTCGTCCAGCAGACGGGAGAAGTTGGCGTGCATCAGCAGCTCCGAAGGATTCGGCGCGGACTGACCACAGCTGATGATGTCCAGTTGGGCGATACCGCTCGGGACGATGGCTTCACGCAGCTTGCTGCGACCGGTCAGCAGCTCGGACAGGCCGGCTTGCGGCTGCAGGCCGAACACGCGGTGCAGATAGCCCTTGCGCATGTCGGCGTCGATCAGCAGCACGCGCTGACCCGACTGGGCGACCACCGCGGCGAGGTTGCTGGAGACGAAGGATTTGCCGACGCCCGGGGTCGGGCTGGAAATCATGATCACCCGGTTCTTGGCTTCCAGCATGGCGAAGTGCAGGCTGGATCTCAGGCTGCGCAGGGACTCCACCGCCAGGTTGGCCGGCTGCACCACGCTCAGCAGATTGGGTTCGCCGGTACGGGTCTTTTTCTTCAGGCGACGGTTCAGGCGCTCCTGGTCCTTGGTGAAGGGCAGGGTGGAATAGACCGGCAGGCCGATCTGCTCGACGGTGTCGGGATTCTCGATGCCCTTCTGGAAGGCCTGGCGGACAAAGACCACCACCACGGAGGTCACCAGACCCAGCAGCAGCGACAGGATCAGCGCGATCTTGCGGTTGGTGGCCGGCTCGTCGAGGTTGACGTCGGCGTTGTCGACCAGGCGCACGTTGCCGATGGTGCCGGCGCGGATGATGTCCTGTTCCTGGGCCTGGTTGAGCAGCAGCTGATAGGTCTGGTTGGTGACCTTCATGTCGCGATTCAGACGCAGCAGTTCCTGCTGGGTGCTGGGCAGGGCTTCCACTTTGCGCTGCAGGCTGCGCTTTTCCACTTCCAGCTGGGCGAGCTGGTTCAGCAGGGTCTTGTAGCTGGGGTGATCGCGGGTATAGAGGCGATCGTATTCGGCCTGCTTGAGCTTGAGCTGGGAGATGTTGGTGTCGAGGGTGACGATCTTGTCCAGGACCGCCTTGGTTTCCAGGCTGATGTCCACGGAGCGGCTGTTGGTCTGATAGCTGTTCAGGGCCGCTTCGGCGCTTTCCAGGTCCTTGCGCACCGCCGGCAGCTGACCACGCAGGAAGTCCAGGCGCTGGGCCGCTTCGGCCGAGCTACGCTCGACGTTCTGCAGCACGTACAGGCGGCTGATCTCGGACAGCACGCTCTTGGCCAGGTCGGGATTCTCGTCCGCCAGGGACAGATAGATGATGCCCGACTCCTTGCCCGCTTCGCTGGTCTTGATGCGGTTCTGATAGAGCTGTGCGGTGGTGATGACGCGGTTGCGGGTCACCTTGAATTCGGTGCCGGGGCGCGCGGTCAGGGTCTTGATCTGCATGCGGTAGCCGTTACCGCTGGCCATCTGGCCGACTTGGCCATCCAGCAGCGGCTGCTTGTCCTTGTCCAGCAGGCGATAGCGACCGTTGCTACCGGCGACCACCGTCAGGGTCTCGCCGTACATGTCGTCCGGGACATCGAACTGGAAGACGTCGATCTTTTCGCCGCCCCAGGCGAAGCCGCGCAGTTGCGGCCAGCTGTCCGCCAGCTGACCCGGCTTGTCGGCTTCGTAGGTGCGCCACAGGTAGTGACCGATCAGCGGGAAGAAGCGTGGCTTGGCCTCGATGTCCAGGCGCAGGTTCTCCACGGTCTTGGCCAGCACCGCGCGGGATTTCAGCAGCTCGATCTCGGCCACGGCCGGCGAGGCCGAGTTGGGGCGCACCACGGTCTCGGCGACCGCCGTGAGCGCATTCTTCTTGGGTTCGATCTGGATCATCGCCCCGGCGATGTACTGCGGGGTGGACAGCACGGCATAGGTGATGCCCACGGCGAGAAAGCCCGCGGTGATGCCCGCGATCAGCTTCTTGTGATCAAGAAGCGTGAGGGCCATCGTCTTGAGGTCCAGGTGTTGTTCTTCGTGTTGTTCGAACGAAGAGCGCTGCATGACGGTCATTGGGGTCCCTTCCTTTTAGCTGGATACAGCGCAGCCGGAAAACTGCTCTGTGTACGTTCAGTAGGTGACGCGTTTGGGGGCGAAGCGTCGGCCGATGTTGAGGGTGATGTTGCTTACCGCCCGCAAGAGCGCCTTGACCTTCTGGGTCGGCGGAATCGAGGACAGCGAAAGACTCAGGACCTGGCGCAAGAAGAAGACATGCAGGTCACGCTCGCCCAGCCGGTAGTAGTAGTTGGCGAGGCAGTACTGGGTGTGAAGATCCATCTGCAGGCGCTTCTGGCTGGCGCGCATGGAAAAGATCCCGTTCTCGTGCACGCGGTAGGCGGCGGGGCGGATCTCGTCCATGAACTTGCCCTTGCCGTGGGCACCCAGCAGCGACCACCAGACGATGTCCATGAGCGCAGCGGTTTCCAGCTCCGGCGGCAGTTCCCGTAGGACATTGCGGAAGCAGGCGGTCAGGGTGGACAGCGGCAGGGCCTTCTTCAGCTCGGTTTCGCTGCGGTCGTAGTGATCCTGGCCACTGAAACGCTGCGGATTGACGATCCCCTTGCTGTTGAAGGCATAGGAGGCGTGGAAGGTCAGGGCGTAGTCCCGATTGCGCTCCAGGAAATCCACCTGCAGCTGCAACTTGCGCGGGTCGTTCCAGTAGTCGTCACCTTCGCAATAGGCGATGTAGTCGCCGCGGGCGTGCTGGAACACCGGCATGCCATAGGGCTTGCCCTGGCTGTACTGGTTTTCCTTCTGCAGGATCAGACGGATCAGCCGGGGATAGCGGCGCTCGTAGTCCTGGAGGATTTCCCGGGTGCCATCGGTCGAGGCGTCATCGTTGATGATGATTTCGAAGGGAAAATCGGTCTGCTGGCGCAGAAAGCCATCGATGGCCTGGCCGATGTAGTCGCGATGGTTGAAGGTCAGGCAGACGATGCTGGCGACCGGCCGACTGCAATCCGTCGGCCAGTTCTTCATTATCTCTGCTTCGGTCCGAGCGTCCATGTCAGATACCTGCTTTGTAGAGTTGGGAAAACAGGCGCGAGCGGGTCTGTTTCGGAGAACAGAGCACATAGCTCAGCGCCATCAACACCAGGGTCAGGCCACCGCTCAGGGCGAGGGTGGCGAGAATGGCAAACCGCTCCTGCGGTTGAATCTCTTGGTACAGCAACTTGCTCAGGCCCACGCCGATGGCGGTCACCACCACGGCTACCAGCAGGTCCTGGTTCCAGTAGCGCTGCAGATTCGGCGCGAAGCGGCCGTGGACGATCATCGGCCAGATCACGAAGGGGATCAGGCGCATGAAGAACCAGGCCAGCGCCGCGCCGTAGGCGCCGTAATGCAGGACCACCAGGATCACGATGGGCACCGAAATGGCCGCGGACACCAGGCTGTACCAGACGTGCAGGCGCAACTTGCCGTAGGCGTACTGCAGATAGAACTGGAACTGACTGAGAGCCAGCAGCGCCGAGCCCAGGGCGTACCAGAATAGGATCGGTTCGCTCCAGTGGGCGGAGACCTTGTCGCCGGTCCAGGCGAAGATCAGCGCCTCGCCATGGAAGGCCACCATGGCCGCCAGCGGCAGCAGGATGGCGAAGGCGAAGCGCGCCGCGTTGCGATAGAGGCGTTCCAGTTCGAGCGGTTTGTCCTGGGACACCAGCACCGTCATGCGCGGCAGCAGCGCCTGCACCAATGGATTGGTCAGGGTCACGATGCCGGTGGAGATCAGCGCCACCAGGCTGAAGTAGCCGTACTCGGCCAGGGGCAGCGCCTTGGACAGCACCAGCTTGTCGAGCTGGGTCAGGGCGATCCACAGGATCGAGGTAAAGGACATGCTCAGGGCGAAGGGCACGATGGGCTTGACCCGCTGCCAGTCGAAGCCGCTCCACCAGGTGGGGTTGGGCAGCAGGCGATAGGCCTTGAGCGCATAGACCAGCATCTCGAACACGGCGACGAAGGCCTGGAACACGAAGAAGTCCAGCGGCTCCTGGGAAATCCACATCACCAGGATCAGGCCGCCGAAATAGCGCACCGTGGCGATCAGTACGTTGACCAGATTCAGCCAGCCGTGCAGCTCGACGCCCTGGACGCCGCTCTTGTACAGCGTCGACAGCAGGCGGAAGGCGATCATCAGCCCCATCAGGCCGATGCAGTGGGCCACGGTCTCCGTGGGCAGGCCCTGGACGTTGAGCCAGTGGCCCGCCATCCATTCCGAATTCAGCTCGATGGCGACGAAGGCCAGGGTCGCCAGGGGGATGAAGATGAATTCCAGCGAGCGCAGCAGCTGGCCACGGGTACGCCCCGCGCCGGTCTGGCCACGGCCATGGGCGACGTCACGTACCAGCGAGGCGGAAATGCCGACGTCGAGGAGTTGCAGCCAGGTCTGCAGCACGGCGAAGAAGCCGATCAGACCATAGGTTTCGGCACCCAGATGACCGAGATACATCGGCTGGATCAAGATGCCGATCAGCAGCGCATAGGCTTGGCCGGCATAATTGATCAGGGTGTTGCGCAACACCGACACTTTCGCGGGACTGGTCATGGGAGATAGCGGGCCAGGATCAAGTTAGAACAGGAGAGGAGTCGCCGGGAAAATCCCAGCTCGGCAGCAGCTGTGCCGGGGTGATGAGTGCCCGCAGGGATTCCATGCTGGTCTTTTTCTGTTGTGCCAACAGCAGGGTGTCGATCAGCAGGTCCTGGGTCGCCTGCGGCAGGTCCGGATAGAGCGGCACGCAGAGGATGCGGTGACTCAGCTTGCGCGAGACCGGCTTGATCGCCTGGGGCTGCAGGTAGTCCAGGGTTTCCAGCGACGGATAGAAGTAGCGGCGCGGATTGATGCCGACGGCGTTCAGGGCCCTCTTGGTGTCCAGCAGACTCGGCTCGTCGCGCAGGCCCACCGGGAAGTAGCTGTAGTTCAGCTGGCTGCCGTAGGTGGGGCGCTGCAGGTCGAAGGCGCCCTGCAGGCGTCGCTCATAGTGCTGACCGATGACGGCGCGGCGGGCCAGGATGTCTTCCAGCTCGTCGAGGATGCACAGCCCCATGGCCGCGGATACCTCGTTGAGCTTGGCGTTGATGCCCACGCCTTCGATGCGCTCGGCATCGACGATGCCGAAATTGATCATGCGGCGGACGCGCTCGGCGAGCTCGTCGTCTTCGGTGATGATCGCGCCGCCTTCGATGGTGTGGAACAGCTTGGTGGCGTGGAAACTGACGGTGGTGATGTCGCCCCACTGCAGCACCGAGCGGCCTTCGAAGCGGGTGCCGAAGGCATGGGCGCCGTCGTAGACGACCTTGAGGCCGTGGCGGTTGGCGACCTGCTGCAGGCCACGGACATCGCAGGGATTGCCGAACACGTGGGTGGCGACGATGGCCGAGGTGTCAGGCTCGATGGCGGCTTCGACGTTGGCCGGATCCAGGTTCCAGGTTTCCGGGTGGATGTCGGCGAAGACCGGGCGGATCCCTTCCCAGTGCAGGGTGCTGGTGGTGGCGACGAAGCTGAACGGCGTGGTGATGGCGCTGCCGGACAGGCCCAGGGCGCGATAGGCGACCTGCAGGGCCAGGGTACCGTTGTTGACCAGGATGATGTTTCTGACACCCAGATAATCGCGCAGGCGCTCTTCGAGCTGAGCGTGCAGAGGGCCTTGATTGGTGATCCAGTTGTTGGCGTAGATCTTGTCGATATACGCCTTGAAGCGTTCCTTGTCGCCCAGGTAGGGCTTGGTCACATTGATCATGATCCGGTACCTGCTTATCGAGTCCTTGATACGTGTCGGTTCGGTCAAGCGTGTTCGGCGACGGGGCTGGCCATCGGCCGGAAGGGGACGCCGGGCTTGTCCAGCCGCTCCAGAACCGATTCGAGGGCCTCGCGACTGGCATCGTTGTGGAACTGCCAGACCCCATAGATGCGTCCGGAAAAGGACGCTTCGCTGCCCAGTCGGGGGTCGACCGCTAACCCCGAACCCAGGCCGAACAGGTGCAGGCCCTTGAGGCGCTGGCCGTGCTGGTCCAGCGGGCTGCCGGCCGCGTCGGAATCCAGACCGCCGCGCAGGGTGCGCAGGGTCAGCGGACGACCGTCCTGGCAGCGCAGCTCGGGCACTATGGGTTGGTAACCCATGCCCTGAACCAGCAGGGCGGCGCTGTCGAACAGCGTCTGGGCGCTGGCGAGGCGCTCGGCGCTGCCATCCAGTTGCAGCGTCTTCACCTTGACCGGAGTGCCGCCGATGGCCTGACCGGCCAGGACCTGGCGACCGATCTCGTGGGCTCGGTAGCGCAACCCGCCCGAGCGGTTGACCCGCTTGGAAATGGGGCAGATGTCCTGCAGCGGGTCGAAGTCATAGCCGGCGGCCAGGGCTTCGGCAGCGGTCTCGTAGAACAGTCGGATCGGCGAGCGATGGACCAGGGTCAGTTCGCGCAGGCCGTCGTGGTGCAGGGCACTGGCCAGGTTGTCCAGGGCGGAAAAGGCGCTGTGGGACCCGCCCACCACGCAGATCGGACCGCCATCCTTAAGACGGGCACGATAGCGCTGGCGCAGGGCCTCGGGTTGCAGGCGCAGCAGGCTGTCGGAGCTGTCGATCGAGGCGCTCTGGGGCAGCTGCAGACCCATGGCCTGGCTGCTTTCCTCGAAGCTGGAGCGGGTCTGCTTGCCGCCCAGGTTCAGCACCAGGCTGGAGGTGCGCACGCGGCGGATGGCGCCGGCCTGTTCCAGCCAGACGACATAGCTCGAACCTTCGCAGGTGACCTCGGTGATACGGGTCTGGCGCCAGGTGGGGATACCGTACTGGCGTTCCAGCCAGGGCAGGATCAGGCCGGCGGCCTGCTGGAAGAGCTGGCCGACGATGGGCAGCGCCGGCGCTTCCTGGGCATTCAACTTGAGGTGGCGAAAGGTCGGCGAGGCCTGCAGCGGCGCCAGGATGGGCGCCAACAGGGGGTCGCGCAGACAGTCAAGGAAGACGTCGCTCACCGAGTTGGCGATGATCTGATAGTCACCCAGCTTGCCGGCACCGAGTTCGGTCCCGGCGTCGACGATGATGGTGCCCGCCTGGGCCAGCTGCTCCAGGGCGCCACGCTTGATGGCATTGAACAGGAATCCCAGGCCCGCCGGACCAGCGCCGCCAATTAGACATCCTAATGTCGCTTCCGATAGATCATTCCTTGCCATCGGGGCATCCTCTCCGTGCGCCATCAGGGCGCAATTAACGTGGTTGAAACTGGCTTTCGCCGTGCCCGGCAGTCAGCAAAAAATGCAGCAGAGCTTTTTAATCTTTATTGAGTAAATGACCGTCTGATGAACGTCGGTCAGGACCCGCGACAGCCAGTGCAGATAACTAATGCTTGGTTGTCAGTGCCAGGACTTCGCCAACTTGCTCGAGACTGTCTAGCGAGCGCTTTCCACTCTTTTCGAACTGATCCGAACCAGCACGCAGGGCGCTGAAGCCCGCGGTAGCTTGTTTGCCCGCACCGCCATTCGCTTGCCCGTTTCAGGCAAGACCGAAGTTGCGTGAGCAAAGAGAATTAAGTCCAGTTCAGATGACATCCATGTAGTCCTGCAGGTGCTCGCTGGCACGGTGATCGTCCCGCTCTGTCCAGCGCCTGGGCATGGCTACCGCACAGGTTTACCGCGTCTTGGCTGGTAACCGGTCCTGTTCGGACATGGCTACCGCACGGGTTTGCACCTGGACGGAATGAGCAGAGGGTTTAGTTACCGATATCAAGGCCTGACAACGCAACGTCCAGAAACTTGAGAAACCATCGGCGAGACGCAGAGGAGGGGGAGGTAATGCTGTCTTCCCTGACCTGTACGGCAGCAGATTCAGCGCGCAATCCCAGCGCTACTTCGAATCTGCGGCAATGATTGTCAAAAGGGTTTGGACTGTCAACGCGAGGTCCGGCAGGGGAAGTTGGTCAGCGAGACGGCCATTACTGCTGTTGTTCTTAGGGAATAGACGGCCAAATGAGGTGTGCTTGGCAAAAAACCGTCAGCTCCCGAAGTTTTTGGTGAAGAGAGTCGCAAAGCACCTGCTAATGCGGGCTGCAAGTGTGACGAATATTTTGACGATTGGTTAACAGAATCGAAGGAGCAAGCAGACGGCTGGCAAGCGCGAAAAACTCAGCTTTTCATTATTTAGTATTACTATTTTTCGGTCTGCCTGACCATCCCTCCAGCACGGCGGGAAGCTCGCTCAGGCTGCGGACCTCCGCATCCGGTTTGCCGGGGCCCTGCCAGGGATGCTGCAAGGGGTTGAACCAGACCGCGCGGATACCGGCGCGCTGGGCGCCCTCGACATCATCCACGGGGTTGTCCCCGACGTGCACGGTGGCCTCGGCGGGAATGCCGGTGAGGCGCAGGGCTTCGAGAAAGGGCGTGGGGTCGGGCTTGCCGACACCCAGTTGCTCGGCATTCAGGGCGAAGCGGAAGTAGTCGGCCAGGCCGATGGTCTGGACGTCCGCATTGCCATTGGTAAGCACGCCCAGAGTGTAGCGATCGGCCAGTTGCTCCAGGGTGGGGTGGACGTCGTCGAACAAGGTGACCTGCTGGCGGGCGGCCAGGTAGACCGCGAAGCCCGCTTCGGCCAGCTGGGCGGCCTCGGGTTCGCCATAGCCGGCATCGAGCAGTGCCTGGTGGATGACCCGGCGGCGCATCTCGCTGACCCGGTGCTTGAGCCCGGCGTCCTGCTGCAGCAGGCGATCACGGATCGCCCAGAGGTGCTCCACCGGAACGCTGCCCAGCCGCGGAGCGGCATCGGCGAACCAGTCGCGCAGCAGGGCTTCCGCGGAATGAATGACGGGAGCGATTTCCCAGAGGGTGTCGTCGAGGTCGAAGGTCACGAGGCGAATCGTCATCGGCTGGCCTTGCGCTTGGCGCGGGGGTGCGCCTTGTCATAGACCTCGGCGAGCTGGCCGAAGTCCAGGTGGGTGTAGATCTGGGTGGTGGCGATGTCGGCGTGGCCGAGTAGCTCCTGCACCGCGCGCAGATCGCCGGAGGCGCTGAGCATGTGGCTGGCGAAGCTGTGCCTGAGCATGTGCGGATGCAGGTGCTGGCCCAGTTCGCGGACGCCGGCCTCGCGCACCCGCAGCTGCACCGCGCGGGGCGTCAGCCGCAGACCGCGCTGGCCGATGAACAGGGCATCGTCACGCGGGGCGGCCTGGGGTCTGACCTTGAGCCAGGTCTCCAGGGCGTCGCGAGCCTTGCTGCCGATGGGCAGCACCCGTTCCTTGTTGCCCTTGCCGCGCACCTGAACCAGGCCCTGGGCCAGGTCCACATCCGCCAGGTCCAGACCCACCAGTTCGGACAGCCGCAGCCCGGAGCTGTAGAAGAGTTCCAGCAGGGCCTGGTCGCGCAGGGCGAGAAAGTCGTCTTCCACGGCGCCGTCGAGCAGCTGCATGGAGCGGTCGACGTCGAGCACCTTGGGCAGGGCCTTCTGGGCCTTGGGCGGCGAAAGCCCATGGGCCGGGTCCTGGCTGCAGTGACCTTCGCGAATCAGGTAGAGATAGAAGCCGCGACAGGCTGAAAGCAATCGCGCCAGGCTGCGGCTGGAGGCGCCAGCCCGGTGCAGCTGGGCGATCAGGGCGCGCAGGCGGCGACTGTCCAGGCCGCCCCAGTCGCTCAGCCCCTCGGCTTCGACGAAGGTCAGCAGCTTGCGCAGATCGCGGCGGTAGCCGTCGAGGGTGTGGGGCGAAACCTGGCGTTCCAGGCGCAGATGGTCGAGATAGGCATCGAGCTGGATCTGCATGCTCCGCTCCCGGGCTCAGCGCACCGTGCGCAAGGGGACGGGGAAGCGGGGCAGTACCCGCGCCAGGACTTCCGCCACATGGCTTAGGAACAGCGTGCCCAGGCTGCTGCGATAGTGCTGGGGGTCGGGGCTGCCGATCGCCAGGACCCCATGCAGGCCCTGGTGGGAGAGGGCGGCGACGGCAGCCGAGCCGACTTCTTCCTTGGCCGAGTCACCGAACAGGAAGGCCAGTTCGTGGGCGCGCAGGACGCCACTGGTGGTCTTCTCACCACCCAGCAGGCCGCCGATCACCTTTTGCGCTTCGGCGGGGGTGACGCTGCGGCCGACCGGCAGCGGGTGCTCGTGGAACAGGATGAGGCCGACGTAGGGCACCTTGAACTCATGGCGCAGGCTGTCCTCGACGGTGCCGATCACCTCTTCGAGGCTGTTGGCGTCCAGCAGGCCGATGATCAGCCGGCGGGTCTTGTCGAACAGCCGGTCGTTGTCCCGGGCCACGTCCATCAGGTGGGCCAGGCGATGGCGCATCTCGCCGTTGCGATCGCGCAGCAGGCCGAGTTGCCGCTCGACCAGGGAGATGGCGGTCCCCCGCTGGTGGGGGACACGCATCTCCGCCAGCAGCTCTTCGCGATCGGCGAAGAAGTGCGGGTGGTCCAGCAGCCAGTCGGCGACCTGGTCCGCGGTCAGTTCGGGGGTATCGCTCATACTCTTACCTGGCCTTCATAGACACGGGTGGCCGGACCGGTCATGAGCACCGGTTGGCCGACGCCGTCCCACTCGATGTTGAGCAGACCGCCCGGCAACTCGATGCTGACCGGCGATTTCAGCCAGCCTTGGCGAATCCCGGCCACGGCGGCGGCGCAGGCGCCGGTACCGCAGGCGCGGGTTTCGCCGACACCGCGTTCCCAGACCCGCAGGCGGGCGCGCTGGGCGTCGATGATCTGTAGGAAGCCGATGTTGGCCTTTTGCGGAAAGCGCGGATGGCACTCCAGCTTGGGTCCGAGGGTGAGCACCGGCGCCTGGTCGACGTCGGCGACCCGCAGCACGCCGTGGGGGTTGCCCATGGAGACCACCGCCAGCTCGACCGACTCGCCGTCGACCTGGACGGCATGGCTCAGGGTCTCCGCCTCGGCGATGAAGGGGATCTCGGCGGCCTGCAGACGCGGTGCGCCCATGTCGACGCGCACCTGGCCATCACCCTTGAGGTGCAATTCGATGATGCCGCTCTTGGTTTCGACGCGGATCTGCTTCTTGACCGTGAGGCGCTTGTCGAAGACGAAGCGGGCGAAGCAGCGGGCGCCATTGCCGCACTGTTCGACCTCGGAGCCATCGGCGTTGAAGATGCGATAGCGAAAGTCCACGTCAGGCGTGGTCGGGGTCTCGACGATCAGCAACTGGTCGAAGCCAACCCCGGTATTTCTATCTCCCCACAGACGGACGTGCTTGGGCTGGATGTGGGCGTGCTGGCTGATCAGGTCGAGGACCATGAAATCGTTGCCCAGACCGTGCATCTTGGTGAAGCGCAGTTGCATGGAACTCCCCTCAGGCTGGCAGCCGGCTCTCGCCTGCGAAGAGTTCTTCCAGCGTCTCGCGCCGACGGACCAGGTGCGCCTGGTCGCCATCCACCATCACCTCGGCCGCACGGCCGCGGGTGTTGTAGTTGGAACTCATGGTGAAGCCATAGGCCCCGGCGGAGCGGATGGCCAGCAGATCGCCCTCGGCCAGCACCAGCTCGCGGTCCTTGGCGAGGAAGTCGCCGGTCTCGCAGATGGGACCGACCAGGTCGTAGCGGCGGGCTTCGCCCTGGCGCGCGACCACCGGCTCCACCGCCATCCAGGCCTGGTACAGCGCCGGACGGATGAGATCGTTCATCGCCGCGTCGACGATGGCGAAATCCTTGTGGGTGGTGTGCTTGAGGTATTCCACGCGAGTCAGCAGGACGCCGGCGTTGGCCACGATGAAGCGGCCCGGCTCGAACACCAGGGTCAGGCTGCGCCCGGCGATGCGCTCGCGGATGGCCTGGATGTAGTCGCCGGCCAGCGGCGGTTGCTCGTCGCGATAGCGCACGCCCAGGCCGCCGCCGAGATCCAGGTGGCGCAGGACGATGCCGCGCTCGGCGAGGCGATCGATCAGCGCCAAGAGGCGGTCGAGGGCGTCGAGGAAGGGCGGCAGGGTGGTGAGCTGGGAGCCGATATGGCAGTCCACACCGAGGATTTCCAGGTTCGGCAACGCGGCGGCGCGGGCGTAGACCGCCTCGGCGTCGGCGATGTCGATGCCGAACTTGTTTTCCTTGAGACCGGTGGAAATGTAGGGATGGGTGCCGGCGTCGACGTCGGGATTGACCCGCAACGAGATCGGCGCGACCACGTTCAGTTCGGCGGCCACCTGCTGCAGCCGTTCCAGCTCGTCGGTGGATTCGACGTTGAAGCAGTGCACGCCCACTTCCAGGGCGCGGCGCATGTCGTCACGGGTCTTGCCGACCCCGGAGAACACCACCCGGTGCGGATCGCCACCGGCGGCCAGGACGCGCTCCAGTTCGCCGCGGGAAACGATGTCGAAGCCGGCGCCGAGGCGGGCCAGGACATTGAGCACACCGAGGTTGGAGTTGGCCTTGACGGCGAAACAGACCAGGTGCGGCAGACCGGCCAGCGCATCGGTATAGGCGCGGTACTGCCCCTCGATGTGCGCTCGCGAGTAGACGTAGGCTGGGGTGCCGAATTCCTGCGCCACGGCGCTCAGGGCTACCCCTTCCGCATGCAGTTCACCTGCACGGACAGCAAAGACTTCCATGGTGGCTCCTTAGAACACGTCGTGGCGGTGTTCTTTGGCGGCTTTCTGGTCGTCGGGCAGGTACAGCGGGCCTTTCTGACCGCAGCCGGCCAGCAGGCAGGCGCAGGCGATGAAGAGGAGAGACAGGCGCTTCATGACGCTAAACCTTTATTCAGGCGAATATTGCCCGGAGTATAACGGGGTTGAGCGACTCTTTGACACGCCCGGATGGCTGAAGCGCAGCTGCCGACAGCCGCCGCGACTGGACGTCATCTGGGCAGCCCGCTACCGTGCGGCGATTCTTTCTCTTCTTTCGAGGATCGTCATGAGCCGGCTCAGCGAAGCGCAATTCCATCACCTCGTCGACCAGACCCAGCGTCAGGTCGAAGACGCCTATGACGACAGCGGTCTGGACCTCGATCTGGAAAATGCCGGCGGCGTGCTGACGATCAAGTTCGACAACGGCAGCCAGGTGATTCTCAGCCGCCAGCCCCCGCTGGTGCAGCTCTGGGTCGCCGCGCGTTCGGGTGGCTATCACTTCGACTGGGACGGCCAGAACTGGATCTGCGACAGCTCGTCCGAGACCCTCGGCGCGCTGCTGGTACGGGTGACGCTGGAGCAGACCGGCGAGAGTGTGGCCTTGCCTGGGCTGTAATGACCTGCGGTCGGTGCAGCTTGACCCGAGCCTTGAGCCCTGTGCTAGCGTGACCTGACGGCGCCTTTCGAGCGCCGTTTTCTTTTGCCGCCCTTGTGCGGCTTCTCGCTGGGCGCCGGTCGCCCGTCATCCCGGTGGTCCGCCGCACCGCGCGGTTGGGCCGCATCGTCTCGTCTTCCAGGAGTCCGCCATGCGTCATGCATCGCCCATCACCGTTTCCGCCGTCGATCTGCCCCGTCTCGAACGGCTGCTCGACGCCCTGCCCGAGTTCGGGCCCGTGGCCGAGGCCCTGGACGAGGAACTGGCTCAGGCGCGAGTGGTGGCGCCCGAGGAGATCGGCGCGGTGGTCACCATGAATTCGCGGGTGCGCTGCCGTGAGACCGACACCGGCAAGGAGTACCAGGTGGTGCTGGTCTATCCGGAGGACGCCGGCGCGGAGGGCCGGGTTTCGGTGCTGGCGCCGGCCGGCAGCGCGCTGCTCGGCGCGACCCCCGGCGAGCGCCTCAGCTGGCCGGTGCCCGGCGGCAAGGAGCAGCAGGTGGAGCTGCTGGCGCTGGAGCCGGTCGAGGCCTAGTCGTCCGCGACCTCGGGCAGTTCCGGCAGGGCCCGTAGCAGGCGCTCGTAGTGGGCGCCGTCGAAGGGGCGATCGGCGTCGAGCATGGCGGCGATCTCGTAGGACAGCGCCTGGGCCATCAGCAGCACCGCTTCCTCGCGTTCGTAGCCGACCAGGGTCAGCTTGTTGAGCACGGCCTGGACATAGGCCGGCTCGCCAGCGGCAAGCTGGTTCTCCACCGCTTCGATCAGATGGGAGGAGACAAAGGATTCTTCGTCATCGGCGTGGTCAATCATGTTCGGATACCTTTTGTTACAGTGCGACCCCTGATTCTGGCCTGGAGTCTTCTCGATGATCACCTGCTATCGCCTGTCCGCCAACGAGCTGGTGGCCCAGCCGCTGTCGCCGGGAGACGCGCTGCCGGACGATTTGCTCTGGGTCGATCTGCTCGACCCCAGCGAGGCGGAGGAGCGCTATCTGGAGCAGGCACTGGCGATGGACATCCCCACCCGGGAAGAGATCGCCGAGATCGAGGAATCCTCGCGACTCTACCAGACCGACCAGGCTCTGCACCTGACCACCACTGTCGTCAGTGGCTTCAGCGAGCATCAGCCGCAGGCCTCGGTGGTCAATTTCGTGCTGACGCCCGAGTGGCTGGTAACGGTGCGCTACGCCGAACTGGCGGCCTTCAAGACCTTTCTCGGCAAGGCCCAGCAGCAGGCGAGCCAGCACTGTCGCAGCGATGTCATCTTCGCCTCGCTGCTGGATAGCCTGGTGGACCGGGTGGCCGACATCCTCGAATCGGTGCAGGCGCATCTCAATCGCCTGGCCAAGGCGGTGTTTCGCGAACCCCTGGATTCACCGCAGGAAAAGCAGCAGCCCAAGACCGACCTGCAATCCATCGTCAAGCAGCTGGGGCGCAGCAATCAGCTGCTGGCCCAGCTCAGCGAGAGTCTGCTGGGCATCAATCGCATCGTCTCCTACCTGCGCCGGGCGGGCGCCACCTGGATCTCCGGCACGGCCAAGACCTGGTTCAAGACCTTGGAGCGCGACGTCCGCTCGCTGAGCGACTACCAGGCCAAGATGAACGGCGAGATCGGCTTTCTGCTCGACGCCACCCTGGGGCTGATCAGCGTGGAGCAGAACAACATCGTCAAGGTGTTCACCATCGCCTCGGTGCTGTTCCTGCCGCCGACGCTGGTGGGCACCGTCTACGGCATGAACTTCAAGGTCATGCCGGAGCTGGACTGGCACTTTGGCTATCCGCTGGCGCTGGGCGCCATGGTGGTCTCGGCGTTGATTCCCTATGCCTGGTTCAAGTTTCGCCGCTGGCTGTAGCCGGCGGCATCCATCGCACCTCAAGGAGGCAACACTATGCGTATCGGATTCATTGGCCTGGGTGGCATGGGCCAGGGCATGGCCGCCAATCTGCTCAAGGCCGGTCATGAGGTCGTGGTCTGGAATCGCTCCCAGGCGCCGGTCCAGGTGCTGGTCGAGCAGGGTGCCCGCGCGGCGGCGACGCCGGCGGAGGCCTTCGACGTGGAGGTGGTCTTCAGCATCCTGGCCAATGACGCCGCCACCCGCGAGGTGATCCTCGACAGCGGCGCCCTTGAGCAGGCACGGGTCGGGCTGATCCACGTCAGCATGGCCACCCTGTCGGTGGCCCTGGTGGACGAACTGGTCGCGCGCCATGCCGAGGCCGGCCTGGGCTATGTGGCGGCACCCGTCTTCGGCCGCACCGACGTAGCTGCCAGTGGCCAGCTCAACATCGTGGTGGCCGGCGAGCCCGAGGCGATCCAGCGCGTCCAGCCGCTGCTCGACGTGCTGGGACGCAAGACCTGGCCGGTGGGCGCGGAGCCGCGCCAGGCCAATGTGGTCAAGATCGCTGGCAACTTCATGATCGCCAGCGCCATCGAGACCATGGGCGAGAGCACCGCCCTGGCCCGCAGCTATGGCGTGGAGCCGGCAGCGCTGCTGGAAATCCTCACCAGCACCCTGTTCGCCGCCCCGGTGTACCAGAACTACGGACGCCTGCTGACCGAGCGAAAGTTCTCGCCGGCGGCCTTCAAGCTCAGCCTGGGACTCAAGGACGTCGGTCTGGCCCTGGCGGCCGGTCAGGAGAAGGCGGTGCCGCTACCCTTCGCCAGCGTCCTGAGAGACAACCTGCTGGAAGCGGTCGCCCAGGGCGAGGGCGATCTGGACTGGATCGCGCTGGGGCAGAGATCGCACAAGAAGGCCGGCCTCGACTGAGAACCTGTTTACGATCTCCTGGCCGTCGGCCATACGGCGTTAAAAACAGCTTCGGAATGCGCATTTACAACTTGTAAACTGCGCTTCCTCAGCTGTTTTTGCCTTGTCTGGCTCTAGTCCAAAAGATCGTAAACAAGTTCTGAGCGCCTGCTCAAAATCCGCTGCGCGTCGGCCAAGCCGCGTTGGGCGTGGCTCGCGCGACCTGACCCAGATCCCGCGCCATGGCTACTTGCAGGCGGTGCCCAGTGCCGCCAGCGACAGCGGGCAGAACTGCAGGTTGTAGCCCGAGGTCTTGGCCTGGCTGCAGCGCTTGGTGCTGTAGAGACCGTAGTCGATGATCATCACCGGCTTCTTCTGGGTGCGGAAGTAGCTGTAGGCGTTGCACTCGGCGTAGTCGTAGCAGCTCTCGTTGAGGGCGAAGTCGAACTTGGTGTAGAGGCTCGGCACCAGGTCCACGGCATTCTTCAGACCCACCAGCAGACTGCGCCTGTGCGCCTCGTCGGCCAGCCAGTTGAGGAAGTCCAGCTGCTGGGCTTTGGTCAGCTTGAGGCCGTTGGGGTTGGAGTAGCCGTCGACGTTGTCCGGGTCCACCCCTTGGCAGCCCTTCTGTACCGCCAGGTCCAGGCGCTTGGCCAGCAGCACGCGGACGTCGGCGCGACGGATGTCCAGCCAGCGCTCGCCCGGCCAGGCGTCCAACGCCTTGCCCAGGGCCGCCTTGGGATAGAGAGCGGCATCGGGCCGCCAGTCTTCCCAGGTGCCAGCGCTGAAATAGCAGATCACCGTCTTCCCATTGCCCTTCAGATTGGCGATCACCGCCTTGCTGGTGTCATAGAGATCGATGTCATAGAGGGTGCGATTGGGCTTTTGCAGCACGCCGTTCAGCTGGACATGCCAGGTGAGCGTCTGTGGCAGCGGCGGCGGCAGGGCGGCCTGGCTGGAAGCCGCGGCGAACATTCCGCAAAGCAGGATGGAGCAGGCTGAAAGGCGCATGAGACTTGACTCGAACGGCTGGTCAAGTCTCCAGTATCGGCCGCCTGGTCACTGTCCTGAGTGCCGGTGGTCGTACCTATCGACGGCTGGTCGGCGGCCGCTTAGTGGCCTGCCAAGGCCTTCAGCCAGAGAGCCGTGTCGTAGACGGATTGCAGGTGGGCATAGTGCCGCCAGGGCCGTACGGCCTGGCTCTCCGGCAGGCAGAGCCGTCCGATGGACGGCTGGACGGCTTGCCTGCTCCCGGGCAACCACCGCTGAGATGCGGTGGGGAGCGCAAGACAGCTTTCAGCGCTTGGCCAGCAGCTCGCGGCCGCGCTTCACGGCGGCGCGGACCTGGGCCGGTGCGGTGCCACCGATGTGGTCGCGGGCATTGACCGAGCCTTCCAGGGTCAGGACGGCGAAGACGTCCTGCTCGATCTGGTCGCTGAAGCGACGCAGTTCGTCCAGGCTCATCTCGGCCAGGTCCTTGCCGCTATCCACACCGTACTTCACCGCATGGCCGACGATCTCGTGGCAATCGCGGAACGGCAGGCCCTTGCGCACCAGATAGTCGGCAAGGTCGGTGGCGGTGGAGAAGCCGCGACGCGCTGCCTCGCGCATGATCTCGCGCTTGGGCTTGATGGCCGGGACCATGTCGGCGAAGGCACGCAGGGAGTCACGTAGGGTATCGGCGGCGTCGAACAGGGGCTCCTTGTCTTCCTGGTTGTCCTTGTTGTAGGCCAGCGGCTGCCCCTTCATCAGGGTCAGCAGGCCGGTAAGGGCGCCAAACACCCGGCCAGTCTTGCCGCGGACCAGCTCGGGGACGTCGGGATTCTTCTTCTGCGGCATGATCGAGGAGCCGGTGCAGAAGCGATCGGGCAGGTCGATGAACTGGAACTGGGCGCTGGTCCAGAGCACCAGCTCCTCGGAAAAGCGCGACAGGTGCATCATCGCCAGGGAGGCGGCGGCGCAGAATTCGATGGCGAAGTCGCGATCCGAGACGCCATCCAGGGAGTTGCCACCGATGGCCTCGAAGCCCAGCAGCTCGCAGGTGACCTGGCGCTGGATGGGGTAGGTGGTGCCGGCCAGGGCCGCGCTGCCCAGGGGCATGCGATTGACGCGCTTGCGGCAGTCGACCAGGCGCTCGTGGTCGCGGGAAAGCATCTCGAACCAGGCCAGCAGGTGGTGGCCGAAGGTCACCGGCTGGGCGGTCTGCAGGTGGGTGAAACCGGGCATGATGGTGTCGGCTTCGGTCTCGGCCAGTTGCAGCAGGCCGGCCTGCAGGCGATTCAGCTCGACGAGGATGGCGTCGATCTCGTCGCGCAGCCAGAGGCGGATGTCGGTGGCCACCTGGTCATTACGGCTGCGGCCGGTGTGCAGCTTCTTGCCGACCACGCCCAGGCGCTCGGTCAGGCGTGCCTCGATGTTCATGTGCACGTCTTCCAGATCGACGCGCCACTCGAAGGTGCCGGCCTCGATCTCGCGGCGGATCTCGTCCAGCCCCGCGACGATGGCGTCGCGCTCGGCTTCGCTGAGCACGCCGGCCTGGGTCAGCATGCGCGCATGGGCCTGGCTGCCGAGGATGTCGTGGCGGTAGAGGCGCTTGTCGAAGTCCACCGAAGCGGTGAAGCGGGCGACGAAGGCGTCGACGGGTTCGCTGAAGCGTCCGCCCCAGGACTGGTTGGTTTTTTCGCTGCTCATGGATCGGCCTGCTGCTGGGCTTGTCGGTGGAAGTGAGAGGGGGCCGATGATAGCAGTCCTGAGCGGGTTCCGGCCCGATTCAACGGAGCCGACTTGCCGACGAGTGGTATCTGACCCACACTGGCTCCATGATACTCGAACGCCGCAAAACCCCTCGGCCGGTCAAGGTCGACGACTTCTTCGTCCCGGCGCTCTGCGAACCGGAAGCCCTGCTCGTGCTGGTGGTGCTGGCCGAGCTGCTGGTGCTGGTCCTGGTCCTGGCGGAGCCTTTCACTCTGCAATTCAACTGGATCCGCCTGGCGCTGGTGTCGTTGTTCGTGCAGTGGATCGTGCTGCTGTCGGCGGCGCTGCTCTGTCGCCTGCGGCCCTGGCTGGCACGCCATCGACCGGTGGTGGCGGGCGGCTTCTGCTGCGCCATCGTGGTGGCCCTGACCCTGCTCTGCACCCTGGTGGCCGACTGGCTGCAACTGGCCGGCCCGCTGCAGCGGACCGGCGAGGTGCGGCTGTACATGCGCCATGCACTGATCGCCCTGATCATGTCCATGCTGCTGCTGCGCTACTTCTGGCTGCAGAGCCAGTGGCGCCGCCAGCAGCAGGCCGAACTGCACGCGCGTATCGAGTCCCTGCAGGCGCGCATCCGTCCGCACTTCCTGTTCAACAGTCTGAACAGCATCGCCAGTCTCATCGCCCTGGATGCGGACAAGGCCGAGCGCGCGGTGCTGGACCTCTCGGCCCTGTTCCGGGCCAGCCTGGCCCAGCCCGGCACCAAGGTGCGCTGGTCCCAGGAGCTGGAGCTTTCGCGCCGCTACCTGGAGATCGAACGCCTGCGCCTGGGTGATCGCCTGCAACTGCAGTGGGACGTGGACGGAGTGCCGGCGGATCTGCCGATTCCCCAATTGACTCTGCAGCCGCTGCTGGAAAACGCCCTGATCTACGGCGTCGCGCCGCGTATCGAAGGCGGTTTGGTGACCATCTTCGCCACTTACCGAGAAGGGGTGTTCGAACTGGTGATCAGTAACCCCTACGATCCCGAGGTGGAGCAGCAGCCCCGCCCGCCAAAGGGTACTCGTCAAGCTTTGAGCAATATCGAGGCGCGATTAACGGCACTTTTCGGACCAGCTGCGAGTCTCAAAATCGAACGCCGCGACCAGCGGCATACAACGTCTCTTCGCTATCCATGCGAGCGACTCATGCGGGAAGCCTGAGCTTATGAATGTCCTGATCGTCGATGACGAACCCTTGGCGCGCGAGCGTCTGGCCCGTCTGGTGGGGCAACTGGACGGTTACACCGCCCTGGAGCCAACAGCCACCAACGGTGAGGAAGCCCTCGCTTTGGTCGAAAACCTCAAGCCTGACATCGTCCTGCTCGACATCCGCATGCCGGGTCTGGACGGTTTGCAGGTGGCCGCGCGACTCTGCGAGCGCGAATCGCCGCCCGCGGTGATCTTTGTGACCGCTCACGATGAATACGCGCTCGACGCCTTCCAGGTGAGTGCCGTTGGCTATCTGGTCAAGCCGGTGCGCCAGGAAGACCTGGCTGCCGCCTTGGGCAAGGCCCAGCGTCCGAACCGGATGCAGCTCGCCGCCCTGACCAAGCCGCTGGCCAGCGGTGGTCCGGGGCCGCGCAGCCATATCAGCGCCCGGACCCGCAAGGGTATCGAGCTGATTCCGCTGGACGACGTGGTTTACTTCATCGCCGACCACAAATACGTGACCCTGAGACACTCGGGTGGCGAGGTCCTGCTGGACGAACCACTCAAGGCTCTGGAAGACGAATTCGGCGAGCGCTTCGTACGTATCCACCGCAATGCGCTGGTCTCCCGCGAGCGCATCGAGCGTCTGCAGCGCACCCCTCTGGGCCACTTCCAGCTGTTCCTCAAGGGCATGAACGGCGATGCCCTGACCGTCAGCCGCCGCCATGTGGCCGGTGTGCGCCGCCTGATGCACAGCATCTGACGTCGCTTCCGGGTCGATGACTGGCGCGTAGCGGGGGAGGGGCGCCGGTCGACCTGCTATCATGGCCGGCAATCTGACGTGCCGGTAATGCCCATGCTCCGCGAAATCCGTATCGCCACGCGCCAGAGTGCCCTGGCACTGTGGCAAGCCGACTATGTGAAAGCCCGCCTCGAAGCGGCGCATCCGGGATTGCGGGTGAGCCTGCTGCCCATGACCAGTCGCGGCGACAAGCTGCTCGACGCGCCGCTGGCCAAGATCGGCGGCAAGGGTCTGTTCGTCAAGGAGCTGGAAAACGCCCTGCTCGACGGCAGCGCCGACATCGCCGTGCACTCCATGAAGGACGTGCCCATGGAATTTCCCGCGGGCCTTGGGCTATACGCCATCTGCGAGCGGGAAGACCCGCGCGACGCCTTCGTCTCCAATCGCTATGCGCGACTCGCCGATCTGCCCCAGGGCAGCGTGGTGGGTACCTCCAGCCTGAGACGCCAGGCCCAGTTGCTGGCCCTGCGGCCGGACCTAGAGATCCGCTTCCTGCGCGGTAACGTCAATACCCGCCTGGCCAAGCTTGACGCCGGCGACTATGACGCCATCATCCTGGCCGCCGCCGGCCTGATCCGCCTGGGCTTCGCCGAGCGCATCCGTGAATCCCTGACCGTCGAAGACAGCCTGCCCGCAGGTGGCCAGGGTGCCGTGGGCATCGAATGCCGGACCGACGATGCCGAGGTCCATGCCTTGCTCGAACCCCTGCACCATTTCGACACCGAGCGCCGAGTCGCTGCGGAACGCGCCCTGAATCGTCGCCTCAACGGTGGTTGCCAGGTGCCCATCGCCTGCTATGCCGTGCAGGAAGGCGAGCTGCTCTGGTTGCGTGGGCTGGTCGGCCAGCCCGATGGCAGCCTGCTGCTGCGCGCCGAAGCCCGTGGTCCCGTCAACGATCCGGCTGGTCTCGGTGTAGCCGTGGCCGAAGACCTGCTGGCCCAGGGCGCCCAGGGCATTCTCGACGCCGTTTACGGGGCCTCCGGCGCATCATGAGCGCCTGGCGACTGCTGCTGACCCGGCCGGCGGAGGAGAATCCACCCCTGGCCACCGCCCTGGCCGCGGCGGACATCGCCAGTGCCAGTCTACCGCTGCTGGAACTTCAGCCGCTGGCGGAAACCCCCGAGCAGCGCACCCTCTGGCTCGATCTGGACCGCTATGCCGCCGTGCTGGTGGTGAGCAAGCCGGCCGCTCGCCTGGGGCTCGCCGCCCTGGACCGCTACTGGCCGCAACCCCCGTTGCAGGCCTGGTTCGCCGTGGGCGCGGCCACTGCCGCCGTGCTCGAAGACTATGGACTGCAGGTGCATCATCCCCAGCGCGAAGACAGCGAAGGCCTGCTGGCGCTGCCGGCCTTGCAGGAAGCCCTGCAGCGCCCGGAACCCGAGGTGCTGCTCCTGCGCGGGGAGGGCGGCCGTGATCTGCTGGTCGAAACCCTCACCGCCCGCGGCGCGCGCGTCGAGGTACTCGAACTCTATCGCCGCCAATGCCCGGAGTACCCGGCAGGGCAGGTCCTAGAGACCCTGGCAGCGGAACGCCTGAATGCCATCATGGTCAGCAGTGGGCAGGGTTTCGCGCATCTGCAGGCCTGTGCGGGTGCGGACTGGCCCGCGGTGCGCCGTTATCCCCTGCTGGTACCCAGCGCTCGTGTGGCCGAACTGGCTCGCGCCAGCGGCTGCGAACTCATCATCGAGTGCCAGGGCGCCAGCGCCAGCGCCTTGATCACCGCGCTTGCCCATCACCATCCGGATTGACCCTACAAGGAATTCCCGTGAGCGAAACTCAAGCCCCCCGCGCCGACGACGTCTCTCCCGATCCAGTCGTGACTCCCGCCTCGCCGCCGCCGCCCCCCCCTCCGGCGGGTGCGCGCCGCAAGGGGTCGGGCAAGGCGTCCGGTCTGGCGCTGCTGGCCCTGCTGGTAGCCGCCGGTGGCCTGGGTGTCGGTGGCTGGAGCGTCTGGCAACTGCAGCAGGTGCGGCAGGCCGAGCAGGGCCAGGCCGCCCAGGCCGAAGATCTGCGCAGCCAGCTGCGCCAGCTGGAAATGCGCAACCAGGCCTTGAGTGCCGATCTGGGGCGTCTGCCTTCGGCCAACGAGCTGGAAGAGCGTCGCCGTCAGTTGGGCGCGCTGCAGGGCGATCAGCAGCACCTCGCCGAGCAGTTCAAGGAGGTGGTCGGCCAGAGTCGCCAGGCCTGGCGCCTGACCGAAGCCGAGCACCTGCTGCGCATGGCCACCCTGCGCATGACCGCACTGCAGGACGTGCCCAGCGCCCAGAATCTGCTGCAGGGCGTCGATGACATCCTCAAGGCGCAAAACGATCCGGCCGCCTTCAACGCGCGCCAGCAGGTGGCCAATGCCCAGCAGACCCTGCGTCAGTTGCCTGATCTGGATCGTACCGGGCAGTTCGTCCAGTTGGCCTCGCTGCGCAACCAGGTGCAGAGCCTGGAGCCCCTGCCGCCGCGCTTCTCCACCACGGTGGCCGACCAGCCCGGCGTGGAAAAGGCCGCGGTCCCGCCGAGCAACGCCCTGCAGCAATGGTGGCAGGATTTCCGCCAGCGCATCTCCAGCTATTTCCGCATCGACTTTTCCGCCGACCAGCCGATCCGTCCGCTGCTGGCCGAGGAGTCCCTGGCCCAGGTGCGCCTGGCCATGAGCCTGGCACTAGAGCAGGCGCAGTGGGCCGTGCTCAACGGCAATCAGGAGGTCTATCGACTCGCCATCGAGCAGGCCGAAGATGTCCTCGCCGCGCACTTCAACAATCAGAATCCCGACAGCCGTGCGGTCAAGCTGCGCCTGCAGGAGCTGGCCGAGCGGCCGGTCACCTTCGAAGCGCCTGACCTGACGCCGGCCCTGACCGCGCTGCAGGCTTACATCGCGCAACGTCAGCAAATCCAGCCGAACAATGCCGCCGCCGGCGCGGCTCAGGAGAATCGCCCATGAAGCGCCTGTACCTGCTGTTCCTGTTCGCCCTGCTCGTCGGCCTGGGCGTTGCCGTGGTGCTGGCCAAGGAGCCGGGCTACGTGCTGCTGTCCTACAGCAACTTCCGCTACGAATCGAGTCTCTGGGCCTTTCTAGCCCTGCTGGTGGCGGTCTGGCTGGCGCTCTACATCCTTAAGCTGGTGCTGGGCGCCCTGGGCCTGACCGGCAAGGTGCTCAACCCCTGGTCGCGGCACAACCGCCAACGCCGTCTGGAGCAGGCGCGCCACAAGGGCCAGCTGGAACTGGCCGAAGGCAACTGGAGCGGTGCGCTCAAGCACCTGAAGGGCGCTGCCGAGCACGCCGACCAGCCGCTGTTCGTGCTGCTGGGCGCGGCCCGCGCCGCTAATGAACTCGGCGACCTGGAAGAGCGCGATCGCCTGCTGCGCCAGGCCCGTGAGCGTGAGCCCCAGGCCGACCTGGCCATCGGCCTGCAGCAGGCTCGGCTGCAAATCGATCGTGGCCAGTACCTGGAAGCCCGCGACAGCCTGGCGCCGTTGCAGGCCAAGTATCCGAAGAATGGCGAGGTGCTGCTGCAACTGCAGCGCCTGCAGGTAACCCTGCGCGACTGGCCGGCGTTGATCGCCCTGTTGCCGCAGCTGCGCAAGCAGCAGGTCTTGCGGCCCCAGGAGCAGGACGACCTGGAACGCAAGGTCTGGATCGCCACCCTCGACGAGGTCCCCGCCCAGGGCGCGGAATCGGCGCTGGATGCCCAGTGGCAGCAGGTACCGACGGCGCTCAAGGGTGATGCCTCGGTGGTGCTGGCCTATGCCCGTCAGCTGCGTGCCATCGGCCGCGACGATCTGGCCGAAGAGGTCTTGCACATCACCCTCAATCGCCAGTGGGACGAGCGTCTGGTCGAACTCTATGGCCAATTGCGTCCCCGTGACGCCAGCCGGCCGCTGCACCACGCCGAAGTCTGGCTCAAGGATCGACCCCAGGATCCGGTGCTGCTGCTGGCCCTGGGGCGGCTGTGCATGAACAACCAGCTGTGGGGCAAGGCGCGGGAGTACCTGGAGCGCAGCCTGGCGCAGCGGCCGTCCGCCGTTACCGCCGGCGAACTGGCCCGGGTGGCCATCCAGCTTGGCGATGTGAACCGCAGCCAGCAGCTCCTGCAGAGTCAATGGCGCGAGTCGGATGCCACGTCGCTGCCGACCCCCAGGGTCTGACGGCGCGTCTCGTCTACCCGGGTCCTTGAAAGGTGCCCGGGCTTTCACTACCGTAACGTCCCAATTCCTTGCTGGAGACGGCGCGTCCGTGAATAGTCCCCGCTTCATCTTTCTGTTCATGGCCGCCACCTGTGCGGTGCTCATGGGTGTCGGTCTCTATCTTGAACACGTGGTCGGCCTCGAGCCCTGCCCGCTATGCGTCGTGCAGCGGATTTTCTTCATCCTGGTCGGGGTGGTGGCGCTGATCGCGGGCATCCAGGCGCCCGGCAAGCGTGGGCGGCGCATCTATGGCGTGGTCCTGCTGCTGCTGGCCGCGGCCGGCGCCGCCACCGCGGGTCGTCAGGTCTATCTGCAGACGGTACCGGCGGAAGAGCTGGCGGCTTGCCTGCCAAGCCTGGACTACATGATGCAGGCACTGCCCTTCCAGGAGATCATCCGCCTGGTGCTGCACGGCACCGCCGACTGCGCCGAGGTCAACTGGACGCTGTTCGGCCTGAGCATCCCGGAATGGAGCCTGCTGGCCTTCGTGGTGCTCATGGCCTTGAGCCTGATCAAGATCTTCCGCCGTCGCTAGTGTGGTGTTTCTGAAGTTCGCGCAAGAGTTGGCGAGTGATTTTTGTTCGGTTCGGCGCCCCGAATGGACTAGGCGCCGGGACGAGTCATAGCAGGGCTATGGCGAGGAGTGGCAAAGACGTCCAAGGCGGTCCGCCGCTGCGGAGAAAAAGCGCCGCCAAAATTGTGGAGGTAACTTCTGAAACACCACACCAAGCCTTTCTCCGAGCAACGGCACTCGCCTGGCGGGACGATGTCGGTATAGTTCCTGATAACAGCCGGGTGCCTGCGCCCGGATCGTTTCGCCCGCATAGAGAGCTGCCGTCATGCTAGAAACCTGCCGCAATGCCCAGGAACGCTGGGGTGGGGTCCACCAGCTGATCGACCGCTGGCTGATTGCCCGCCGCGAGCTGGTGACCGCTTATGAAACCCTGGACATGGAGCCCCTGCTGGCACCGGTACGCGAGGTGAGCGAACTGGAGCGACTCTGCGACATGCTGGTCGACTACATGTCCACCGCGCATTTCGA
This sequence comes from Pseudomonas sp. HUK17, assembly GCF_001566765.1. Lineage (NCBI taxonomy): Bacteria > Pseudomonadati > Pseudomonadota > Gammaproteobacteria > Pseudomonadales > Pseudomonadaceae > Pseudomonas > Pseudomonas sp. HUK17. The sequence continues at coordinate 383,695 of NZ_LSMW01000012.1, forward strand.
GATCTACGAGCAACTGGTGGCCGAAGCCCGGGAATTCCAGGACGAGCGCGCCATCGAGTTCGCCGACAGCGTCTATCCGCGCCTGCAGGCCCTGACCGACGCCGCGCTGAACTTCAACGACAGATTCGAGCGCGGGGCCTATCGGGACCCGGGTCTGCTGACCATCGAACTCAAGCTGTTGGGTGAAACCCTGCGCGAGCGCTTCGAGCTGGAAGACTGCCTGATCGAGGTGCTGCACACCTCGCACCAGCAACCGCGGCTGGCGTCAGTCTAGACCCGGATCGCTCGTGCCGCCTCGGCCAGCAGGTTGAGGTCCGCTGGCACTGCCTCGCGCGGTGCCAGTGCATGCAGCCAGCCCCTTGAGTCCTGCGCATCGCGGCACGGCCAATGTCCGGCCAGTCGCGCCAGGCGGGCGAGCTGTTCACGCTCCGCGGCCAATTCCAATCCCTTGAGCTGTTCGCGCAGCGCCGCCAGGCGTTCGTCGGCGCCGGACGGCGCCTTCCAGGCCTGCCGCAACTGGCGCAGGGGGCGCACCACCGCGTCCTGCCAGTGCTGCGAGGCGCGCTGCAGCCGGGTCAGCCCCTCGGCATCCAGGGCGCAGGCGCGCCGATCCAGCCAGAGCGCCGTCAGCACCAGGCAGACATCGGCGCCAGCCTCCTGCAGACGCAAACAGGCGCCTTCCACGCCGGGCCGGGCGTATACTGCCAACGCGAATTCCCACAGGTCCTCTTGCATGTCCGCCTCCCCATTCGTGGGTGGTGGAGCTGCTACACTCCGCCGCCATGATCCGACTACAGAACCTTACTCTACAGCGTGGTCCCCAGCGTCTGCTCGAAAGCGCTGAGCTGACCCTGCATCCCGGCCAGAAAGCCGGTCTGATCGGTGCCAATGGCGCCGGCAAATCCAGTCTGTTCGCCCTCCTGCGTGGGCAGCTCGGGGCCGACGCCGGTGACTGCCACATCCCGGCGGCCTGGCGCATCGCCCACATGCGCCAGGAGGTGGATACCCTGGAGCGGCTGGCGGTGGACTATGTGCTGGACGGCGACATCGACCTGCGCCGCATTCAGCGCGAGCTGGCGGCGGCCGAAGCCGCCCAGGACGGCAACGCCCTCGGCCGGCTGCATGCCGACTTCGAGGCCGCCGACGGCTATACCGCCGATGCCCGGGCGCGCAAGCTGCTGGCCGGTCTGGGCTTCACCGCCGCACAGATGGAGCGCCAGGTCGGCGACTTCTCCGGGGGCTGGCGGATGCGCCTGAACCTGGCCCAGGCGCTGATGTGCCCCTCGGACCTCCTGCTGCTGGACGAACCCACCAACCACCTGGATCTGGACGCCATCCTCTGGTTGGAAGACTGGCTCAAGGGCTATCCCGGCACCCTGATCCTGATCTCCCACGACCGCGACTTCCTCGATGCCGTGGTCGATCATGTGGTGCACCTGGACCAGCAGAAACTGGTGCTCTATCGCGGCGGCTATTCCAGCTTCGAGCGCACCCGCGCCGAACGCCTGGCGCAGCAGCAGCAGGCCTACGACAAGCAGCAGGCCCAGCGCGCCCACATGGAGAAGTACATCGCCCGCTTCAAGGCCCAGGCCACCAAGGCCCGTCAGGCGCAGAGCCGGATCAAGGCCCTGGAGCGCCTGGAAGAGCTGGCGCCGGCCCATGTCGACTCGCCCTTCGAGTTCGTCTTCCGCGAGGCAGACAAGCTGTCCAGCCCGCTGCTCGATCTGGCCGAGGGTCGGCTCGGCTACGGCGAGACCACCATCCTGCATCCGGTCAAGCTGCAACTGACGCCGGGCGCACGGATCGGTCTGCTCGGCCCCAATGGCGCCGGCAAGTCGACCCTGATCAAGACCCTGGCCGCGGAACTCGAGCCCCTCGGCGGCCGGCTGCAGCGTGGTGAGAACCTGGCCATCGGCTATTTCGCCCAGCATCAGCTCGATTCGCTGGACGCCAAGGCCAGTCCGCTGCTGCACCTGCAGCGCATCGCCCCCGGCGAGCGCGAGCAGAGCCTGCGCGACTTTCTCGGCGGCTTCGATTTCCGCGGGCCGCGCTGCGACGAAGCGGTGCTGAATTTCTCCGGTGGCGAGAAGGCGCGCCTGGCCCTGGCGCTGATCGCCTGGCAGAAGCCCAACCTGCTGCTGCTGGACGAACCCACCAACCACCTGGACCTGGACATGCGCCTGGCCCTGACCCTGGCCCTGCAGGAATTCGCCGGGGCGGTGCTGGTGGTCTCCCACGACCGTCACCTGCTCAAGAGCACCACCGACGAATTCCTGCTGGTGGCCGATGGCAAGGTGCAGGCCTTCGACGGTGATCTGGACGACTACAGCCGCTGGCTGGTGGATTTCCGCGCCCGTCAGGAGCCAGGCCTCGCCGCCGGCGAGGGCGCCGCGGTCGACAAGACCGATCGCAAGGCCCAGCGCCAGGCCGCTGCCGCCCTGCGCCAGCAGCTGGCGCCGCTGAAGAAGACCGCCGACAAGCTGGAAGCCGAACTCGGCAAGCTGCAGGAAAAACTCGCCGCCCTGGAAGCTCGGTTGGGTGACAGCGGCCTCTATGACGCGGCCCGCAAGGAGGAGCTGCGCCAGGCGCTGGCCGATCAGGCCGCCGCCAAGACCCGCGAGGCCGAACTGGAAGAGCAGTGGCTGGAGGCCCTGGAACGGCTGGAAAGCCTGCAAGCCGAACTCGAGGGGGCCTGATGATCGAGTGGCTGCACACCTGGCTACCGGGTTGGGGCGACTACCTGCTGGTGGCCGGTCAGGTCGCCCTGGTGCTGCTGATCGGCTACGTGCTGCAGCGCATCGTGGCCCGCACGGTCACCGGCCTGGGCGAGCGCTATCCGCTGCCGCCGCAGATCGTCCTGGGGCTGCGCGGGACCCTGCGCTGGTTGATCATGGGCAGCGCCATCCTTATGGCCCTGGAGCGCTTCGGGGTGTCCGCGGCGGTGCTCTGGACGGCCATCTCCGGTTTCGTCGCCGTGGCCGCGGTGGCCTTCTTCGCCATCTGGAGCGTGCTCTCCAACCTGTTCTGCGCAGTGCTGATCTTTACCGTCGGACCCTTCCGCCTGGGTGATCGCATCGAGGTGCTGGACTCCTCGGACAAGCCCGGCATCAAGGGCCGGGTGGTGGCCATCAACATGCTCTTCGTGACCTTGCAGGAACTGGACGACAACCAGGAGGGCGCCCTGGTGCAGATTCCCAACACCCAGTTCTTCCAGAAGTCGGTACGCCGCTGGCGCGATGCCGATGGCTCCTTCGATTTCCATCTCGACAGGTGAACCCATGAGTCTGCAGGTCTGGACCGGTTTCTTCATCGCCTGCTGGATGATCAGCCTCTCGCCAGGTGCAGGCGCCGTCGCCTCCATGAGCGCGGGCGTCAACCACGGTTTCCGGCGCGGCTACTGGACGGCGCTGGGCCTTCAGCTAGGGCTGGCCCTGCAGATCGCCGTGGTCGCCGTGGGCGTCGGCGCCTTGCTGGCGACCTCGCAGCTGGCCTTTACCCTGATCAAGTGGTTCGGCGTGGCCTATCTCGCCTACCTGGCCATCCGCCAATGGCGCGCCGCGCCGCTGGACCTGGGTGAGCAGGTGGTCGGCGAACGTCTGCCACCGCGGATCGGCGCCCTGGTCATGCGCGGCTTCCTGGTCAACGTGAGCAACCCCAAGGCGCTGATCTTCCTGCTCGCGGTATTGCCGCAATTCGTCGATCCCCACGCGCCCCTGGCTGCGCAGTATCTGCTCATCGGGGCGACCATGGTCACCGTCGACCTGATCGTCATGGCCGGCTACACCGGTCTGGCCGCCCGGGTGCTGACCCTGCTGCGCACGCCAAGACAGCAGCGCATCACCAACCGGGTATTCGCCAGCCTGTTCCTCGCCGCGGCTGCGCTGCTGTCCACGGTGCGCCGCGCCGCAGTCTGAAGCCGGGCGCTACCAGACCACCGACTGGCCCTGCCAGTCCCAGAAGCTGCCGGTCTCGGCCGGCGTTCGTGCGGCCAGCACCTCCAGCAGCCGTGCTGCCGCATAGGCTGGGGTGAACAGCTTGTCGGCCGGTACCCGGGCCTGGAAGGGGCGGGACAGCGCCGTGTCGGTGGTGCCAGGGTGCAGGGCCAGCACGCAACTCTGAGGGTTGAGCCGGGCGAGTTCGATGCTGGCGCAGCGCAGGCCCTGGTTGAGTGCGGCCTTGGCCATCCGATAGCCGTACCAGCCACCCAGATGATTGTCGCCGATGGAGCCGACCCGTGCCGACAGCGCCGCGATCTGACAGGGGTGCTGACCCTTGAGCAGCGGCGTCAACTGGCGGATCAGCAGCAGCGGTAGTACGGCATTGGCCAGATAGCTTTCCAGCAGGCCGGCCTGGTCTACCTGCGCCAGGCTCTTCTCGGCGCGCGCCCGCTCGCCCTGCAGCAGCCCAGAGGCGCACAGCAGCAGATCCAGGCGTGGCGTCTCGGCCGCCAGCCGGGCCGCCACGTCGGTTGCGGCCAACGGATCGAGGTCGAGCCGCCGCAGCCGCGGGCCATGTCGCCGTGCCAGTGCGGCCAGGGCTTCATGCGTCTCGGCGTGGCGCGCGCAGGCCCAGACCCGCGCGACGTCGTCGCGGGCCAGCAGCTGCTCGCACAGGGCCAGGCCAAGGCCGCCGGTGGCGCCATACACCAGCGCCTGGGCAGGTCGCTCCAGGCGTTGCCAGAAGGTCATGGGGAGCTCCAATCCGATCGCTATCCCTGTCCGACCGCACCGCTGCGCTGGGGTGCGTCGCCGCGGCGCGGTATCCTGGGCTTTTGCCGGAGAAATCCCTCGTGATCCTGTGGATCGATGCCGATGCCTGTCCACGCGCCGCCAAGGAGCTGGTCTGCAAATTCGCCCTCAAGCGCAAGCTGGAGGTGGTGCTGGTGGCCGGTCAGCCGCAGATCAAGCCGCCGTTCGCCTGCGTACGCCTGGTGGTGGTCCCCAGCGGACCGGATGCCGCCGACGACCACCTGGTCGAGCAGGCGCAGCCGGGTGACCTGGTGATCTGCAGCGACATCCCCCTGGCCGACCGGCTGGTGAAGAAGGGCGTGGTCGCCCTTGATCCGCGTGGCCAGGAATTCGATGAGCGCAACATGGGCCAGCGCCTGGCCATGCGCAACCTGATGACCGATCTACGCGACCAAGGGCAGATGGGTGGGGGCCAGGCCGGCTATGGTGAGCGTGATCGCCAGGCCTTCGCCAATGCCCTGGATCGGCTGATCACCCGCCTCCAGCGCAGCGCCGCGGGCTAGCTGCGATCTGCAGCCGGCTAGGCCGGCACGGACGCGATGGCGGATTGCTGCAGCCAGGTGCGCAAGTGCAGCAACGGCATGGGTCGCCCGAACAGGTAGCCCTGCATGAAGTTGCAGTCATTGGCCTGCAGGAACTGGCGTTGCTCGGCGGTTTCCACCCCTTCGGCGACGACATTGAGGCCCAGCTTGTGGGCCATGGCGATGATCGCCGCGGCGATGGCCATGTCGTTGCTCTGCTTGGGAATGGTGCGGACGAAGGCGCGATCCACCTTGAGCGAGTCCACGGGCAGCCGGCTCAGGTAGGCCAGGGACGAATAGCCGCTGCCGAAATCGTCGATGGACACCCGCACGCCCAGGGTACGGATTTCGTTGAGTACCTCAACGGCGACGTTGAGGCTGTGCATCAGCGCATTCTCGGTCACCTCGAGGATCAGTGCCGACGCCGGCAGATCCTCGGCCTGCAGCGTCCGGGCAATGGCTTGAGGCAGCAGCCGATCGCTCAGATTCAGCGCCGAGCAATTTACCGATACCCGTAGGGCCGCATGGCCTTCGCGATGCAGCTGGGCCAAATCGGCGCAAGCCTGGCGCATGACCCAGCCATCCAGGTCGGCGATCAAGCCGGTCTCCTCGGCGACGCGGACGAAGCGTTCGGGACTCAGCGGACCCAGCACCGGATGCTGCCAGCGGACCAGGGCCTCCAGGGCCACTGGGGCACCGGCGGGATCGACGATGGGCTGATAGGCCACATGCAGGCCGCCCTGGCTCAGGGCATGGCGCAGGTCCATCTCCAGGCTGAGCAGGTCGTCGGCATCGCGCTGGAGTTCGGTGGTGAATCTCTGGCTGCGATTGCGCCCGCTGCGCTTGCAATGGCCGACCGCAAGGCCCGCACTGCGCAGCAACTGGCCGGCATTGGCACCGTCCTGGGGATAGTGGGCGATACCCAGGCTGAAGGTCATGGCGATACGCTGTCCGGCCAGCTCGAAGGGCGGTCGCAACTGCTCCAGCAGGCGCATGGCCAAGGGCTGGCTATCGCCGCGCTGGCCGAGGGGCAGCAGCAGGCTGAATTCGTCACCGGCATAGCGGGCCAGTGGCAGATCGTTATCGAGGACCGCGCGGATCCGTTGCGCCATCTGGATCAGCAGTTCATCGCCCAGGGCATGGCCGAGGCTGTCGTTGATACGCTTGAAGTGGTCGATGTCCAGCATCAGCAGGGCGAACTGCTCACCGGTGCGGGCCTGGCCGATGGCCCGGTCGACGGTCTGGATGAAGCTGCCGCCGTTGAGCAGGTGGGTGAGGGGATCGTGCAGGGTGATCTGGTCGAGGGTGGTCGAGACCCGCTCCAGCCGCAGGCGCTGGGCATGGAAGCGTTCGCCGGCCCAGGCCGCGAGCAGGCCGACCATGATGATGAACAGGGTGCCGAGGGCGATGCCCATGCCCAGCTCCAGGTGCTGATTCACTTCCGCCAGGCCGTCGGGTTCGAAGCCGATGGGTACGGCCAGGGTCAGGGCGGCCATGCCGGTGAAGTGCATGGAGACGATGGCGAAGCCCAGGACCAGGCTGCCCAGCAGGCGCAGCCAGAAGGTCCTGATACCGGTCCTGCCACGCAGGCGGAAGGCCAGCAGCAGGGCGCCCAGGGAGGCGAGGCTGGCGATCATCACCGAGACCACCACCAGCAGCGGATCATAGAGCTGTACGGCAACCGATTGCATGGCCAGCATGCCGGTGTAGTGCATGGTCGCGATGCCCAGGCCGGCAGCCAGGGCGGCGAGCAGGTATTGAGGTGCGGTGAGGGATTCACGCCCGATCAGATGCATGACCGTGTAGGACACGGCGATGGCGATCAGCAACGAGGCCAGGGTCTGCCACGGCGCGTAGTGCACATGGATGCCGATCTTGAACGACAGCATGGCGAGGAAGTGCATCGACCAGATGCCGCCGCCCAGGGCGATGGCGCCGATCAGCTTGGCCAGCTCGCTGCCGCGACGGGAGCGGCTATTGGTCACCCAGTCGGCCATGGCCAGGGCGGTATAGCCAGCGGCGCTGGCGATCAGGTACGACAGGACCACGAGTACGCTTTCGTACTCGTTGGCAGCCAGGATCTGATGGCCGGGGGGAAGCAAGGTGGAGAAGTTCAGCATGCTCGATCGCCAGCTTGCCGCACGGGGCGTTGAAAGAGGTTGATGCTCAGGGCATCGGCAGCGCTGACCGAGCCTTTAATCCGGTTTCGATAGACGTACCGAGTAAAGAGCTGGCTGGCAATCAGGTCTTGGGCGTACGGCTGCGTCGCCACAGCCAGAGCAGCAGCCCGATGACTACCAGACCGCCCAGCACCATCAGTTCATAGCGCTTGAGATTGCCCAGCACGCCTTCGAGGACGGCACCGAAGTGGTAGGCGGCATAGCCTAGCACCGTGGCCCAGACAATGGCGCCGATGCCATTGAGGATCAGGTAGCGCGCCGGGGGATAACCCGACAGGCCGATCGCCACCGGCATCACCGTGCGCAGGCCATAGACGAAGCGAAAGCTGAGCACCCAGAGATCCGGGTGGCGCCGGATATGCGCCAGGGCCTTCTCGCCAGCGGCTTCCCATTTGGGTTTGCGCGCCAGCAGTTTGCGCCCGTGGCGTCGGCCGAGGAAATACCAGAGCTGATCGCCGGCGTAGCTGCCGCAGAAGGCGACCAGGATGACCGTCTGGATGTTCATGTAGTCGCGAAAGGCAAGAAAGCCGGCCAGCACCAGAATGGTTTCGCCCTCGAAAAAAGTACCGAGAAAAAGGGCGAAATAGCCGAAATCGTGGAGGAATTGCTGGAGCATTCGGCGCTACACGAGGTGGATAAGGATGGCGCAGCCTACCCCGGTTGGCGTCTGGAAAGAAAGTGTGACGAACTTCCGTCCGCCGGGTGCCAGACGGTCAGTCCGCGATTTCCATGCGACTCTGTGTCACGCCGGGTCCAGCCGGCGTCTGCCTTGGATAGCACCTATAGGCACACCATATTGTCATCCGTTGTTACCAATCGGTCATGATTGTGGCCTATAACCCCTCACACTGACCCGTGATCCGGGTCCGGGAGTCGATCGTGAGTTTTACCCCCATCAACCGTAGCTATCCTGCCACTCGCATGCGTCGTCAGCGCCGTGACGAGTTTTCCCGTCGCCTGATGCGCGAGCATGTGCTGACGGTGGATGACCTGATCCTGCCGGTCTTCGTGCTCGACGGTGAAGGCCGCCGCGAGGCGATCCCCTCGATGCCTGGCGTCGAGCGGCTGTCCATCGACCTGCTGCTGGAAGAGGCCGCCGAGCTGGTGGCGCTGGGGATTCCCGCGGTCGCGCTGTTCCCGGTCACGCCCACCGAGCGCAAGTCGCTGGACGGCGCCGAGGCCTACAACCCCGACGGTATCGCCCAGCGCGCCACCCGTGCCCTGCGCGAGCATTTCCCGGAACTGGGGGTGATCACCGACGTGGCCCTGGATCCCTTCACCACCCACGGCCAGGACGGCATCCTTGACGAGCGCGGCTACGTGCTCAACGACATCTCGGTCGAGGTGCTGGTCAAGCAGGCGCTGTCCCATGCCGCTGCCGGGGCCCAGGTGATCGCGCCCTCAGACATGATGGACGGTCGCATCGGCGCCATCCGTGCCGCCCTGGAAGACGCCGGTTATCACAACGTGCAGATCATGGCCTACTCGGCCAAGTACGCCAGTGCCTACTATGGGCCGTTCCGCGACGCCGTTGGCTCGGCCGCCAATCTGGGTAAGGGCAACAAGGCCACCTACCAGATGGATCCGGGCAACAGTGACGAGGCGCTGCACGAGATCGCCGGCGATCTGGCCGAGGGTGCCGACTCGGTGATGGTCAAGCCGGGCATGCCCTATCTGGACATCGTCCGCCGGGTCCGCGAGGAATTCCGCGTGCCGACCTTCGTGTACCAGGTGAGCGGCGAGTACGCCATGCACATGGCCGCGATCCAGAACGGCTGGCTGTCCGACGCCGTCATCCTCGAGTCGCTCTTGGCCTTCAAGCGTGCCGGGGCCAACGGCATCCTCACCTATTTCGCCAAGCGCGCCGCCCAACAACTTTGCCAGGGGCCTTCGCGTTCCTAAGGAGCTTCAATGAGTAGCCAGGATTTCGTCGAAACCGATCTGCAACAGTCCGTCGCCGCCGAGTCTCCAGAATCCACGGAAGAGACGCTGGCGCTGGACGCCGAGGTGCCGGCCCCCGCCGAATTGCCGGCCGTGCCTAGCGTGCCGGCGGCCAATGTGGATGACAGCAGCCTCTACATCCATCGCGAGTTGTCGCAGCTGCAGTTCAACATCCGGGTGCTGGAGCAGGCCCTCGACGAATCCTATCCGCTGCTCGAACGGCTCAAGTACCTGCTGATCTTTTCCAGCAACCTGGACGAGTTCTTCGAGATCCGCGTGGCGGGCCTGAAGAAGCAGATCACCTTCGCCCGTGAGCAGGCCGGCGCCGACGGCCTGCTGCCGCACCAGGCGCTGGCGCGCATCAGCGACATCGTCCACGGCCAGGTGGAGCGGCAGTACGCCATCCTCAATGACGTGCTGCTGCCGGCCCTGGCCGAGCAGCAGATCCGCTTCATCCGTCGGCGTTACTGGGACGTCAAGATCAAGGCCTGGGTGCGCAAGTTCTTCCGCGACGAGATCGCGCCCATCATCACCCCCATCGGCCTGGATCCGACCCACCCCTTCCCGCTGCTGGTGAACAAGAGCCTCAACTTCATCGTCGAGCTGGAGGGCATGGACGCCTTCGGCCGCGACTCGGGCCTGGCCATCATCCCGGCGCCGCGCCTGCTGCCGCGGATCATCCGGGTGCCGGAGGAAGTCGCCGGTCCCGGGGACAACTACGTCTTCCTGTCCTCGATGATCCACGCCCATGCCGACGATCTGTTCCCCGGCATGAAGGTCAAGGGCTGCTTCCAGTTCCGTCTGACCCGTAACGCCGATCTCTCGGTGGACACCGAGGATGTCGAAGACCTGGCCCGCGCCCTGCGCGGCGAGCTGTTCTCTCGGCGCTATGGCGATGCGGTACGGCTCGAGGTGGTGGACATCTGCCCGAAACACCTCACCGACTACCTGCTCAAGCAGTTCGGCCTGGGCGAAAACGAGCTGTACAAGGTCAACGGCCCGGTCAACCTGACCCGGCTGTTTTCCATCACCGGCCTGGACAGCCACCCGGAGCTGCAGAACGCCCCCTTCACCCCGACCATTCCCAAGCTGCTGCAGAAGAAGGACAACCTCTTCAACGTGCTGGGCAAGCTCGATGTGCTGCTGCTGCACCCCTTCGAGTCCTTTACCCCGGTGATCGACCTGATGCGCCAGGCGGCCAAGGACCCCAACGTCCTGGCGATCAAGCAGACGCTCTACCGCAGCGGCGCCAACTCCGAGATCGTCGACGCCCTGGTTGACGCGGCGCGTAGCGGCAAGGAGGTGACCGCGGTCATCGAATTGCGCGCGCGTTTCGACGAGGAATCCAACCTGCAGCTGGCCAGCCGCCTGCAGCAGGCCGGCGCCGTGGTCATCTATGGCGTGGTGGGCTTCAAGACCCACGCTAAGATGATGCTGATCCTGCGCCGCGAGAACGGCGAGCTGCGTCGCTATGCCCACCTGGGCACCGGCAACTACCACGCCGGTAACGCCAAGCTGTACACCGACTACAGCCTGCTGACCGCCGACGTGGCCCTCACCGAGGACGTGCACAAGCTGTTCAACCAGCTGATCGGCATGGGCAAGACCCTGCGCATGAAGAAGCTGCTGCACGCGCCCTTCACCCTGAAGAAGAACCTGCTGGAGATGATCAACCGCGAAGCCGTGGCGGCCAGCGAGGGGCGCCCGGCGCAGATCATGGCCAAGGTCAACGGCCTCACCGATCCCAAGGTCATCCGCGCCCTCTACAAGGCTAGCCAGGCCGGGGTGAAGATCGACCTGGTGGTGCGCGGCATGTGCTGCCTGCGTCCGGGCGTACCGGGCGTGTCCCACAACATCCAGGTGCGCTCCATCATCGGGCGCTTCCTGGAGCACAGCCGCATCTACTACTTCCTCAACGGCGGCGACGAGAAGCTCTATCTCTCCAGCGCCGACTGGATGGAGCGCAACCTCGACATGCGCGTCGAGACCTGTTTCCCGGTGGAAGGCAAGAAACTCATCAGCCGGGTCAAAAAGGAGCTGGAAGGCTACCTCACCGACAACACCCAGGCCTGGGTGCTGCAGGAAGACGGCAGCTACGTGCGGCAGTCGCCGACCGGCAACCAGAACGCCCGTAGCGTGCAGGCGACGCTGCTGGAGCGGCTGGCCAGTCCGGTGGTGAATACCCGCTGAGGGAGTTTCGGGCCCATGCCGCCATGGGCCCTGACCGTTCCGTAGGTTGGGCTGAGCGCCAGCGAAGCCCAACGTTGCGGTACTTCAGCTCGGCTTTATTGGTGCCATAGCTGCTTATCGAACTCTGCAGATTGCTCTTGTTTCGCCCACCCGGGCGAGTCACTTTTGCCAGTCGCAGCTGCGCGCCCCGGACAAAAGTAACCAAAAACGCTTGCCCCGGACATCCGGCCCTCCGCTGCGCCTCGGGTGACTCGCGTTGCTCGCCCTTCGGGCCAGCCTGCGGCTGTTACTTCGCTACGCTACGTTTCGCTCACCCCAGCGCCGTTCCGGGGTCGGCCTGCACGGGCCGTCCATGGCCCGTTAGGCCTCTCGCCGCATCCATGCGGCTCGACCCACTCCACGACGCTAGGGTTCGTCCTCCTGAACGGGGCGATTTCGCCAGCCTGAAAGTTTTGGTTGAAAAACCAGAGCCGACTAGTAGCGTGGACAACAGCCAAGTCTTGTCCACTGATGACGTCGGTATTCACCTGTGGAAAACGCTGCGCGGTTTTCCACGCTACGAATCCGCTCTAGTTCTCTCTGTAAACACTGTGGCCTCCGGCTGGCGCCCTGTCCCCGTCAGTGAGGCCGAGTTCCGGTGTCGTGGCGGGGGTTGCGAGGCAGGACGCCGAGCAAGGCGCGAGGGGCAGGAGGCCCCTTCGTGCCGTGCCCCCGCCACGGCGCCGGGACGAGGGGACCCGGAGCGCAGCGTAGGGCCGAACTGTTGGGGTGTGCTTTCTTTTGCTTACTTTTCTTTGCACAAGCAAAGAAAAGTAAGTCGCCGGCCAGGCGAAACAAGAGCCATCAACAAAACACGATAATCAGTTAGGGCGGTGAAAAGCCAACAGTTGGGCTTCGCTGGCGCTCAGCCCAACCTACGAAAAATCCCCTCAGCGCACGCTCAACCGATACCCCACCCGCTCCAGCCACTGGGCTTCCAGTTCGAAGTCGGCTTGGGTCAGGGGATTTTCCTCCAGCCAGCCGTCGGGGAACTGCACGTCCAGGCTGCGCTCGCCGGCGCTGAGCTGGACGTCCGGGATGCTCTTGTGGCGGATGTGGTGGAAGAGGATGGCGAAGCGCAGCAGCAGGGTCAGGCGCAGCAGCGGCTCGCCTTCCGGGCCGAGCTCCTGCAGGCGCTCCAAGGGGATGTTGCGGCGATGGCCGCGTACCAGCAGGGCCAGGGCCTGTTGATCGCGGCGGGAGAAGCCGGGCAGGTCCGAGTGCTCGATCAGGTAGGCACCGTGCTTGTGGTACTGGTAGTGGGCGATGTCCAGCCCCACGCCATGCAGGCGCGCCGCCCAGCGCAGCAGTTCGGCATGGTTCTCGTCGGTCAGGGCCCAGGCCTCGGCGACCTGTGCCAGGGACTTCAGGGCGCGCTTTTCCACCCGCTCAGCGTGGCGCTGATCGACGTGGTAGCGCTCGGCCAGGCCCTTGAGGGTGCGTTCGCGCACGTCCTCGTGGCTGTGCCGGCCGATCATGTCGTAAAGGACCCCTTCGCGCAGGGCGCCTTCGGAGAGGTGCATCTCCTGCAGTTCCAGGGCCTTGAACAGGGCTTCGAGGATGGCCAGGCCGCCGGGCAGGATGGCGCGCCGATCCGGCTTCACGCCGTCGATGTTGAGCAGGTTGATGTCGCCCTGCTTGAGCAGCTTGCGCTTGAGCCACTCGATGCCGTCCGGGGTGATCTCGCCAGTGCCGCGACCGGCGGCCTGGATCGCCAGAGCCACGGCGCGAATGGTGCCGGAGGCGCCAAGGGCCTGGTGCCAGCCCATCTCGCGCAGACCCTGGTCGATGTTCATCAATTCCAGACGCGCGGCGGTATAGGCACGGGCGTACTGGGCGGCGGTGATCTTGCCGTCGGCGAAGAAACGCTTGGTGAAGCTGACGCAGCCCATCTGCAGACTCTCGCGCTGCAGGGTTTCGAAGCGCTGGCCGATGATGAATTCGGTGCTGCCGCCACCGATATCGGTGACCAGGCGACGCCCGGGCACATCGGGCATGGAGTGGGACACGCCCAGGTAGATGAGACGCGCCTCTTCGCGACCGGAGATGACCTCGACCGCATGGCCGAGCACGGCTTCGGCGCGCTGGATGAATTCGGCGCGATTGCGTGCCTCGCGCAAGGCGTTGGTGCCCACCACCCGCACGGCGCCGCGCGGCATGCCGGCGATCAGCTGGGCGAAGCGGCGCAGGCAGTCTAGGCCACGCTGGATGGCCTCTTCGCTGAGCAGACGCGAGTCGTCCAGGCCGGCAGCCAGCTGGATCTTTTCGCCCAGCCGCTCAAGGATGCGGATCTCCCCGTGGAAATTGCGTGCCCGGACGATATGAAAGCTGTTCGAGCCCAAATCGATGGCGGCGATCAGTTCGTGGGGTTCGGCTGGCGAAGGCTGCATCTGGAGGCTCTCGGCGATAAACCGCGCCATCGTGCCAGCTAGCCGGTGACGGCTTCAAGCGCACAGCGGTGACGGTTGCGCAAAGTGGCAGAAAAAATGGGGTTTTTCGGCTCAGGAGGCCACTTGACCGATGAATTGGGCCAGTTCCGGGGTCTGCGGCTGGGCGAACAACGCCTGGGGATGGCCGCTTTCATGCACCTTGCCCTGATGCATGAACACCAGCTTGTCGCCCACCTCGCGGGCGAATCTCATCTCGTGGGTGACCATGATCAAGGTCATGCCTTCGCTGGCCAGTTGCTTGACCACCGCCAGCACCTCGTTGACCAGCTCAGGGTCCAGTGCCGAGGTGATCTCGTCGCACAGCAGCACCTTGGGCGACATGGCCAGGGCGCGGGCGATGGCCACCCGCTGCTGCTGGCCGCCGGACAGCCGATCCGGATAGCTGTCGAATTTTTCCGCCAGGCCGACCCGGTCGAGCATCTGTTGGGCCAGGGCGCGGGCCTCGTCCTTGCTCGTCTTCTTGACCACCTGGGGCGCCAGCATCACGTTCTCGCCCACCGTGAGATGCGGGAAGAGGTTGAACTGCTGGAAGACCATGCCGACCTTTTGCCGCAGGGAACGCAGATTGACCCGCGCGGCGTCCAGGTACTCGCCATCCACCTCGATGACGCCGTCGTTGATCGACTCCAGACCGTTCAGGGTGCGCAGCAGGGTGCTCTTGCCCGAGCCGCTCTTGCCGATGATGGCCACCACCTGGCCTTCCTCGACGGTCAGGTCGATGCCCTTGAGCACATGGTGATTGCCATAGTGTTTGTGCAGGGCGGTCACTCTAAGCAGCGGCATGCAGTCTCCTTTCCAGCCAGCGCGCGGCCAGCGACAGGGGGTAGCAGAGGAGGAAGTAGCCCAGGGCGGCGAGGCCGTAGACGGTGAAGGGCTGGTAGGTGGCATTGGCGAGCATGCCGCCGATCTTGGTCAGCTCGGTGAAGCCGATGATGGAGGTCACCGCGGTGCCCTTGACCACCTGTACCGAGAAGCCCACGGTGGGCGCCACGGCGATGCGCAGGGCCTGCGGCAGGATGACGTGGCGCAACTGCTCGAAGCGGGTCAGGGCCAGGCTTTCCGAGGCTTCCCACTGGCCATGGGGAATGGCCTCGACGCAGCCGCGCCAGATCTCGGCGAGGTAGGCGCTGGTGAACAGGGTCAGGGCCACCCCGGCGGCCAGCCAGGCGGGAATCTCCAGCCCCAGCAGCGAGACGCCGAAGAACACCAGGAACAGCTGCATCAATAGTGGCGTGCCCTGGAACAGCTCGATGTGCAGGCGCGCCAGCGTGCGTGGCGTCCGCAGCGGCGACAGTCGTGCCCAGAGCACCAGCAGGCCGGCCAGACCGCCGCCGGCAAAGGCCGCCAGCGAGAGGACAAAGGTCCAGTACAGCCCGGTGCCCAGGTTGCGGACGATGTCCCAGAGGGTGAAGTCCATCAGCGGCCTCCCTGGATGAAGCGCCGACCGATCCAGTGCAGCAGCTGGCGTACGCCGATGGCCATGACTAGATAGAGCAGGGTGGTCAGCAGATAGGTTTCGAAGGCGCGGAAGTTGCGCGACTGGATGAAGTTGGCGGCAAAGGTCAGCTCCTCGGTGGAGATCTGCGAGCAGACCGCCGAACCCAGCATCACGATCACCACCTGGCTCGACAGCGCCGGCCAGACCTTGGCCAGGGCGGGCCTGAGGATCACGTGGCGAAAGGTCTCGGCGCGGGTCATGGCCAGGGCCGCGGCGGCTTCCAGCTGGCCCTTGGGTACCGCCTGGATGCCGGCACGGATGATCTCCGTGGAATAGGCGCCCAGATTGATCACCATGGCCAGTACCGCCGCCTGCCATTCGCTGATGTGCACCCCCAGCGAGGGCAGGCCGAAAAAGATGAAGAACAGCTGGATCAGAAAGGGCGTGTTGCGGATCAGCTCGACATAGACGCCGAACACCCGGTCGAAGGGCTTGAGCTGCCAGGCGCGGCAGACCGCGCCCAGGATGCCCAGGGCGATGCCCAGCGCCGCGCCGATGGCGGTCAGCTCCAGGGTGAAGAGGGCGCCCTTGAGCAGCAGGTCACCCTGCTGCAGGACCGGCTGGAAGTCGAACTGATAGGCCATGCCTTACATGTCCTTGGGCAGCGGCTGGCCCAGCCATTTCTCGGCCTGGCGATCCAGGCTGCCGTCGGCGCGAGCGGCGTCGATGATGCTGTCCAGCTTGGCCTTGAGTGCCGGTTCGTGCTTGGCCAGGCCGATGTAGTTGGGCGAATTCTTCAGGGTGAGCTTCATTTCCGGCGCGCGCTCGGGCTTCTTCTCGGCGATGGAGGCCATCACCGAGCTGCCGCTGGCGATGAATTCGGTCTGGCCGGCGAGATAGGCAGCGATGGTGGCGTTGTTGTCCTCGAATCTCTTGATCACCGCCTCCTTGGGCGCCACCTTGCTCAGCTCCATGTCCTCGATGCCACCGCGGGTCACGGCGATGGTCTTGCCAGCCAGCTCCTCGGGCGTGCTCAGGCCGCTGCCCTTGGCGCCGAAGACGCCGAGAAAGAAGGGCGCATACGGCTTGGTGAAGTCGATGACCTGTTCGCGCTCGGGATTCTTGCCCAGGCTGGAGATGACCATGTCCACCTTGCCGGTGGTCAGGAAGGGGATGCGGTTGGTGCTGGTGACCGGGGTCAGCGCCAGCTTGACGCCCAGCTTGTCGGCGACCAACTGGGCGGTGTCGATGTCCAGGCCGCGGGGCTTGAGGTCGGGGCCCACGGTGCCGAAGGGCGGAAAGTCCTGGGGCACGGCGATGCGCACCGTGCCGCGCTGCTGGATATCGGCCAGCTGGTCGGCCTGGACGGGGGTGTGCAGGGCGGTCAGGCCCAAGGCGAGCAGGGAGAGGGCGGTCCAGCGCTTGAGCATGACGAGACTCCGGAAGCAGGATGGGTGGCTGTGCCCAGTGCATTTCATGTGCCAGTCCCTGGCCAGACGGGCGCGAGGGCCGTCAGACCTGAGGATTGGTCTTACTGGTCTGAACAGTTCGCTGGTGGCTAAGCAGACCTCTGCTTTGGGTGTGGGCCGCTTTGGTGCGCGCTTACCGCCCTGTGCTCCGCCATGGGGCCAGGCTTGAACTGGCGGGAAAATCGGCATAAAAGGCGAACTTCCGGACTGACTGGCCTGACCACCCCATGCCCTTCGCTGCCACCCGCGCCGTACCCCAATATGCCGTCGACGCCATTCGCCGGCTGATCGAGACCGAAGGCTATGCCCCCGGCGCGGCGCTCCCGGCGCAGCGTGAGCTGGCCGAGCGGCTGGGAGTGAGTCGCGCCTCCCTGCGCGAGGCGCTGTCCACCCTCAGTGCCCTGGGCCTGGTCAGCGTGCAGCCTGGACGTGGGGTCTATGTCCAGGAGACGGCGAGCACGGCGGACGGACACTGGCCCTTCGCTGGCGAGGTCGCCGCCGCCCATGTCTTCCAGCTGCGCTTTGCCCTCGAAGGCTTCGCGGCCGGTCTGGCCGCCGTTACCCTGGGCCCCGCCGACCTGGATCGCCTGGAGGTCAATCTCGCCGCCCTGCACCGGGCGCTGCGGGCCAATGAGCTGGAAGAAGCGGCCGCGCTGGACTTCGATTTCCATCGCCAGCTGCTGCTGGCCGCGGACAATCCGGCCATGCTGGCAGTGATCACCACCAGCCCCGAGCGCTTTCACGAAAGTCAGAAGCTGCCCTTCGTCCGGCCCGAGCGGGCACTGGAAACCTGGCAGGAACACCGGCGTATCCTTCGGGCCCTGAGTCGCCGCTCGCCGGCAGCGGCGCAAAAGGCCATGCGCGAACATATCCGCAATGCGGCGCTGCGCAGTGGAACCCCTTTCCCGGTGCCCGCTGTCTAACCAGCTGTCCATGATCGGCGGCGCGGTGGTCAAACGGTGCTAAAAAGACCCTATCGCCGGCTCGCCGGATCGTGAGCTGCCTCTGCCATCAATGCCCGTCATAGTCACCATCAATGTTCGAATGCTTTCGAAGTGACGGCAGCAGGGCTATCATGGCCATACTTCAAGTCGCACCCGAATTCGGAGAGAGTCAATGAGCGAATACATCACCAACGTCAGCGACGCCAGCTTCGAGCAGGACGTGCTGAAGTCCGACAGCCCCGTGCTGGTCGACTATTGGGCCGAATGGTGCGGTCCGTGCAAGATGATCGCCCCGGTCCTGGATGAGATCGCCAAGGATTACCAGGGCAAGCTCAAGGTCTGCAAACTGAACATCGATGAAAACCAGGACACCCCGCCCAAGTACGGCGTGCGTGGCATCCCGACCCTGATGCTGTTCAAGAACGGCGCGGTCGAGGCCACCAAGGTCGGTGCCCTGTCCAAGTCGCAACTGGCCGCCTTCCTCGACGCCAACGTCTGAGGAATCCAGTCGAAAGCCCCGCCATGCGGGGCTTTTTTATGCCTGGACGGCTGGACGAGCACCCATGCAGGTGCTAGATTCCAGCCCACGACCCCATCAGCGGGTCGTCTTCTCATCTGCTGCAGCCGTCAGTTCTCCTCTTCAGAACGCATCCCGCGAAGCTAATCTCGCATCCGACCGCTCAGCTCGATTCCCTCCTTCGCCTCTTCTCACGTCAACATACGTCTATGAATCTGACCGAACTCAAGCAAAAGCCCATCACGGAACTGTTGGAAATGGCGGATGCCGCGGGCTTGGAAAACATGGCCCGGTCCCGCAAGCAGGACATCATCTTCGCGCTGCTCAAGAAGCATGCGAAAGGTGGCGACGAGATTTCCGGAGATGGCGTGCTGGAGATCCTGCAGGACGGCTTCGGCTTCCTGCGTAGCGCCGACTCCTCCTACCTGGCCGGTCCCGACGACATCTATGTCTCCCCCAGCCAGATCCGCCGCTTCAACCTGCGCACCGGCGATACCATCATCGGCAAGATTCGTCCGCCGAAAGAGGGCGAGCGCTACTTCGCGTTGCTCAAGGTCGACACCATCAACTTCGACCGGCCGGAAAACGCCAAGAACAAGGTGCTGTTCGAGAACCTCACGCCCCTGTTCCCCAACAAGCGCCTGACCATGGAAGCCGGCAACGGCTCCACCGAAGACCTCACCGGTCGGGTCATCGACCTCTGCGCTCCCATCGGCAAGGGTCAGCGCGGTCTGATCGTCGCGCCGCCCAAGGCCGGCAAGACCATCATGCTGCAGAACATCGCGGCCAACATCACCCGCAACAATCCCGAGTGCTACCTCATCGTGCTGCTCATCGACGAGCGTCCCGAGGAAGTGACCGAGATGCAGCGCACCGTGCGCGGTGAAGTGGTGGCCTCCACCTTCGACGAGCCGCCGACCCGCCACGTGCAGGTCGCCGACATGGTGATCGAGAAGGCCAAGCGCCTGGTCGAGCACAAGAAGGACGTGGTCATCCTGCTGGATTCCATCACCCGTCTGGCGCGGGCTTTCAACACCGTGATCCCCAGCTCCGGCAAGGTGCTCACCGGTGGTGTCGACGCCCATGCCCTGGAGAAGCCCAAGCGCTTCTTCGGCGCCGCCCGTAACATCGAAGAAGGCGGCAGCCTGACCATCATCGCCACCGCGCTGGTGGAAACCGGCTCGAAGATGGACGAGGTGATCTACGAGGAATTCAAGGGCACCGGCAACATGGAACTGCCCCTGGAGCGTCGGATCGCCGAGAAGCGCGTCTTCCCGGCCATCAACATCAACAAGTCCGGCACCCGCCGCGAAGAGCTGCTCACCGACGAGGAAGAGCTGTCGCGCATGTGGATCCTGCGCAAGATCCTGCATCCGATGGACGAGATCGCCGGGATCGAATTCCTCCTCGACAAGTTGCGTCAGACCAAGACCAACAACGAGTTCTTCGATTCGATGAAGCGCAGCAAGTAAGGCGCAGTCGCAAGCAAAGGCCGGGAAATCCCGGCCTTTGGCGTTTCTGGGCCAATGCTTTCTCGATGCGCGACTCAGGCGGTAGACTGCCAGACTTTCCCCAGCGCCAAGAGGCCGCATGCAATACCGAGATCTGCGTGACTTCATCCGCAGCCTGGAGCAGCGTGGTGAACTGAAGCGCGTGACCGCCCCGGTCTCGCCGATCCTCGAGATGACCGAAATCTGCGACCGGACCCTGCGCAAGCAGGGCCCGGCGCTGCTGTTCGAGAATCCCGTGGGCTTCTCCATGCCCGTGCTGGGCAACCTGTTCGGTACGCCCCAGCGCGTGGCCCTGGGCATGGGCGCCGAAGACGTCGGCGCTCTGCGCGAGATCGGCAAGCTGCTGGCCTTTCTCAAGGAGCCCGAGCCGCCCAAGGGCCTCAAGGACGCCTGGTCGAAGCTGCCGATCTACAAGAAGGTCATCAGTATGGCGCCCAAGGTTCTCAAGGACGCGCCCTGCCAGGAGGTGATCGAAGAGGGCGAGGCGGTCGATCTCGGCAAGCTGCCGATCCAGCACTGCTGGCCGGGCGACGTGGCGCCGCTGATCACCTGGGGCCTGACCGTCACCCGCGGACCCAACAAGGAGCGCCAGAACCTCGGCATCTATCGCCAGCAGGTCATCGGCCGCAACAAGCTGATCATGCGCTGGCTGAGCCATAGAGGCGGTGCCCTGGATTTCCGCGAGTGGTGCCAGAAGCATCCCGGCCAGCCCTACCCGGTGGCCGTGGCCCTGGGCGCCGATCCGGCCACCATCCTGGGCGCAGTCACTCCGGTGCCCGATACCCTGTCCGAATACGCCTTCGCCGGCCTGTTGCGCGGCAGTCGCAGCGAGCTGATCAAGTGCGTGGGCAACGACCTGCAGGTGCCGGCCAGTGCCGAGATCGTGCTGGAAGGGGTCATCCATCCGGGTGAGACGGCGCCGGAAGGCCCCTATGGCGACCATACCGGCTACTACAACGAGGTCGATACCTTCCCGGTGTTCACCGTGGAACGCATCACCCGCCGCCGCGACCCCATCTACCACAGCACCTACACCGGACGGCCGCCGGACGAGCCGGCCATCCTCGGCGTGGCGCTCAACGAAGTCTTCGTGCCCATCCTGCAAAAGCAGTTTCCGGAAATCGTCGACTTCTACCTGCCGCCGGAAGGCTGCTCCTACCGCATGGCGGTGGTGACCATCAAGAAGCAGTACCCGGGCCATGCCAAGCGGGTGATGCTGGGCGTCTGGTCGTTCTTGCGGCAGTTCATGTACACCAAGTTCGTGATCGTCACCGACGACGACATCAATGCCCGCGACTGGAACGATGTCATCTGGGCGGTCACCACGCGCATGGATCCCAAGCGCGACACCGTGATGATCGACAACACCCCCATCGACTACCTGGACTTCGCCTCGCCGATCTCCGGCCTGGGCTCGAAGATGGGCCTGGATGCCACCCACAAGTGGCCGGGCGAAACCACGCGTGAGTGGGGGCGGGCGATCGTCAAGGACGAAGCGGTGGTCAAACGGGTGGACGAGATGTGGTCCAGTCTCGGGATCGATTAACGGAGACGACGATGAAGGTCACCCTGCAGCCTTCGGGTGCGGTATTGGAAACCCAGCCCGGCGAAGCCATCCTGGCCGCCGCGCAGCGTCTCGGCTACAGCGGACCGCACAGCTGCCGCAACGGCAACTGCCAGCTCTGCGCCGCGCTGCTGGTGGAGGGGCAGGTCACCCAGCACGGAAAGACCGTCGATCACGGCGAGGTCTATGTCTGCGTGGCGGTACCGCTCGGCGATTGCTTGCTGCAGTGGGATGGCGTCCTGGCGCCCGGTGAGTTGCCGGTGCGCCAGCTGGCCTGTCAGGTGGTTGCCCTGGATGACGTGGGGGGCGATGTCCGCCGGGTGCGCCTGCGCGCGCCGGCCGGCCGGGCGCCGCGCTATCACGCCGGTCAGTACCTATTGATCCAGCGCGATGACGGCAAGCAATCGGCCTTTTCCCTGGCCTCGGCGCCCCACCAGGGGCGTGAGCTGGAATTGCACGTGCTGGCCCGCGAGGCGAGCAGCCAGGCGCTGCTGGCGCAACTGGAAAGCAGGGGCATGGCCCAGGTCGAGTTGCCCTATGGCGACGCCCATCTGGCCGAATTGCCGGCTGGCCCCCTGGTGCTGATCGCCGCCGGGACCGGCATGGCGCAGATGCACAGCCTGATCGAAGATGCCCGCACCCGGGGCTTCGCCCATCCGGTGCACCTCTATTGGGGTGTGCGGACGCCAGACGACTTCTATGCCATCGAGGCCTGGGACAACTGGACGGCGCTGCCCAATCTCACCCTGAACCGGGTGGTGAGCGAGGCCTGTGGCTGGGAAGGGCGCTGCGGTCTGTTGCACGAGGTGGTGCGCGCGGATTTCGCTGACCTGGGCGGGCTGCACGTCTATGCCAGCGGCTCACCGGCGATGGTCTATGCCACCCTAGACGCCCTGGTGGACGCCGGCATGGACGCGCACCAGATGCGCGCCGACGTCTTCGCCTACGCGCCGCGGGGGTGAGCCTATCGCGGCCATGGGCCGCTCCTACGGGTAAGCTCTACCTGTAGGAGCGGCCCATGGCCGCGATTGATCGAAAAGCACAAAGCGTTTTCGACCAGGACCCAGAGTGGATGAGGCTGTGCCGTCATCCATCCTGGGCAATCGGCGCTACTGCGCCGACTTGGCCACCATGCCGGTGTGTCTCAGAGTCATCGCCAGGAAGACGATGGCCAGGACGCAGGAGCCGACCAGCAGCATGAAGCCACCATCCCAGCCGAAGTGGTCCACGGTGTAGCCCACCAGGGCGTTGGCCGCCACCGAACCGCCCAGATAGCCGAACAGGCCGGTGAAGCCCGCGGCGGTGCCGGCGGCCTTCTTGGGCACCAGTTCCAGCGCCTGCAGGCCGATCAGCATCACCGGGCCGTAGATCAGGAAGCCGATGGATACCAGGGCCGCCAGGTCGATGCCGGGATTGCCTTCCGGGTTGAGCCAATAGACCAGGGTGGCGACCAGTACGCCGAGCATGAACACCACGCCGGTGGCGCCACGGTTGCCGCGGAACAGTTTGTCCGAGAGCCAGCCACAGAGCAGGGTGCCGGGGATGCCGGCCCATTCGTAGAAGAAGTAGGCCCAGGAGGTCTTGTCCACCGAGAAGTGCTTGGCCTCCTTGAGGTAGGTGGGGGCCCAGTCCAGCACGCCATAGCGCAGCAGGTAGACGAAGACGTTGGCGAAGGCGATGTACCAAAGCAGGCGATTCTTCAGTACGTATTCGACGAAGATCTCCTTGGTGGAGAATTCGCGTTCATGACCTTCGCTGTAGCCTTCGGGGAAATCCTGTTTCCAGTGTTCCACCGACGGCAGGCCGCAGGATTGCGGGGTATCGCGCATGGCGATGAAGGCGAACACCGCGACCGCCAGGGCCACGACCGCCGGGACATAGAAGGCCGCGTGCCAGTCGTTGAACCAGGCCAGGCCGAGTAGGAACAGCGGGCCGATCAGGCCGCCGCCGACATTGTGGGCGACGTTCCATACCGAGACCACGCCGCCACGCTCCTTCTGTGACCACCAGTGCACCATGGTGCGACCGCTGGGCGGCCAGCCCATGCCCTGGAACCAGCCGTTGAGGAACAGCAGGACGAACATGATGCTGACACTGGAGGTCGCCCAGGGCGCGAATCCGAACAGCAGCATCACCAGCGCCGACATGACCAGCCCGAAGGGCAGGAAATAGCGCGGGTTGGAGCGGTCCGAGACCAGGCCCATGAGGAACTTGGACAGGCCGTAGGCGATGGCCACCGCGGAGAGCGCCACGCCCAGTTCCCCGCGGCTGTAGCCTTGCTCGACCAAGTAGGGCATGGCCAGCGAGAAGTTCTTGCGCAGCAGGTAGTAGCCCGCGTAGCCGATAAAGATCCCGGCGAAGATCTGCCAGCGGAGGCGACGGTAGACGGGATCGATACGATCGGCGGGCAGCGGCGCGCGATGGGCCGCAGGGGCGAAGATTCCAAGCATGGGAGCCTCGGTATTGTTATAGGTATTAATCGAAAGCGAACATTCCAGGTTCGTTTTCGAATATTACAATGATATTACAGCCTGCATAGGCTTTTCCGCCCTGTGGCAGTGGGTGCCCGGATTCCCTCTTGATCTGTACGGGTTGCGCGCCTAGGGTGGCGCGTCTTTGCTGCCGTTTTCACGAGTCATCATGCCTGCCTGGAAAGTCCTGTCCTCCCGCGCCCTGACCCTGATCACCACCCTGTTCGAGCGCTATCCGCGATTGATCGCCCTGGCCGGCTTCATCTCGGGGATCTGCAGCTTCCTGCTGGTGGACCGGCAGAAGGGTTTCGCCCCGGTGATGGCGGTGATCATGCTGGCGAGCTGGGTCTGGCTGATGCTGGAAAACGTGCTGCGGGGCTGGGTCAGCCGCCGTTTCGGCTGGGAATTGCCACCACCGCTGCTACGCTACGCCACCCAGTTGATCCACCAGGAAAGTCTGTTCTTCTGCCTGCCGTTCTTTGCCATCACCACGGCCTGGAACAGCGGCCAGGCGCTGTTCACCGGACTGCTTGGCGCGGCCGCCCTGGTGTCCATCATCGATCCGCTCTACTACAAGACCCTGGCGCCGCGGCGCTGGGTATTTCTCAGCTATCACACCCTGACGCTGTTCGCGGTACTGCTCACGGCGCTACCGATCATCCTGCACCTGACCACTACCCAGAGCTACGAACTGGCTCTGGGCGTCGCCGTGCTGCTGTCCTTTCCCAGTCTGGCGGTGGCCTTCCGGGTACGCCTGGGCTGGCGCTGGCTGGGGCTGCTGGGCCTGTGCCTGGCCATCGGCGCCTTTGGCTGGCTGGGGCGCGCCTGGGTGCCGCCGGCCACCCTGTGGCTGACCGACATGGGCATGAGCACCAACTTCGACAGCCTCAAGCGCCAGCCCGGCGATGCGGTGAAGAGCCTGAGCAGCGCCCAGCTGCGCGCCCAGGGGCTCTATGCCTTCACCGCCATCAACGCACCGCGTGGCCTGAACGAGCGTATCTACCATGTCTGGCGTCATGCCGGTCGGGAGGTGGATCGGATTCCCCTGGATATCAGCGGCGGTCGCGAGGCCGGTTATCGCGCCTGGACCCACAAGCAGAACTTTCCCGGCGACGTGACCGGCCGTTGGCAGGTGCAAGTGGTGACGGACGTCGGCCAGGTGATCGGAACCCTCAGGTTCGAGGTGACCCCTTGAATTCCGCTGGCTATGCTGCAGCCATCCATCTCTAGAGGATTCGCCGTGAAAGCCGTCGCCGCCGTTTTGTTGTCCTTCTGCCTGGCCTTCACTGCCTGGGCTAACGAAGAGAAAAAGGAAGGGGAGGCCCCCAAGACCGAATTCTACAACCTGACCCCGGCCCTGGTCGGCAACTATGGCAGCGGGCCCAAGCTCAAGTACTACAAGGCCGACATCGCCCTGATGATGACCGGCAAGGAAGCCAAGGATAAGGTCGAGTTCCACGAGCCGCTGATTCGCAATCAGCTGGTGATGCTGTTCGCCCAGCAGACCGACGAGACCCTGGCCGGCGTGGAAGCCCGCGAGAAACTGCGCCAGGAAGCGCTCAAGCAGGTGCAGAACGTGCTCACCCAGGAGGAAGGCAAGCCGCTGGTGGAAGACCTGCTGTTCAACAACCTGATCATCCAGCCCTGAGCGCGGTCAGGCGCGGGCCGCGGCGACGATCGCCGCCCACTCCTCGGCGCTGACCGGCATCACCGACAGGCGATTGCCCTTGCGCAGCAGGGCGAAGTCGGCGAGTGCCGGCAACTGGCGCAGGCGCGGCAGGGTCAGCAGCCGCGGAAAGGCCTCGACGAAGGCCACCTGGCGCGCCGTCCAGGGATTGTCTGCGGCGCTGGCCTTGGGCGCATGGTAGGGGCTTTCCGGGTCTAGGGCGGTGGGGTCGGCGAAGGCTTCGCCCACGATCCGACCGATGCCGGCGATGCCCGGTTCGGCGCAACTCGAATGATGAAAGAAGAACAGCTCGTCGGGTTTCATGGCGCGCAGGAAGTTGCGTGCCTGGTAATTGCGCACGCCGTCCCAACGCGCCTGGCCCAGGCGTTGCAAGTCGTCCAGTGAGAACTCATCGGGCTCGGATTTCAACAGCCAGCAGGCCACGGTTCGTCTCCTGACGAATGGATGCTCGGGAGCTTCCAGGAAGGGGTCTGGTCGATTGCAAGGGGCGACCGCTTGTCGCAGAATGCCGCGCATTCCGGATGTAGTCTGATCGTACGCGCTGAGCATAACAGGGCGACGTCCTGTCCTGCCCAAAGGTGCCAGCAAGGGGGTGGCCCAGTTCGATGAAACGCAAACCTGATCTGTTGTGGGTGCTGGTCCTGATCTTTACCCTGGGCGTGGTCACCACCGGGTATACCCAGAGCTTCTGGGAGCAGCGCCAGAACCAGCAGCAATACGCTCGCTACACCAGCGACGCTCAGCCGGCGCGGGAAGTCTCTCCGGTACGCTGACCGTACCAGCCGCCATCGCTCACCACGGCCGCCATGGGCACGTCCCAGGCCGCCAGTGCCAGTCGCTCCACCTTCTGACATTCATGGGCACAGCCGATCAGCTGCGGGCTGCGCCATTGCCGTCGGCGTGCCAGATAGGCCAGGTTGCGATCATAGAAGCCCTTGCCCATGCCCAGGCGTCCGCCCTGGGGATCGAAGCCCACCAGCGGCATCAGGATCAGCCCGAGAGCCCAGGTCGGCCGACCCAGGCGCCGATCCGGGCGTGGCTCGGCGATGCCGAAGCGATTGCGCACCCAGGATTCACCGCGGCCGACGCGCTGAAAGATCATGGCGGTGCGTGGCCAGCGGGAGAGTACCGGCAGATAGGTGGCCTTGCCGCGGCGCTGGGCTTCTTCGAGCAATGGACGCGGATCGATCTCGCCATCGCTGGGCAGGTAGAAGGCGATATGGCGGGCGCGACGAAACAGCGGATGCTGGGCAAGCTGGCGATACAGTTCGCGGGCGGCCTGGCGTTGCTGTACGGGGGTGAGGGCGCGACGTCGCTGGCGGAGAAGCTTGCGCAGCGCGGGCCTGCTGAGATCGGTAGAAGGCGGGGTGGTCATGGAAG
The DNA here is from genome assembly GCF_001566765.1 of Pseudomonas sp. HUK17. NCBI lineage: Bacteria > Pseudomonadati > Pseudomonadota > Gammaproteobacteria > Pseudomonadales > Pseudomonadaceae > Pseudomonas > Pseudomonas sp. HUK17. The sequence goes on from NZ_LSMW01000012.1 coordinate 410,745, forward strand.
AAATGAGCTCTCCGGAATGCCGCTGCCGGTGTAGCCCTTGAACCCTTGGTTCAAGGTGGGAGAAGTCGTAGACCTTTAGGCTTTCCGCCGTAGCGGACATGCACACCAGTCTTACGAGCAACCCCCGGGGTGTTGCTTATCGGCTCGGGGACATGACCGACTGGCGCACACACCAGAGAGTGACCTCCAGTATACGCCCCTGAGCCAGGATGCAAACCCCCGCCGATCCCCGGGTCGGCGGTCAGGCAGTGGTGTCGTGTTCGGTGATCAGGGCGCGGTCGACGCGATCCAGCAGGTCGCGGACCCGCTCGCGGGTGCTGCTGACTTCCAGGCTGACGTCGTCCTGGCGGTGCAGCAATTCGTGGGTGATGTTGAGGGCGGCCATCACGGCCACGCGGTCGGCGCCGATGACCTTGCCGCTGGCGCGGATCTCGCGCATCTTGCCGTCCAGGTAGCGAGCGGTGCTCTCCAGGTTGGCGCGCTCGTCAGCCGGGCAGCTGATGCGATATTCCTTTTCCATTATCTGGACGGTCACGGTCTCGATGCTCATGAGTCCTGCTCCAAAGCTTTCAGGCGTAAAATCATCGCTTCGACCTTCGATCTGGCCAATTCGTTCTTTTCGATCAACTCGGCGCGCTCCTGGCGCCAGTTGCGCTCGCCCTGGCGCAGTTGTCGATTCTGCCGCTGCAATTCCTCAAGCCGCAGGAGCAGGCGCTCCACACGGTCACCGAGGGCTTCCAGATCGGCGTCGAGGGGCGTGTCGCGAGACTCGCTCATGAGGGCTACAGCTCCAGAAGGGTGCAACGAGATTGGCCGCCGGCGGGGTCAGCGCGTAGGATAAGGCTTCATTCTAGCCAGCGCCTCACCTCGACGCCATGTCCAGCTCAGCATCCGCCTACGCCGCCTTCTCCACCCTGCTTGCCGAGGCCGCTCTGCCGGTCTCGCCCGCCGAACTCCACGGTCACCTGCTCGGTCGGGTCTGTGGGGGCGCGGGCTTCGACGAGAACGACTGGCTGGCCGCGGCCAGCGAGCTGCTCGGTGGCGCGCCGGGCGAACGTCTGCAGGCGGCGCTCTCGGGGCTGCTGGGCATGGTGCAGCAGGAATTCGCCGGTCAGCAGGTGGCCCTGGTGCTGATGCTGCCACCGGACGAATTCCCCCTGGTCGAGCGCACCGCCGCCCTGGGCGAGTGGTGCCAGGGCTTTCTGGCCGGTTTCGGCCTGTCCGGGCGCACGGGCGAAGTCTCCGGCGAGGCACGCGAGGTGCTCGAAGACCTGGCGGCTATCGCGCAGATCCAGGAGCCCGCCGAGGAAGGCGAAGAGGGTGAGACCGACTTCATGGAAGTCACCGAATACCTGCGCGTGGCTCCGCTGCTGCTCTATGGCGAGTACGGCCGCGGTCCTCTCCCCGAACCTGCGCCCGTGGTGCACTGAGCGGCCATGCCGCGAATCCACAAGGCCGAATTCGCCCGCCGCCGCCGCGCCCTGATGGCCGAGATCGGCCACGGCGGCATTGCCCTGCTGCCCGCTGCGCCGGTGTGCCTGCGCAACCGCGACATCGAGCAGCCCTATCGCCAGGACAGCGATTTCCAGTACCTCACTGGCTTTCCCGAACCCGAGGCCCTGGCCGTGCTGATTCCCGGCCGTGCCCATGGTGAATACCTGCTGTTCTGCCGCGAGCGGGACCTGGAGATGGAGCGCTGGGAGGGCCGGCGCGCGGGTCAGGAAGGGGCGCTGGCCGACTATGGCGCGGACGACGCCTTTCCCATCGGCGATCTGGACGACATCCTGCCCGGCCTGCTGGAAGGCCGCGAGCGGGTCTACTACGCCATGGGTGCCCATCCGGAATTCGAGCGGCAACTGCTCAACTGGATCGAACTGATCCGCGCCAAGGCCGATCAGGGCGCCTCGCCGCCACGAGAGCTGCTGGCGCTGGATACCCTGCTGCACGACAGCCGACTGTACAAGTCGGCCGCCGAGGTGCGCCTGCTCAAGGCCGCCGCCGAGCTGACCTGCGCCGCCCACCTGCGTGCCATGCAGGCCTGCCGGCCGGGGCTGCGCGAGTATCACCTGGAGGCGGAGCTGGACTACTGCTTTCGCCAGGGGGGCGCACGGCTGGCGGCCTATGGCTCCATCGTCGCCGCGGGGGCCAACGCCTGCGTGATGCATTACCAGGCCAACGACGCGCCCCTGCGCGACGGCGACCTGGTGCTGATCGACGCCGGCTGCGAACTGGAGTGCTATGCCAGCGACGTAACCCGCACCTTTCCGGTCAATGGCCGCTTCTCGCCGGAGCAGCGGCAGCTGTACGACATCGTGCTGGCCGCCAACCAGGCCGCCATCGCCTGCGTGGCGCCCGGACGGCACTGGAACGAACCCCACGAAGCCACGGTCAGGGTGATCACCGAGGGGCTGCTCGCCCTGGGTCTGCTGCAGGGCGAACTGGACGACCTGATCGAGGCGGGCGCCTGTCGTGAGTTCTACATGCACCGCGCCGGACACTGGCTGGGGCTGGATGTCCACGATGTCGGCGAATACCGCATCGGCGATCAGTGGCGGATGCTGGAGCCCGGCATGGTGCTGACCGTGGAGCCTGGACTGTACATCCCGGTGGAGGCCGAGGTGCCGCGCAAATGGCGCGGCCTGGGCATCCGCATCGAAGATGAGGTGCTGGTGACGCGCAGTGGTTGCGAGGTGCTGACCGCCGGCCTGCCCAAGGCGGCCGCGGAGATCGAAGGCTTGATGGCGGCCGCGCGCGACCGCCGGGAGAACGCTCATGCAACGTCCTGATATCGCCATCATCGGTGGCGGCCTGGTGGGCGCCAGTCTGGCCCTGGCCCTGCAGGCCGGCGCCAAGGCGCGCGGCTGGCGCATCCTGCTGGTGGAGCCCTTCGCCCCCGGCGACACCTATCAGCCCAGCTACGATGCCCGCTCCTCGGCGCTCTCCTATGGCTCGCGGCTGATCTACCAGCGCCTCGGTGTCTGGGACGCCCTGGCCGAGCATGCCGAGGCGATCCGCGAGATCCAGGTTTCCGACCAGGGTCGCTTCGGCGTGACCCAGCTGCTCGCCCGCGACGAAAATCTGCCGGCGCTGGGCTATGTGGTGGAGAACGCCTGGATCGGCCAGGTGCTCTGGCAGGCACTGGATCGCGAGGTGGTGGAATGGCGCTGCCCGGCCGAGGTACGCACGCTCACCGCCGTTGCCGACGGCTATCGCCTAGAGCTGGAGGATGGCGACATCCTCGAATGCGGCCTGGCGGTGCTGGCCGACGGTGGGCGATCGGCGCTGCGCGAATCCCTCGGCATCGAGGTGCGCCGCACGGTCTACGAGCAGACCGCGCTGATCGCCAACGTCTCGACCAATCTGGGGCATGGCGGCCGCGCCTTCGAGCGTTTCACGCCCCATGGTCCCCTGGCGCTGCTGCCCCTGCCGGGCCAGCGCAGCGCCCTGGTCTGGACCCAGCCGGATGCCGAAGCATTGCGGCTGCAACAGGCGCCCGATGCCGTCTTTCTCGCCGAATTGCAGCAGGCGGTGGGCTATCGCCTGGGCAGCTTCACCCAGGTCGGCACCCGTCACGCCTATCCGCTGACCTTACTGGAGGCTAACGAACAGGTCCGCCCGCATCTGGTGGTGCTGGGCAACGCCGCCCACAGCCTGCATCCCATCGCCGGTCAGGGCTTCAATCTGTCTCTGCGCGACGTGGACAGCCTGGCCGAGTGCCTGCTGGAAAGCGGCGCGGCGCCCGGTGATTTCGCCACCTTGCAGGACTATCTGCAGCGTCAGCGTCTGGATCAGCAGCTGACCATCGGCTTTTCCGATCGCATCACCCGGCTGTTTTCCAACAGCCGGCCCTGGCTCAGTGCCGGACGCAACCTGGGCCTGGTCGGCCTGGAGCTGTGCCCACCGGCCAAGAGTGCCTTCGCCCGCCAGGCCATGGGCCTGGGTACCCGTCCCTGACCTGCGAGGAGAAACGAGCATGCTGACCCATGCGGATCTGGTGATCGTCGGTGCCGGCATGGTCGGCAGCGCCCTGGCCCTGGCGCTGGCCGACAGCGGCCTGTCGGTGGTGCTGCTCGACCGCGGCCCGCTCACCCCGGGCGCGGTCGAAAGCGACCTGCCCTTCGAGCCCCGGGTCAGCGCCCTGTCGCTGGCCAGCCAGCGCATCCTGCAGCGCCTGGGCGCCTGGGACGGCATCCTGGCGCGCCGCGTCAGTCCCTACCAGGCGATGCACGTCTGGGACGGCTCCGGTACCGGCGCCGTGCATTTCGATGCCGCCAGCGTGCACGCCGAGGTGCTCGGCCACATCGTCGAGAATCGCGTGGTGCAGGAGGCCCTGCTCGAACGCCTGGCCGAGGCCAACGTCCTGCTCCTGCCGGAGGCGCGCCTGGAGTTGCTGCGTCGCTCCGGCGACCAGTGGCTGGTGCAATTGGCCGGCGATCGTCAGATCCGCGCGCCGTTGGTGGTGGCCGCCGATGGCGCCACCTCCGCCGTGCGTCGCCTGGCCGGGCTGGAAACCCGCGAGTGGGACTATCTGCACCATGCCATCGTCACCAGCGTGCGCTGCGCCGAATCGCACCAGCGCACCGCCTGGCAGAGATTCACCGACGACGGCCCGCTGGCCTTCCTGCCGCTGGATCGCGGCGGCGACACGAATTGGTGCTCCATCGTCTGGTCCTGCACGCCCAAGCAGGGCGAGCGGCTGATGGCCCTGGACGACGCGGCCTTCTGCCAGGCCTTGGGCGAGGCCTTCGAGCATCGCCTGGGCAAGGTGGAATGCAGCGACACGCGGCTGTGCATCCCGCTGCGCCAGCGCCATGCCAAGCGCTATGTGGAGCCTGGCCTGGCGCTGATCGGCGATGCCGCCCACGTCATCCACCCGCTGGCCGGGCAGGGCGTCAACCTGGGCTTTCTCGATGCCGCGGTGCTGGCCGAGGAACTGCGCCATGCCCAGGCCCGCGGTGAATCCATCGCCGAACAGCGGGTGCTGGAACGTTACGAGCGCCGCCGCATGCCGCACAACCTGGCGATGATGGCGGCGATGGAAGGCTTCCAGCGGCTGTTCCAGGACGACCGCCTGCCGCTGCGCTGGCTGCGCAACGCCGCGCTCAAGCAGGTCGATCGCCATTTCGAGGCCAAGGCGCTGTTCGTGCGCCGCGCCCTGGGCCTGTCGGGTGATGTGCCGGAGCTGGCCAGGGTCGTGGTCTGACGGCTCAGGCGTCGCCCAAGGAGCCGGCCAGCTCCAGCACCTGCTGCCTCCAGGCGGCCTCGCGGGGCAGGGCGAGGAAGTGCGGATTGAGAAAGGACTCGCGCATCTCGTAGGTGAGGGGCTGGCCGTCCAGGGTCAGGACCTCGCCGCCAGCGCCTTCCAGCACCCCTTGGGCGGCGGCGGTGTCCCACTGGGAGGTGGGGGCGAGCCGGGGATAGAAGTCGGCCAGGCCTTCGGCCAGGAGGCAGAACTTGAGCGAGCTGCCGACGCTGACCAGCTTGGGTTCGCCCAGGGTGGTGCCCAGTTCTTCCAGCAGGCGCTGCTGCGCCGGACTGCCGTGACGGCGACTGGCGACCACGGTGAAGGCTTCTTCCGGTTGGGTGCGCACGCCGATCTCGACGCCGTCCTCGCCCTGGATGCGGAAGGCGCCCAGTTCGCGGCCGCCGCTGAAGCAGACGTCCCGGGTGGGGATGCCGACCACGCCGAAGATCACCTGGCCGCGCTCGACCAGGGCCACGTTGACGGTGAATTCCTCGCTGCCGTCGATAAATTCCTTGGTGCCGTCCAGGGGGTCGACCACCCACCAGACGTCCCAGGCGCTACGCGCCGCGAAGGGGATGTCACAGGCTTCTTCCGACAGCACCGGCACGTCCGGGGTCAGCCGCGCCAGGCCTTCGGCCAGCACCCGGTGGGCGGCGAGGTCGGCGGCGGTCACCGGCGAGTCGTCGCTCTTCTGCCGCACCGCCACGCCCTGGCGCCAATGGGGCAGGATGGCCGCGCCAGCCTGGCGCACCAGGTCGACGACGTTGAGCACCAGCGGAGCGGTAATGGAAACGGGCGCCATCATGCCGGCAGTTCTCCGCGTTGGGTGAGCAGGTCGCGCACCAGGTAGAGGGCGGCCAGGGCGCGGCCTTCGGAAAAGCGCGGATTCTGCACCAGCTGCGACAGTTCGCGCAGGTCGACGCTGCTGACTTCGAGAGGCTCGGGTTCATCGCCCGGCAGGCGCTCCGGATAGAGGTCGCGGGCCAGCACCACATGGATGCGCTGACTCATGTAGCCGGGGCTCAGCGACAGCGCGGTGAGGTATTCCAGCTGGTGGGCACCGAAACCCGCCTCTTCCTTGAGTTCGCGATTGGCGGCGTCGAGGATCTCTTCGCCCGGTTCCACCAGACCCTTAGGCAGCGACAGTTCGTAGTCTTCCACGCCGCCGCAGTATTCCTCGATGAGCAGGGCGCGGGTGGCGTCCTGCAGGGCCACCACCATCACCGCGCCGTGACCGGTGCCCTTGTTGGCCAGGCGCTCGTAGGTGCGCTCCTCGCCGTTGGCGAAGCGCAACTGCATCTCCTCGACGGTGAACAGACGGCTCTTGGCCACGATCTGTCGGGCGAGAACAGTGGGTTTCTGGCGCATGGACGGCTCCTGGGCTGGGCGGACGGGTATGATAACCCGCCTGTTACATGATCCGGAGTCACCATGACCCCTCTCGACTGGAGCCGTATCGATACCGTGTTGCTGGACATGGACGGCACCCTGCTCGATCTGCATTTCGACAACCATTTCTGGCTGGAGTACCTGCCGCAGCGCTATGCCGAGCGCCACGGCCAGTCCCTGGCGCTGGCCAAGGCCGAGCTGGAGCCGCTGTTTTTCAGCCACCAGGGCAAGCTGACCTGGTATTGCCTGGACTTCTGGAGCGCCGAGCTGGGCTTTTCCATGCGCGAACTCAAGGAGGAGATCGCTCACCTGATCGCCCTGAGACCCGACGCCGACACCTTTCTCGCCGCCCTGCAGCGCGCCGGCAAGCGCGTGGCGCTGATCACCAACGCCCATCGCGATTCCCTGTCGCTGAAGCTGGAGCGCATCGAACTGGCGCCCTATTTCGACCGGTTGATCAGTTCCCACGACTACGGCTTCCCCAAGGAAGAACAGCAGTTCTGGCACGCCCTGCAGGCCGACTTCGCCTTCGATCCGGCGCGTACCCTGTTCATCGACGACAACTTGCCGATCCTGCGCAGCGCTCGTGACTACGGGGTCGCCCACCTGTTGGCGATCCACGAGCCGGACAGCCGCCGCGGGCCCAAGGACAGCGAGGAGTTCGAGGCGGTGCGGGACTATCGGGAGTTGCTGCCGCAGTGACGACTGCCGCAGTCCTGGCGACCCTCACCCCGGCCCTCTCCCAGTGGGAGAGGGGGCAGAGCGCCTGGAGGTAATCTGTGGATATCAAGCAACTGCGTTTTCTCATCGCCCTGGACGAGACGCGCCACTTCGGCCAGGCGGCGGCGCGCTGTCACGTCACCCAGCCGACCCTGTCCATGCGCCTGCGCGGTCTGGAAGACGAACTGGGCGTGGAGCTGGTGCGCCGCGGGCAGCGTTTCGAGGGTTTCACCGAGGCCGGTCAGCGTATCCTTGCCTGGGCGCGTACCCTGATGGCCGCCCACGACGGTCTCTATGCCGAAGCCCAGGCCTTCCAGGGGCAACTGGTGGGTACGCTGCGGGTCGGCCTGGTGCCCCTAGCCAGCTTCGATCCCATGCCGCTGCTGCAGCACCTGCGCCTGTTGCACCCCAAGCTGCATTTCCAGCTGCAGGTGCTGAGCACTGAGCGCATCCTCGAAGCCGTGGCCAGCAATCGCCTGGAGCTGGGCATCTCCTACCTGGAACACCTGGATCCGACGCGCTTCGACAGCCTGACCCTGACCGAGACGCGCATGGGCCTGCTCTATGACGAGCGCCATTTCAGCTTCGACCAGGCCGCGCTGGACTGGCAGGCGGTGGCCGGGTTGCCGCTCGGTCTGCTGACCGGCGCCATGCATTTTCGCCAGTCGGTGGATCACGGCTTTCGCAGCCTGGGCCTGACGCCGCAGCCGGTGCTGGAGACCGATGCGGTCTATCTGCTCTTGCAGGCGGTCAATGCCGGACTCTGCTGCGCCGTGGTACCCCTGGCCGGCGGCTTCGATCGCCTTACGCCCCATGCGCGGCTGATTCCCATCGACACGGCCCGCACCCTGACGCCCCTGGGCCTGCTCATTCGTCGGACCGAGCCCCGACTGGCGGTCGCCGATGCCTGTTTCCAGGCGGTCAAGGCGCTCTACGCCGAGAGTGATAGATAGCGTTTATCAAGGCATCGGTCATAGCGATTAGACGCCCCGGGATGTGCTGGTTAATCTTTGATCTGTGTCAAACCGCCGCAGGTCGTTTTCGCCCATGTCTCAGCAATCGCCAGACCTCGTTGCCGCGCCTCCTGCCGGCTATGCCTTCGCCGAGCTGGAGCAGCCTACCGTGCGGGGCGAACAGCCGCTGGCCGAAGAGGTGGCGTTGGCCATCGCCTACAACGGCATCAGCCATGCGGTGATGATGGCGACGCCGGCCGACGTGGAAGACTACGTGGTCGGTTTCAGCCTCAGCGCCGGCATCGTCGATGCCATCGACGACATCTATGGCATCCAGGTGCGGCGTGTGGGCGAGGCGCTCAATGTCGACGTCGAGATCAGCAGCCGCACCTTCTGGGCGCTCAAGCAGCAGCGTCGGCAACTGGCCGGCACCAGCGGTTGCGGCCTGTGCGGGGTCGAGGCCCTGGAGCAGGCGCTGCCGCAGCTGGATCGACTGCGCAAGGTGCGGCTGCCCCCGGCCGCCCATCTGCATGACCTGCGCCAGCGTATCGACGCCGCCCAGGATCTTGGGCAACGCAGCGGGGCGGTACATGCCGCGCTGTTCATCGACGCTCAGGGCGAGCTGACCCTGTGCCGCGAAGACATCGGCCGCCACAACGCCCTGGACAAGCTCATCGGTGCCCTGCTGCGCCAGCGCCAGCCGGTGCGCGAGGGCTGCGTGGTAGTCACCAGTCGCTGCAGCCTCGAACTCATCCACAAGGCGGTGCGTGCCGGACTCGCTACCCTCATCACCCTGTCGGCCCCCACCGGGCTCGCCGTGGAATGGGCGCGCCGCCATCGTCTCAATCTGATCCACCTGCCGCACCGGTCGCCACCGCGGGTCTATGCCCCGGCGCCCGTTGCCCCTTGATCCCACAGGTATCGCCATGAACAAACCTCAGCAGTCCTTCAAACCCTATCAAGGCCCCGCCGCCGGCTGGGGCGCCCTGAAGAGCGTGGTGCACTTCTGGCTCGACAGCGGCAACGCCTTCAAGAATCTGCGCACCCTGCTCAAGACCAACCAGGACCATGGCTTCGACTGCCCCGGCTGCGCCTGGGGCGAGGCGCCGGAAAACGGCCTGGTGAAGTTCTGCGAGAACGGCGCCAAGGCGGTCAACTGGGAGGCCACCAAGCGCCGCGTCGATGCCGCCTTCTTCGCTCGCCACAGCGTGACCTCGCTGCTGGAGCAGAGCGACTACTGGCTCGAATACCAGGGCCGGCTGACCGAGCCGCTGCGCTATGACGCGGCCACCGATCGCTATGTGCCCATCGCCTGGGATGCCGCCTTCGCGCTGATCGCCAAGGAGCTCAAGACCCTGGCCAGCCCCGACGAAGCCGAGTTCTACACCTCGGGGCGCGCCAGCAACGAGGCGGCCTTCCTCTATCAGCTGTTCGTGCGCGCCTATGGCACCAACAACTTCCCCGACTGCTCGAACATGTGCCACGAGGCCAGCGGCGTCGGCCTGGGCCGCAGCATCGGCGTCGGCAAGGGCACCGTGACCTATCACGACCTGGACGAGGCGGATGCCATCTTCGTCATCGGCCAGAACCCCGGCACCAACCACCCGCGGATGATCGAGACCCTGCGCAACGCGGTGAAGCGCGGTGCCCAGGTGATCTGCTTCAACCCGCTCAAGGAGCGGGGTCTGGAGCGTTTCCAGCATCCGCAAAGTCCGCTGGAGATGCTCACCAACGACTCGCGGCCGACCAACACCGCCTATTTCCGTCCGGCTCTGGGCGGTGACATGGCGGCGCTGCGCGGCATCGCCAAGTACCTCCTGCAGTGGGAGCGCGAGGCCGCTGCCAAGGGCGCCAAGCGTATCTTCGACCATGAGTTCATCGCTGCCCATACCCTGGGCATGGACGACTACCTGGCTCAGGTCGACGCCACCTCCTGGGAGCTGATCGAGCGCCAGTCGGGGCTGTCGCTGCACGAGATCGAGCAGGCCGCGCGCATGTATGCCCGCGCTGAGAAGGTCATCATCTGCTGGGCCATGGGCATCACCCAGCACCGCCATTCGGTGGCCACGGTGCAGGAAATCGCCAACCTGCAGCTGCTCTGCGGCCAGATCGGCAAGCCTGGTGCCGGTCTCTGCCCGGTGCGCGGCCACAGCAACGTCCAGGGCGACCGCACCATGGGCATCGACGAGAAGGCCCCGGCCTGGCTCAGCGACGCCCTGGCCAAGCGCTTCGCCTTCGAGCCGCCGCGCAATCGCGGTCACAACACCGTGGAGGCCATCGCCGCCATGGAACAGGGCCAGGCCAAGGTCTTCATCGCCCTGGGCGGCAACTTCGCCCAGGCCACCCCGGACACCCCACGCACCCACAAGGCGCTGCGCAAGTGCCGGCTGACCGTGCACATCGCCACCAAGCTCAACCGCAGCCACCTGGTGACCGGTCAGCAGGCGCTGATCCTGCCCTGCCTGGGTCGCACCGAGATGGATGTGCAGAAGGGCGGCAAGCAGGCCATCACCGTGGAAGACAGCTTCAGCATGGTGCATGCCTCCGCCGGCATCCTGCGGCCACTGTCGGCGCAGATGAAGTCCGAGCCGGCCATCGTCGCCGGTCTGGCCAAGGCCGTGCTGGGCAACCATCCGGTGGATTGGGATTGGCTGATCGAGGACTACGACCGCATCCGCGACCTGATCGCCGACGTCATCCCCGGCTTCCAGGACTTCAATGCCCGCATGGCCGCCCCCGGTGGCTTCTACCTGGGCAACAAGGCCGGTCGCCGGGAGTGGAACACCGCCACTGGCAAGGCCAACTTCGCCGCCAATGCGCTGCTGCATGACCTGTTGCCGGACGCGGTCCGCCGCCAGGGCGTGAAGCCGGACCTGATCCTGCAGACCATGAGATCCCATGACCAGTACAACACCACCATCTACAGCCTGGATGACCGCTATCGCGGCGTGAAGGGCCAGCGCGACGTGGTCTTCGTCAACCAGGCCGATCTGGATCGCCTAGGCGTGGCGGCCGGCGAGAAGGTGGATCTGATCGCCCTGTGGGACGACGGCATCGAGCGCCGGGTCCGCGGCTTCACCGCGCTGCCGTTCGACATCCCGGTCGGCCAGGCTGCCGGCTACTACCCGGAAACCAACCCGCTGGTGCCTCTGGAGAGCTATGGCGAGGGCAGTTTCACGCCCACCTCCAAGTTCGTCGCCATCAAGGTCGAGAAGGCCAGCGCCGGCAACCGCATCGCCTCGGTGGCCTGACCGGGGTAGGCTGTCCTATGGGAAAGTCTGTACAAAGTCTCGCGAGCTAGAGCCGAACGAGACGAAAAGGGCTGAGGAAGCGGAGTTTACAACTGGTAAATGAGATCCGAAGCCTTTCCAACGCCGTTTGGCCAACGCATAGCAGCTTTTCAACAGGCTCCGAGGAAAGGACAGCGATGCAACGCATCGCCACCTGGCTCGGCGAGGATCCGGTCCGCTGCCAGCTGCTTGCCGTTCTTGCGGGATTACAACTGCCCGATGCCTGGCTGGCGGCCGGCTTCGTGCGCAATCTGGTCTGGGATCGGCTGCACGGCTATACCGTGCCGACACCGCTGGTAGATCTGGATGTCATCTATTTCGATGTGACCGACTGCCGGCCCGAACGGGACAGGGCCATCGAGATGGCCCTGGCGGAGCGGGCGCCGGGGTGGCCCTGGTCGGTGCGCAACCAGGCTGCCATGCATCTACGCAACGACGATGCACCCTATGCCGATAGCCTGGATGCCATGCGTTTCTGGGTCGAGGTGGAGTCCGCGCTGGCCGCGCGCCTCACCGAGACGGGCGAACTCGAGGTGGTCAGCCCCTTCGTCCAGGATGGGCTCTTCGCCTTGCACTTGACGCCGAATCCCTGGCGGCCCCGGCTCGACGCCTTTCGCCAGCGCCTGTCGAGCAAAGGCTGGCTGACGCGCTGGCCGCGCTTGCACGTGCAGAAGCCTGGGTTTGCCGAGCGGGATTGATGGCAAACGCCGAAGCGGGTGGCGAACTGCTTCGGCGCTGGCGTCAGACCTTGAAGCGTGCGGTTAGCTCCTGCAGTTGCAGGCTCAGGCGGGCCAGCTCGGTACTGGAGCCGGCGGTTTCCTCGGTGGCGGCGGCGGTCTGGTCGGCGACCTCATGAACCTTGACCACGCTGCGACTGATGTTCTCACCCGCCGCGCTCTGCTGCTCGACGGCAGCCGCGATCTGCTCGTTCATGGCCTCGATTTCGCCCACCGCGCTACTGACACTGGCCAGTACCACGCCGGCTTGGCGGGTCAGGCCGACACTGTCGCCGGTCAACTGGATGTTGCGCTCCAGCGCCTCGCTCATCTTGTCGGTGCTGCCATGCAGGCTGGTGATCAGGCTGGCGATTTCATCAGTGGAAGAGCGGGTGCGCTGCGCCAGCCCGCGTACCTCGTCGGCCACCACGGCAAAGCCACGACCTGCCTCGCCGGCACGGGCCGCCTCGATGGCCGCATTGAGCGCCAGCAGATTGGTCTGTTCGGCGACAGCCTTGATCACGTCCAGCACGCCGCCGATGCGGTCGGCGTCCTGCTTGAGCAGCTCCATGGTCACCTGGGTACTGTCCACTTCCTGCGCCAGGGTTTCGATCTGGGTGGCGACCTGGTTGACCATCTCATCGCCTTCGCGAGTCTTGAGCGTGGCCTCGCGGGCGGTCATGGAGGCCTGCTCGGCATTGCGGGCCACCTCGCCAATGGTGGCGGTCATCTGCTGCATGGCGGTGGCGATCTGCTCGGTCTCCACCTTTTGCGCCGTGGCGCCCGCCCGCGTCTGCTGGGTGATGGCGGAGAGCTCTTCAGCGGCGCTGGCGACCTGGACGACGCCGTCTTTCTGCTCGCGGATAAGCTCGCGCAGATTGACGATCATGCGTTGCATGGCCGCCTGCAGGAGGCCGAGTTCGTCCTTGCGGTCGGCCTGGGTCTCGACGGTCAGGTCGCCCGCGGCGATCCGTTCCACGGTGCCGAGGGTCTGGCGCAGTGGCGTCACGATGGAGCGGGTGATGATCCAGGCGGCGACCAGGCTCAGCAGCACCGCCAGAAGCAGGCCACCAAAGAGCATCAGCTTGGCATCGCGGATATCGCCGAGACGGAACTGGTTCTGCACCTGCTTCATCTCGTCGGCGGTCTTGAGCAGCGCCAGGATGCGCTGGTCCAGGCCGTCGTCGGCTTGTTCGAACTGCTTCTGAATGGTGAACAGCTGCTGTATCTGGCGCTGATACTGGTCGAAGAGTTCTGGCAGTCGCTGCAGGCTCGTGGTCGAGGCGCTGCTGGCCGGCAGAGTCTTGAGTACGGCACCGACCTTGCCCAGTGAGGTCTGCAGGGCTTCCTGCTGCGGGCCGGCGGATTTAAGCACATAGACGCGGAAGTCGATTCGCAGTTTTTGCAGGGCCGCCAGCAGGGACGAGAATTGCACGCCGCCATGGTCGATCTGGCTATCCAGCGCGCTGGAGGCGTCTTGAAGCTGCTTGTCTAGCGTATCGCCAGTCTCTCTTATGCTCTGGATGGTGGCATCGCGGTCCTGGGTCACCTTCAGCGTCTGCTGATAGAGGTCACGATATTCCTGGAGGGTTTGCTCGGTGCGGGCGAGCAGCGCCTGGCTCTGGGGGCGTCGAAACAGCGGGCGAGCTTCCTGCAGTTGCTTTTCGAGGGCGTCGATGGAGAGCTTCCAGCGATTGGCCTGCTCCGTTTCCGGCAGTAGGGCGAAGGCCCCGCGGGCATTGCGCATGTCGCGAGTGAGCAGGCCGATCTGGGTGAACTGCTCGATGAGATTGCCGCGCCGGCCCAAGGCCTGGATGCCAGACCAGCCTGCGTAGGCAATGGCCAGTGTGAGGATGATCAAGGCGGTGAAACCGGAAAAAAGCTTTGTACGAACACTCATATTGTGCAACTGCATGGATGCTATTCCTGATGTTCGGAAAAATGTTCCGGAGCCAAGGGAAAGAAAAAGGGAAAGATCTTAAACCAGCTGGAAAGGCTCTGGGATGAGCATTTTCCGCTTCGAAGAAGATGCGCCAAATTGGTAAATCTATTTATGGAGTGTCCCTTCAAGCTCTGCCTGGAGGCTTGGCCGACCACCGTTTGCAAGAAAAGCCTTTTTGTTTCAGCTATAGCGAGACTCGAGCACTATTTGGCGAAGTTGATAAAAGTAAAAAGCTAAAAGTTTATCCTTGCTATTAGTCTGTCTTTATATGAAGAAAGTAGGTTAAATAATTTTCTGAAAAAATGGCTTGCAGGGTGGGGTGTAAAAAGACCGCATAAGGAGAGTGCCAAGGTCGATGCAGGCTGCCGGGGCGGCGGAGAATGCGCAGTCCGTGGCGCGCTGGGTCGCAAGGGGGTGGCTCGAGGATGAGCGAGCCGGCACTCGGCGAACCCTGGAATGCCGCTAGACTCCATAGAAAGGTCATTCGCTTTCCCTCTCTGGCAAGGAATCCCCATGTCCACCACGGAGCGTCGCCGCGCCTTCCTTCAGCATCCGGGTTTTTCGCGGCTGTTCGCACCCGGTCGCCTGACCCTGGGCTTCCTGCTACCGCTGGAGGGCTATCCCGATGATCCCATGCCGACCCTGCGCGACCATGCGCGTCTGGCGCGGCTGGCCGACCAATTGGGCTTCGCTGCGCTCTGGGCACGCGACGTGCCCTTCTATGATCCTGGTTTCAACGACGCCGGCCAGGTATTCGAACCCTTCACCTATCTCGGCTATCTGGCCGGCATCACCCAGCACCTGACCCTGGCCACTGGCAGCGCCGTCATCACCCTGCGGCATCCCCTGCACTTGGCCAAGATGGCGGCCTCGGTCGATCAGTTGAGCGATGGTCGCCTGGTGTTGGGAGTAGCCTCCGGCGATCGCCCGGTGGAATACCCGGCGTTTGGCCTGGAAGGCGAGTTCGAGCGACGGGGCGAGCGCTTTCGCGATGCCTTCGAGATGTTCCGGCTGGCCGGCGAAACCAATTTTCCCCTGGCTGAATTCCGCCGTTTCGGCGATCTGCAGGGGCTGGCCGATCTGGTGCCCAAACCGGTGCACGGTCGCATCCCGGCGTTGGTGACCGGGCGCAGTCGGCAAACGGTGGACTGGATCGCCGCCAAGGCCGATGGCTGGTTCTATTACTTCGTGCCTGCCGAGCATGTCCCGGCGCTGACGCGGGTCTGGCGCGAGGCGCTGAACGAGATCGGCGGGCGCGAATTGTTCAAGCCCTTCGCTCAGGGCCTGTTCTTCGAGCTGGCCAGTGATCCGGACCAACCCCCACGGCCCATCCATGCCGGCCTGTCCTGTGGGCGGCGAGCGCTGGTGGACTATCTCACCCAATTGCAGGAGGCGGGCGTCAATCACCTGGCGCTCAATCTGCGTCCCTCGCGCCGTCCGGCCAGCGAAGTCGTCCAGGAGCTGGGCGAGTTCGTGCTGCCGTACTTTCCGTCCCTGCAGTGAAAGGCCCGGCCCCGTGTGAAGCCAGGTAACACTTGCCTGGCTAACGACTTTCCCAAGTCGTCATTCGAATGCGCGATTCCTCTGTGGCGGGGGTTCGACCAGGTCGCAACCCTTGGCCTGATCTCTGCATAGTTTTGCGATCTGTTACCTTGCCATTGGTGCAACCAGATCGACGGTAGAACCTGCCGGGTTGCACTTGGTTGCACTTTTCTTTCGAGCGGCGCTAAGCTGCGCCGAATTTCGATGCCTTCTTGCTTGAGGACCTGCGCATGGCCACCACTACCACCCTGGGCGTAAAGCTCGACGAAGCCACTCGCGATCGCCTCAAGGAAGCGGCTCGCCGTATCGATCGGACGCCCCATTGGCTGATCAAGCAGGCTATCTTCACCTATCTGGAAACCCTGGAAAGCGGTGCGACCCTGGCCGATCTGCAGGGTATCGCCCAGCGGCTGGCCGAGGGGGACAACGAGGCGGTGGAAGCCCTGGCCGATCCGGTCTATCAGCCCTTCCTGGAATTCGCTGAAAGCATCCTGCCGCAATCGGTCCTGCGCTCGGCCATCACCGCCGCCTATCGCCGCCCAGAAGAAGAGCTGCTGCCGCTGCTGCTGGAGCAGGCGCGCCTGCCCGCTGCCCAGGCCAAGGCCACCCACGAGCTGGCCCACCGCATCGCCGAGAAGCTTCGCAACGCCAAGGGTGCAACCGGGCGCTCCGGGATGGTGCAGAGTCTGCTCCGTGAGTTCTCACTGTCGTCCCAGGAAGGCGTGGCCCTGATGTGCCTGGCCGAAGCCCTGCTGCGCATCCCCGACAAGGGCACCCGCGATGCCTTGATCCGCGACAAGATCAGCACCGGCAACTGGCAGCCGCACCTGGGCAACAGCCCCTCGTTGTTCGTCAACGCTGCCACCTGGGGCCTGCTGCTGACCGGCCGCCTGGTCTCGACCCATAACGAAGCCGGCCTCACCAGTTCGCTCAATCGCCTCATCGGCAAGAGCGGCGAGCCGGTGATCCGCAAGGGCGTGGACATGGCCATGCGCCTGATGGGCGAGCAGTTCGTCACCGGCGAGACCATCGCCGAGGCCCTGGCCAACGCCAGCAAGTTCGAGGCGAAGGGCTTCCGCTACAGCTACGACATGCTGGGCGAAGCGGCCCTGACCGAGGCCGACGCCCGTCGCTACCTGGCCTCCTACGAGCAGGCCATCCACTCCATCGGCAAGGCCTCCCACGGCCGTGGCATCTACGAAGGCCCGGGCATCTCCATCAAGCTGTCGGCGCTGCATCCGCGCTACAGCCGCGCCCAGTACGACCGGGTGATGAGCGAGCTCTATCCGCGCCTGCTGGAGCTGACTCTGCTGGCCAAGCGCTACGACATCGGCCTGAACATCGACGCCGAGGAAGCCGATCGCCTGGAGATCTCCCTGGATCTGCTGGAGCGCCTGTCCTTCGAGCCGCAGCTGGCCGGCTGGAACGGCATCGGCTTCGTCATCCAGGCCTACCAGAAGCGCTGCCCGCTGGTGATCGACTATTTGATCGACCTGGCCCGCCGCAGCCGTCGCCGCCTGATGATCCGCCTGGTCAAGGGCGCCTACTGGGACAGCGAGATCAAGCGCGCCCAGGTGGAAGGCCTGGAGGGCTATCCGGTCTATACCCGCAAGGTCTACACCGACGTGGCCTACCTGGCCTGTGCGCGCAAGCTGCTGGCCGCGCCGGAAGCCATCTACCCGCAATTCGCCACCCACAACGCCCACACCCTGGCCGCCATCTATCAGCTCGGCGGGCAGAACTACTACCCCGGTCAGTACGAATTCCAGTGCCTGCACGGCATGGGCGAGCCGCTGTACGAGCAGGTGGTGGGCAGCGTCAAGGACGGCAAGCTGGCACGCCCGTGCCGCATCTATGCCCCGGTGGGTACCCACGAGACGCTGCTGGCTTACCTGGTCCGCCGCCTGCTGGAAAACGGCGCCAACACCTCCTTCGTCAACCGCATCGCCGACCACTCCATCTCCCTGGACGAGCTGGTGGCCGATCCGGTGGTGCAGATCGAGCAGCAGTCCACCAACGAAGGCGGCATCGGCCTGCCGCATCCGCGCATTCCCCATCCGAGTGCCCTGTACGGCGCCGAGCGCTGCAATTCCAGCGGTCTGGACCTGTCCAGCGAACACCGCCTGGGTTCGCTGTCCGCTGCGCTGCTGGCCAGTGGCAACACCGCCTGGGAGGCGCGTCCGCTGCTGGGTCGCGCCAGTGAGCCGTCGATTCCGCAGCCGGTGCTCAACCCGGCCGATCGCCGCGACCGCGTCGGTCAGGTCAGCAACGCCACCCGCGCCGATGTCGACATCGCCTTGGAAGAAGCCCTGGCCGCCGCGCCCATCTGGCAATCCACGCCGCCCGAGCAGCGCGCCGCCGCCCTGGACCGTGCCGCCGAACTGATGGAGGCGCAGATCCAGCCGCTGATGGGCCTGCTGGTGCGCGAAGCCGGCAAGACCTACGCCAACGCCATCGCCGAGGTACGCGAGGCGGTGGACTTCCTGCGCTACTACGCTGCCCTGGTGCGTCGCGACTTCGCCAACGACAGCCACCGCCCGCTGGGTCCGGTGGTCTGCATCAGTCCCTGGAACTTCCCCTTGGCCATCTTCAGCGGCCAGATCGCCGCGGCCCTGGCCGCTGGCAACACCGTGCTGGCCAAGCCGGCCGAGCAGACCCCGCTGATCGCCGCCCAGGCCGTGCGCCTCCTGCTGGAAGCCGGCATCCCCGAAGGCGTGCTGCAGCTGCTGCCGGGCGAGGGCTCCACCATCGGCGCCGCCCTGGTCAACGATGTGCGGGTCAAGGGCGTGATGTTCACCGGCTCCACCGAGGTGGCCCAGATCCTGGCGCGCAACATCGCCGGACGCCTGGACGCCCAGGGCCGGCCGATCCCGCTGATCGCCGAGACCGGTGGCCAGAACGCCATGATCGTCGATTCCTCGGCGCTGGCCGAGCAGGTGGTGGCCGACGTGGTCGCCTCCGCCTTCGACAGCGCCGGTCAGCGCTGCTCGGCCCTGCGCGTGCTCTGCGTACAGGAGGACGTGGCCGATCGCGTACTGGAAATGCTCAAGGGCGCCATGGCCGAATGCCGCCTGGGCAACCCGGAGAACCTGGCCATCGACATCGGCCCGGTGATCGACGGCGAGGCCAAGGCCACCATCGACAAGCACATCCAGGCCCTGCGCGGCAAAGGCCGCCGGGTGCACCAAGGTGGACGGGTGGAAGGCGATGCCATCCACCGCGGCACCTTCGTCATGCCCACCCTGATCGAGCTGGAGAGCCTGGCCGAGCTGGGTCGCGAGGTCTTCGGGCCGGTGCTGCACGTGGTGCGCTATGGCCGCAAGGACCTGGACAAGGTCATCGACCAGATCAACGCCACCGGCTACGGCCTGACCTTTGGCGTCCACACCCGCATCGACGAGACCATCGCCAAGGTGGTGGAGCGCGCCCATGCCGGCAACCTCTACGTCAACCGCAACATGGTCGGCGCGGTGGTCGGAGTGCAGCCCTTTGGCGGCGAAGGCCTTTCGGGCACCGGTCCCAAGGCCGGTGGTCCGCTATACCTCTATCGCCTGCTCAGCACCCGTCCGGATGGCGATCCGGCCGTGGCCCTGGCCAAGGGTAGTACTGGCGAGACCGAATGGCAGGTGCGTGATGCCCTGCGTCAACAGGCCGGCAATCCGCTGGGCGCTCTGCATGACTGGGCCAAGCAGCAGGGCTTGGGCGAGTTGGAGCAGGCCTGCCTGAGATTCGCCGAGGAGTCCCTGAGCGGCCTGACCCGCCTGCTGCCCGGCCCGACGGGCGAGCGCAACAGCTACAGCCTGCTGCCGCGCAGCCGAGTACTGTGCCTGGCAGCAGACGAAAGCGATCTGCTGCTACAGCTGGCGGCGGTCATGGCGGTGGGCAGCACCGCGCTGGTCGAGGAGGCGCACAAGGTCACCCTGAATCGTTTGCCGCAAACGGTGCGGTCGCGGGTGCAGGTAGCCGCCGACTGGCGCAAGGATGAAGTCGCCTTCGAGGCGGTCCTGCACCACGGTGACTCCGACCAGCTGCGCCAGGTCTGCCAGTTGGTAGCCAAGCGCAACGGCCCCATCGTCGGCGTCCAGGGCCTGGCCCGCGGCGAGACCGCCATCCCGCTGGAGCGCCTGCTCATCGAGCGCGCCCTGAGCGTGAATACGGCAGCGGCCGGCGGCAATGCCAGTCTGATGACGATCGGCTAAGAAGTATCGGGCTGCGAAAGCGCGTAGCCTGAGCGCAACGAAAAGCCCAGCACGTGAATGCTGGGCTTTTTACCTTCCGGGCGGTCGCAGCCTTGTCCGTAGCACGGACAGCTCGTAGGTTGGGTTGAGCGCAGCGATGCCCAACAGTCAGCCTTGCCGTTGGGCTTCGACGGTGAAGCTGTCTCAGCTCGGTTACCCGTAGATTGGATCGAGCGTTGCAAAAAAGCCCAGCACTTCAATGCTGGGCTTTTCGTTTTCCGGAAGGCAGTGGTATGGACCAGGCTTCAGCGTTTTCTACGCTTGGTTTGATCCACTTTCAGTACTGCGCCCCGTACCCCTCCGGCTCCACCGGAAAGCCGCCGTCGTTGGCGGCGATCAGCTTGTTCAGGCGCACCGGAATGGCCTTGGCCGCCGGTACCTTGCTGCCTTCGGCGTGGTGCCAGAGCGGAATCAGAGCATTGCATTCCGGGTAATAGCCGCCGCAAGCGCCTTCCGGGATGTTGTAGGGCGTGACCCGCAGCGGCCCGACTTCACGACGCACGCCGTCGTCGGCCACCGTCGACACCTGCACCTTGTCGCCCTCGGCCAGGCCCAGACGTTCGATGTCGTTGCGATTCATCAGGAGCACCGCGCGGGTGCCCTTCACGCCGCGGAAACGATCGTGATAGCCATAGATGGTGGTGTTGAACTGATCGTTGCTGCGCAACGTCATCAGGGTGAGGACGTCACGCCCGCTGGCGGGCATGTCCGGGTCTGCATCCAGGCTGCGCGGCACGATGAGATTGGCCTTGCCGGTCTCGGTCTTCCACTCGCGCTTGGCCGCCGGCAGCGGTCGATGGAAGCCACCCACCTCCCACATCCTGGCATTGAAGTCGTGGAAGATCTCCGGGAAGGAGAGGGCGATCTCGTCGCGGATCAGCGCATAGTCGGCCACCCAGGCATCCCAGGTGACCTTGGGGTTGTCTGGCAGGGTGGCCTTGGCCAGGCCAGCGACGATGGCCGACTCGGACAGCAGGTCACCTTCAGGCGGCTCGGCCACGCCGCGCCAGCCGTGAATGCAGCCGGTGCTGTCCTCGGTGCTGTGAGCCTGCTCCACGCCATTCTGGCGATCGATTTCGGTACGACCCAGGCAGGGCAGCAGATAGGCCTTGTCCGCCGGGACGAGGTGATTGCGATTGAGCTTGGTGGCGATCTGTACCGACAGGCGCAGGGTGCGCCAGGCCGGTTCCATCAGACTGGTCTCGGGAATGGCGCGCAGGAAGTTGCCACCCAGGCCGATGAAGGCCTTTACCGAACCATCGAGGATGCCTTCGCAGGCCTCCACGGTGTTGCGGCCCTTGTCCTGCGGCGGGGTGAAGCCGAAGCGCTCGCCGAGCTGCTCCAGCGGCGCCAGTTCCGGTTTCTCGGTGATGCCCACGGTGCGCTGACCCTGGACATTGGAATGGCCGCGCACCGGGCAGATGCCGGCACCGGGTTTGCCGATGTTGCCGCGCATGAGCAGCAGGTTGGTCAGCATCTGGATGGTTTCCACACCATGGCGATGCTGGGTCAGCCCCATGCCATAGATGCCGATGACCTTCTGGCGACGGCCATAGACGGCGGCAGCCGCTTCCAGCGCGCTGCGGGTCAGACCCGACTGGCGCTCCAGTTGCGGCCATTCCTGACGCTGCAGCCACTCGCAGAACTCGGCGAAGCCATGGCAGTGCTCGGCGATGAAGGCATGGTCGAGCACGGCGGGGTGGCCCTGCTCGCGAGCCAGGTCATCGGCGGTCAGCAGCGCCTTGCACATGCCGGCGAGGGCGGCGATGTCGCCACCCGGCTTGAGCTGATGGTACTGGGTGCTGATCTGCGTGGGGTGATCGGTCAGCATCTCCACTGGCGACTGCGGATTGACGAAGGTCTCCAGGCCACGCTCGCGCAGGGGATTGAAGGTGATGATGGGCGCGCCGCGTTTGCGTGCTTCCTGCAGGTCATGCAGCATCCGCGGGCTGTTGCTGCCGGGATTCTGGCCAAAGAACAGCAGGCAGTCGGCCTGATCGAAATCGTTGAGGGTCACGGTGCCCACGGTCACGCCGATGCTCTTGGGCAGAGCCACCGAAGTGCTCTCGTGGCACATGTTGGAACTGTCCGGCAGATTGTTGGTGCCGTACAGGCGGGCATAGAGCTGATAGAGGTAGGAGGTCTCCAGCGCCGCGCGACCCGAGGCGTAGAAGATTACCGAATCCGGATCCAGGGCCTTGAGCTCGGCGCCGATGTCGGCGAAGGCTTCCGCCCAGCTTACCGGGCGATAGCGATCACTGGCGGCGTCGTAGCGAAGGGGGTGGGTGAGGCGTCCGACTTCTTCCAGATCGTAGTCGCGCCAGCCGCGCAGTTCGGTGAGGGAATGACCGGCAAAGAACTCCGGTCCGCACCTCTTGCTGGTGACCTCCCAGGCGGTGGCCTTGGCGCCGTTCTCGCAGAATTCCAGTGGGTGAGGCTTGCCCGGCTTGGCCCAGGCGCAACTCACGCAGGCGAAGCCACCATGCTTGTTCTGCCGGGTCAGCAGGGCACCGGATTTGAGCGGCACCCGCTCGCGCAAGACGATCTCGGTCACCGAGCGCGCCGAGCCCCAACCACCGGAGGGCGCGTCGTAGCGTTCAACCTTGGGTTTGCCGATCTTGCTCATGGTGCGCCTCGTGTGACGGTCTGGCGATGTGCCTGTAGGTCATGGGACGGCGCGTCTGGCAGTAAGGTTCTGGCGGTCAGCCAGGCGGTGCGGCGAAGCCCAGCTGACGCCAGCCTTCGTAGACGGCCACGGCCACGGTGTTGGACAGATTGAGGCTGCGGCGATTGGGCAGCATGGGCAGGCGCAGCCGCTGTTCGGGTGGCAGGGACTCCAGCACCTCGGCCGGCAGACCGCGACTTTCCGGGCCGAACAGCAGGGCATCGCCCGGCGCGTAGGCGATCTCGGTGAAGGGACGGCTGGCCTTGGTGGTGAAGGCCAGCAGTCGGGGTGGCTGCAAATCTGCTATACAGGCCGCGAGGCTGGCATGGGTCCGCACGCTGGACCACTCGTGGTAGTCCAAGCCGGCGCGGCGCAATTTCTTGTCGTCCAGCGCGAAGCCCAGCGGCTCGATCAGATGCAGGCGGCAGCCGGTGATGGCGCACAGGCGAATGACGTTGCCGGTATTAGGCGGAATTTCCGGTTGGTAGAGGATGATGTCGAACATGAAGGGCAGGGCGCCTGGCAAAGCGCCTATGGTACTGCGCCGCCGTCGCGCCGTCGCGAGCGGGGTAGGGCGATGAACCTCTGGCGCCGGCTGGTCGACTGGCTGTTGCGCGAACAGCGTGCCCGCCGGGAGGAATTGGCGCGGGTGGAGGATCCCGAGCTGCTCAAGGCCGAATGGCGCGGCCAGCGCCAGCGCCTGACCCTTTGGCTGGCCTCGGCGGCCCTGGGCGCCGGCCTGTTCGGCATGATCGTCGGCCAGCTGATGTACCAGCGCACCCATCCCGATCCCTGGTCGGCCGAGGCCCGCCGCCCGGTCATCCTCGGGGTGGACAGTCGCCAGGAGGCCGGCCGCTTCGAATTGCTGATCACCGCCGACCGCTCACTGTTCTACGAACGCTATCGCCCCGAAGGCGCCCTTAGCCTGCGTCTGCCCCGGGCCCGCTGGGACGGTGGCGAACGCCAGGGACGAGTGGTACGGCCGGGCGGCAGCTTTTCCTGGGCGGTACGCCAGGACGGACAGGACTTGAAGATTTTGCTGGTGGGCGTCGGCGGCGCCCTGCAGGCCAGTGATCGTATCGTCGAGGAAGGCGAGAACTGGGTGCTCTACGTCGAGGTCCCACTGACCCCCTGAAATGCCCCGTTATCAGGCAAGAGGCTGGCTGTTTGCACCAGAGCGGAACGGGGTGGGGTGCCGGGTTGCCTTGGTGCTTCGGCTGCCATTGCCAATCCCATGAGCTAGGCCGTGGGGTGAAAAGCGCTCTAGCCTGGGGTTTGCGACTTTTCACGGACGAAAAAAGAGGCCATCACAGTGAGTGATGGCCTCGAGAAGAAAAGAGGGGATTCCCCAGCCTGCCTGTACCGAGGTCCCCAAAAGGGTAGTTACCTAGGTTATTGCAGAAGGTGTGCCAAGTTTTGAGTTGGGTGGTTTTTGGGAGCGTCGTAGGTTGGGTTGAGCGCTAGCGAAGCCCAACGTTATTAGCGGTGCCTAGTCTTATTGCTGCCCTAGCTGCCCTAGCTGCCCTAGCTGCCCTAGCTGCCCTTGTTGCCCTTGCTGCTTATCGCGGTTGCGGACGGCTCTGGTTTCGCCTAGCCGGCGACTTACTTTTCTTTGCTTGCGGATCGCCGCCCGGTGCAAAGAAAAGTAAGCAAAAGAAAGCACACCCCGACAGTTCAGCCCTTCGCTGCGCTCCGGGTCCCCTCGCTCCGGCGCCGCTCCAGGGGCACGGCACGAAGGGGCTTCCTGCCCCTCGCGCCTTGCTCGGCGTCCTGCCTCACATCCCCCTCCACGACACCTGCACTCGGCCTCACTGACGGGGCGGGGCGCAGGCCTGAGACTTCGCTGTTCATAGGATTCGTAGCATGGAAAACCGCGCAGCGTTTTCCACTGGCGCGTAACGCCGATCCCTGTGGACAAGGCTTCGCCGTTGTCCACGCTACGGGCTACTGGTGACGTGTTCTTCAACCAATACTTTCAGGCTAGCGAATCGCCCCGTTCAGAAGGGCGAACGCCAGTGTCGTGGAGTGGGTCGAGCCGCAGGGATGCGGCGAGAGGTCCAGTGGGCCACGGACGGCCCATCTGGACCGACCCCGGAACGGCGTTGGTGTGAGCGAACCCGGAGCGCAGCGGAGGGCCGGATGGTCGGGGCAAGCGTTTTTGCTTACTTTTTTCGCGACTGAAAAAAGTGAGTCGCCCGAGTGGGCGAAAAAAGAGCTACCAGCAAAACACGATAAGCAGCTAAGGCACCGATATGAAGTTCAAGCCTGGCAATGTTGGACTTCGCTTACGCTCAGCCCAACCTACGGCACCGTAGAGAACCCTCAGTCCTCCCCCTCCTCATCCGGCCCGTCCACCTTCATGCCCAGCTCCTTGATCTTGCGGGTCAGGGTGTTGCGGCCCCAGCCCAGCAGGACGGCGGCGTCGCGGCGCCGGCCGGCGGTGTGCTTGAGGGCGGTCTCGATCATGATGCGCTCGAAGGCCGGCACGGCGTTGTCCAGCAGGCTGGACTGGCCGCGGGTAAGGGCCTGGTCGGCCCATTGGCGCAGCGCCTGTTCCCAGTTCGCGGCGGGGGCGGCGTCCTGGGGCTGGTTGAGCAGCTCCGGCGGCAGGTCGTCGATCAGCACCTCGCGGCTGGAGGCCATTACCGTGATCCAGCGGCAGGTGTTCTCCAGCTGGCGCACGTTGCCCTGCCAGGGCAGGCCTTTCATGTACTCCTCGGTCTCGCTGCGCAGGGTCTTGGGCTCCACGGCCAGCTCCTGGGCGGCGCGGGCGAGGAAGTGGCGGGCGAGGGCGGGGATGTCCTCGCGGCGGTCGGCCAGGCGTGGAATGTGGATGCGGATGACATTGAGGCGGTGGAAGAGGTCTTCGCGGAACTTGCCCTCGCGCACCAGGCCTTCAAGGTTCTGGTGGGTGGCGGCGATGATGCGCACGTCCACCTTGACCGGGGTATGGCCACCGACGCGATAGAACTCGCCATCGGCCAGCACGCGCAGCAGGCGGGTCTGGGTGTCGGCCGGCATGTCGCCGATCTCGTCGAGGAACAGGGTGCCGCCATCGGCCTGCTCGAAGCGGCCGCGGCGCTGGGCGGCGGCGCCGGTGAAGGCGCCTTTCTCGTGGCCGAACAGCTCGGACTCCATCAGGTCCTTGGGGATGGCGGCCATGTTCAGGGCGATGAAGGGCGCGGCGGCGCGCGGGCTGTGGCGGTGCAGGGCGTGGGCGACCAGCTCCTTGCCGGTGCCGGATTCGCCGTTGATCAGCACCGTGATGTTGGAGTGCGAGAGGCGGCCGATGGCGCGGAACACCTCCTGCATCGCCGGCGCCTCGCCGATGATCTCGGGGGTGCGGGTCAGGTGCGCCGGCTCGGCGAAACCCTGCTGCTCCTGGGCATGCTGCCCGGCGCGCTTGACCAGGGCCACGGCCTCGTCGACATCGAAGGGCTTGGGCAGGTACTCGAAGGCGCCGCCCTGGTAGGAGGCCACGGCGCTGTCCAGGTCGGAATGGGCGGTCATGATGATGACCGGCAGGCGCGGGTGCATCTCGCGGATGCGTGACAGCAGGTCCAGGCCACTGGTCCCCGGCATGCGGATGTCCGAGATCACCACGTCCGGTTGCTGGCGACCGAGGCGGGTCATGACGCTGTCGGCGCTGTCGAAGGCGACGGTGGTCATGCCTTCCTGTTGCAGGGCTTTTTCCAGGACCCAGCGGATGGAACGGTCGTCGTCGACGATCCAGACGGTCTCCTGACGGCTCATGCGTACTCCTCGTTATTCCAGCGGCAGGAAGATGCTGAAGGCGGTGTGGCCAGGATGGCTTTCACACTCGATCAGCCCCTGGTGCTGGGTGATGATGTTCTGGGTGATGGCGAGCCCGAGGCCGGTGCCGTCGGGGCGACCGCTGACCATGGGATAGAAGATGGTTTCCTGCAGGTCCGGGGGGATGCCCGGGCCGTTGTCGGTGATCTCCACCTTGCACACCAGACGATGGCGGTGGTGGCCGATGGTGAACTGGCGCAGGGTGCGGGTTCTCAGGGTGACCCGGCCCAGGCGCAATTCGTTCTGCTGGGAGATGGCCTGCATGGCGTTGCGCACGATGTTAAGCACCGCCTGGATCATCTGCTCGCGGTCAATCATCAGATCGGGAATGCTCGGATCGTAGTCGCGCACCAGGTTGATCAGTCCCTGGCTTTCCGCTTCCACCAGGCTGCAGACCCGTTCGAGAACCTCGTGCACATTGGTGACGGCCAGCTTGGGCAGCTTGTTGGAGCCGAGCATGCGGTCGACCAGATTCCGCAGCCGATCCGCTTCCTCGATGATGACGTTGGTGTAGTCCTTGAGCGCCTCTTCCGGCAGCTCGCGGGCCAGCAGCTGGGCCGCGCCGCGGATGCCACCGAGAGGATTCTTGATCTCGTGGGCCAGGCCGCGCACCAGCAGCTTGGTGGTCTCCTGCTTGGAGAGCTGCGCCTCTTCCTTGGTGATGCGCAGCAGCCGGTCGCGCGGATGGACTTCCAGCAGCAGCAGGGTGTTGTGGCGATCCAGGATCGGGGTCACCGCATAGTCCACCGTGAGGCTGTTGCCCGAGGTGGAGATCAGCAGCGCCTCGCGCTTGGTGAAGGGATGGGCATGATCGACCGCCTGCCGCAGCGCCTGCAGGGCCTCGGGCGATTCGGTGAACAGCTCGCTGATGAACTGGCCATGGCTGCGCTGGCCACTGATGGCCAGGAGCATCTCGGCCGCCGGGTTCATGTACTCCAGGCGCAACTCCGCATCGAGCAGAATGACTGCGGTGGTGAGGTTGTCGAGCAGGAGTCGGTGAATGACGTCGGTAGGCATGAGAGGCCACAGCGCTATAGGGACGATAGGAAAATGCAAGAAGCAAACCAAGACGCCCCGAGTTAGGGCAGATGGCTGAAACGTGCACTAACAGCCGCCGCGCGACGGGCGGAACGAAACTGGATTTGTATCAAGATGGTGCACAATGAAAAAGCGCACCAAATAGGTGCGCTAGAGGAAGGGTAGCCAGGATTTCCTGGGTTCGGGCGGTTTCATGTCCAATGGGCATTCCGGCCGCTTGCCCCAGTCCTTGTCACTGCAGGGATGGGCACGGCGCTTCTGCTCCAGCGAGGGGCGGCGCAGATGGAAGGGCTGGGCCGGGGTACGCTCCAGTACGTTGCCGTCGGCGGCGAGGATCTCCGCCACCAGGCTATGGGTGCCACGATTCAGGTTGTCCAGGGGAAACACTGGACTGCGACCGACGCCGGCTTCCTTGTCATCCAGCAGCAGCCGGTAGCTGTGACCCGGCTGCAGCTCCGGTTCGCTGACCAGGCTGACGATGAGCTGCCCTTGCTGATCGATCACCGTAGCATCGGGCTCGGGTACCAGGATGCGCAGCATCTGGTAGCGGAAGGGCGCGGCCTTGGGCGTCCTGGCCGCCGGTGCGGCCGGTGTCGGACTCAGCTTGCGGGTCGGCTGGCCCTGCTGATTGAGGTTGTTGGGCACCGTGATCGGCACCTGGGTCGCCTTGACGCCCTTGGGTGGCTGGTCGGTGTAGACCCGATTGCCGTCCTTGTCGACATAGCTGTAGACCGCCGCCTGGGCGGGCAGCAGCAGGCAGAGCAGAACCAGTGCCAGGAGCGTGCGCATCAGCGAGCCGGGCTGTTGACGCTGATGCGCTGCACGGTAACGGTCTTCTCGGCACTGGTCTGGATCACCTCGCCAGTGCCGGACAGCACCTGGGCGGCGAAGCGGTGCTCACCGCGCTCCAGGTTGGCCACGCCGAAACGGGTGCTCTGACCTGGGCTGCCATAGGGCGCGCCGTCCACCAGCAGTTGCAGCGACTGCCCCGGGCCCAGGGCCGGTTCCACTGAGACCCCCACAGAGAAGGTGCCGTTGTTGGCGCGGATGGCCTCGTCGTCGGGCACATTGACTTCCAGACGGCTGAAGGCCGGGCCGGCAGGGGTCGCCGCCGCAGGCGCACTGGGGATGGGCGGCGCCGGTCGTGGATTGTCCACGGTGTTGGTGGGCGCCACCTGCACCGGCTTGGCATTGGCCGAGGGCTGATCGCTGAATACCGTGTTGCCTTCGGCATCCACCGACTTGTAGATCGCGGCCTGGGCGGAGCAGGCGAGGCAGAGCAGACAGCAGGCAAGCAGGCGAGGCATGGCGGAATCTCGGCCGGGCGATGGAGATCAAGGGTAGCAGGCGCGTCGTGTGGTCAGGTAGGCAGCTCGGCCGCTCCGCGCTGGCGCCGGTCGCGGCTGCTATTCCTACGCAAAGAAAACCCGCGCAAAGAAAAGGCCTCCCGAAGGAGGCCTCTTTCAGTTACTGCAGCGGGATCAGACGCTGTAGTACAGATCGTATTCCAGCGGGTGCACGAAGGTACGCACCTTGATCTCTTCCTCGGACTTCAGCTCGATGTAGGCATCGATGAACTCGTCGGTGAAGACGCCGCCCTTGGTCAGGAACGCACGACCGGCGTCCAGGGCTTCCAGGGCTTCCTTCAGGCTGCCGCAGACCTGCGGGATCTTCTTGCCTTCTTCCGGCGGCAGATCGTACAGGTTCTTGTCGGCGGCATCGCCGGGGTGGATCTTGTTCTGGATACCGTCCAGGCCGGCCATCAGCAGGGCGGCGAAGCACAGGTAGGGGTTGGCAGCCGGATCCGGGAAGCGGGCTTCGATGCGGCGGGCTTTCGGGCTCGACACATAGGGGATACGGATGGAGGCGGAACGGTTACGGGCCGAGTAGGCCAGCATGACCGGTGCTTCGAAGCCGGGCACCAGACGCTTGTAGCTGTTGGTGGACGGGTTGGTGAAGCCGTTCAGCGCCTTGCCGTGCTTGATGATGCCGCCGATGAAGTACAGGGCGGTGTCGGACAGGCCGGCATAGCCTTCGCCAGCGAAGGTGTTCTTGCCATCCTTGGAGATGGACATGTGCACGTGCATGCCGGAGCCGTTGTCGCCGTACAGGGGCTTGGGCATGAAGGTGGCGGTCTTGCCGTAGGCATCGGCCACGTTGTGCACGACGTACTTCAGGGTCTGGGTCTCGTCGGCCTTCTTGACCAGGGTGTTGAACTGCACACCGATCTCGTTCTGGCCAGCGGTCGCCACTTCGTGGTGGTGGACTTCCACGACCAGGCCCATCTCTTCCAGGGCGTTGCACATGGCGGTACGGATTTCGTGGTCATGGTCGACCGGCGGCAGGGGGAAGTAGCCGCCCTTGACGCCCGGGCGGTGGCCCTTGTTGCCGGACTCGAAGTCGGCGTCGGTGTTCCAGGAGGCCTGCTCGGAGAAGATCTTGAACATGGAGCCGGAGATGTCCGACTTGAACTTCACTTCGTCGAAGATGAAGAACTCGGGCTCCGGGCCGACGAACACGGTGTCGCCGATGCCGGTGGACTTCAGGTACTCCTCGGCAGCACGGGCGATACCACGGGGGTCGCGCTCGTAGGGCTGCATGGTGGAGGGTTCGATGATGTCGCAGACCAGGATCAGGGTCGGCTCTTCGGTGAAGGGATCCAGAACGGCGGTGCTGTCGTCGGGCAGCAGGATCATGTCGGAGGCTTCGATGCCTTTCCAGCCGGCGATGGAGGAGCCGTCGAACATCTTGCCGTGGGCGAAGAAGTCTTCGTCCAGCGCGTCACGCGCCGGCATGGTGACGTGTTGCTGCTTGCCTTTGGTGTCGGTGAAGCGCAGGTCTACCCACTTCACGTCGTTTTCTTTGATCAGTTGAACAGCCTTCGACATGGTTTCCTCCAGAGGAATTTCGGCCGGGAGCGGTTGGCGGTACTCCCGGTATCAGCTGTGCCCTTGAGGGGCGCTTCCGTACTGCCTGGTCCATGACCGGCGTTCCACGAAAAGCGCCCTATGCTGGCCCAGGGGCGGCTGCCTCACAAGAGAGCAAGTTGTATGCCAGTGCCCTCAAATGGGCTGGAGGCCCTTCCTGACGCCTGTCGTGCCGTTTTCAGGCCAGTCGAGGCCGTATATGTGCACCAAAATAGTGCATCGAAATCCGTCCCTGCACTCAAATGGCGCCAGAGGTGATTTTGTCGGTTGAATTCGAGTGCTCGATGGTTTTCAGGTATGATATTGGCCCTTTTCTTTCGCGTTACCCGCCCCCCGTTTCCCGCTCATGAAGCTCATCATCAAGGTCTTTCCGGAAATCACCATCAAGAGTCGCCCGGTGCGCAAGAATTTCATTCGCCAGCTGGTGAAGAACATTCGTGTCGTGCTGCGCGATCTGGATCCGGATGTCCGCGTGGAAGGGGTCTGGGACAACATCACTCTGGAGACCGCGCTAAGCGAGCCGCGGCTGCTGGCGGACATGAAGCAGCGCCTGGCCTGCACCCCGGGCATCGGCCAGTTCCTCGAGGTGCACGAGTATCCGCTGGGTGACTTCGAGACCATCCTGGAACTCTGCGTGCGCCACTTCGGTGAGCGGGTGCGCGGCAAGGTATTCTCGGTGCGCTGCAAGCGTGCCGGCCGCCATGACTTCTCCTCGATGGACGTGGAGCGCCATGTCGGCGGTGGCCTGCGCGAACGCTGCGGCGGCGCCGGCATCGCCCTGAAGAATCCCGAGGTGAACGTCCGCCTGGAGATCCGTGACCAGCAGCTGTTCATCATCGACGAGCACCACGAAGGGCTGGGCGGTTATCCGCTGGGCGCCCTGGAGCAGGTGCTGGTGCTGATGTCCGGTGGCTTCGACTCCACCGTGGCCGCCTACCAGATGATGAGACGCGGGATGGTCAGCCATTTCTGCTTCTTCAATCTCGGCGGGCGGGCCCACGAACTGGGCGTGATGGAAGTGGCCCACTATCTCTGGGAGAAGTACGGGCGCTCCCAGCGCGTGCTGTTCATCAGCGTGCCCTTCGAGGAAGTGGTGGGGCAGATCCTCACCCAGTGCGACGACAGCCACATGGGCGTCATCCTCAAGCGCATGATGCTGCGCGCGGCCAGTCGCATCGCCGAGCAGCTGCAGATCGAGGCGCTGGTGACCGGCGAAGCCGTCTCCCAGGTTTCCAGCCAGACCCTGACCAATCTGGCGGTGATCGACAAGGCCACCGATACCCTGGTGCTGCGCCCGCTGCTGGCCAGCCACAAGCAGGACATCATCGACACCGCCCAGCGCATCGGCACCGCCGACTTCGCCAAGCACATGCCCGAGTACTGCGGCATCATCTCGGTGAATCCCACCACCAAGGCCAAGGCCCTGCGGGTGGAGCACGAGGAAGGCAAGTTCGACATGGCGGTGCTCGACGCCGCCCTGGAACGCGCACGCTTCATCACCGTCGACAAGGTGATCGAGGAGCTGGGCAAGGACGTGCAGGTGGAAGAGGTGGACCAGCCGCTGCCCGGGCAGATCGTGGTGGACATTCGCCATCCCGACGCCCAGGAAGACCTGCCGCTGGAGCTGCCTGGCATCGAGGTGCAGACCATGCCGTTCTTCGCGCTCAACAGCCGTTTCAAGGAACTGGACGAGAATCGCCAGTACCTTCTCTATTGCGACCGCGGGGTGATGAGCCGGCTGCACGCCCATCACCTGCTCACCGAAGGGCACGCCAATGTGCGCGTTTATCGTCCGGCCTAAGCAGCCGGGCCTGCTGGGTGGCAGTATCCGCCACCGCCCTCCCGACCTCTTCTAGCCTGCCGGCCACATACCGGTCGGCCGCGTTTCGCGCCTTTGCAATCTCCGGCTGTCAGCCTGCTGGCTGAAGCTCCTTCATTTCTATACCGAGAACACCACTGTGATCGAGAATCTACGCAACATCGCCATCATCGCGCACGTCGACCATGGCAAGACCACCCTCGTCGACAAGCTGCTGCGCCTGTCCGGCACCCTGGACCGCAAAGAAGCGGAAAACGAGCGGGTGATGGACAGCAACGACCAGGAAAAGGAACGTGGCATCACCATCCTGGCCAAGAACACCGCGCTGAAGTGGGGCGACTACAACATCAACATCGTCGACACCCCCGGCCACGCCGACTTCGGTGGCGAGGTGGAGCGTGTGATGTCCATGGTCGACTCTGTGCTGCTGGTGGTCGACGCCCAGGACGGCCCCATGCCGCAGACCCGCTTCGTGACCCAGAAGGCCTTCAAGGCTGGTCTGCGTCCGATCGTGGTGGTCAACAAGATCGACCGTCCCGGCGCGCGTCCGGACTGGGTCATCGACCAGATCTTCGACCTGTTCGACAACCTCGGCGCCACCGATGAGCAGCTGGACTTCCCGATCGTCTACGCCAGCGCCCTGAACGGCATCGCCGGTCTGGACCACGAGAAGATGGACGACAACATGGATGCCCTGTTCCAGGCCATCGTCGACCACGTCCCGGCTCCCCAGGTCGATCTGGACGGCCCGTTCCAGATGCAGATCTCCCAGCTGGACTACAACAGCTTCCTCGGCGTGATCGGTATCGGCCGCATCGCCCGTGGCCGCATCAAGGCCAACACCCCGGTCGTCGCCATCAGCGACGACGGCAGCAAACGCAACGGTCGTATCCTCAAGATCATGGGCCACTCCGGCCTGCAGCGCGTGGAAGTGGCCGAAGCCGAAGCCGGCGACATCGTCTGCGTCTCGGGCATGGACGAGCTGTTCATCTCCGACACCCTGTGCGATCCGCAGAACGTCGAAGCGCGCCCGCCGCTGACCGTCGACCAGCCCACCGTGAGCATGACCTTCCAGGTCAACGACTCGCCCTTCGCCGGTCGTGAAGGCAAGTTCGTCACCAGCCGCAACATCAAGGACCGTCTGGAGAAGGAACTGCTGCACAACGTGGCCCTGCGCGTCGAGCCGGGCGAGTCGGCCGAGAAGTTCAAGGTTTCCGGGCGTGGCGAGCTGCACCTGTCGGTACTGATCGAGAACATGCGCCGCGAAGGCTTCGAGATGGCCGTGGGCCGTCCGGAAGTGGTGATCATCGAGAAGGACGGCGAGAAGCAGGAGCCCTACGAGAACGTCACCATCGACATCGAAGAGCAGCACCAGGGCTCGGTGATGGAGCAGATGGGTCTGCGCAAGGGCGATCTGACCAACATGATCCCCGACGGCAAGGGCCGTATCCGCCTGGAATACACCATCCCAGCGCGTGGCCTGATCGGCTTCCGTAACAACTTCCTGACCCTGACCTCGGGCAGCGGCATCCTGACCTCGACCTTCAGCCACTACGGCCCGATCAAGGCCGGCGAAGTGAGCAACCGTCAGAACGGCGTGCTGGTGTCCATGGCCACCGGTACTGCGCTGACCTACTCGCTGGAAACCCTGCAGAGCCGCGGCAAGCTGTTCCTGGCGCCGGGCGACGAGATCTACGAAGGCCAGCTGTGCGGCATCAACAGCCGTGACAACGACCTGGTACTCAACCCCACCAAGGGCAAGAAACTGGACAACATGCGCGCCTCGGGCAAGGACGAAGTCATCGCCCTGGTGCCGCCGATCAAGTTCACCCTCGAGCAGGCGCTGGAATTCATCGCCGACGACGAGCTGGTGGAAGTGACGCCCAAGTCCATCCGTCTGCGCAAGAAGTACCTGAACGAGAACGACCGCAAGCGCTTCGAGCGTTCCAAGGTCTGATCCCGCCCGGGTAGTACAGGAAAGCGCCTTCGGGCGCTTTTTTGTTGGCTGTTTTTCAGCAGGTGCCGCGCGCGGGACTGGCGGCTCTGCTAGCGTTTGTCTCACGGTCGCGCCACCCGGAACGGCCCCTTCTGCAGGATGCTGCCATGCTCAAGAACACCCTCGCCGCCGCCCTGACCCTGACCGGTCTCTTCGGTCTCGCCACGGCCCAGGCCGCCGGTTGCGGCACGCCACGCAACGCCTTCGATACCGTCTACTGCGCCAGCAACCTGTTCGCCCAGAGCGACAAGTCGCTGAACCAGACCTATGGCGAACTGCGCAAGCAGCTGCCGGCCGATCAGCAGGCCGTGCTCAAGCAGCGCCAGCTGGCCTGGATCAAGCAGCGTGACAGCCAGTGCGCCCGCGAGGAAGCCGATGGCTACTTCGTCAATCTGGACTGCGCCGTCAGCCTGACCGAAAGCCGCCTGGAGACCCTCAAGGAGCGCCTGCGCGAGTGCGCCAGTACCGGCTGCGAGGCGGGCAAGCTGGGGCAGTGAGGTGAGCCGCGGGAGAGTGATCCGGCGGTTCCCTCTCCCCAACCCTCTCCCGGAGGGAGAGGGGGAAAAGCAGCCCAACACCCCTATCATCCAAAGGTGTTGCGGCCCTGGGCAGGGCTTGAGGTGCGAGCGCAACCGCATCAGCCTCCTGCTGCCCATCACCTGGGCGACCGCTCTGGCGCCTGCCTTTCAGCACTGCAACGAACGTCTCGTACTTTTTTGTTCACATCCGGATACAAGGACACAAAAACCGTCTAGCGTGAGGCGACACGCCCTGACGCGTGCTCCGATAACAACAATCAAGGATGCAGGCATGACATCTTTCCTCAGGCAACGCCTGCCGCTGGCCATCGCCCTGGCGACGGCGCTCGCGGCAACCGCCCAGGCGGCTCCCAATCCCTACAGCGGCTTCACCGTGTTCGGCGACAGCCTGCTCGATGCCGGGCAATTTCCCGACACCGGGGTCAACGGCGCCAGCCTCAGATTCACCAATCGTGTCGGCCCCGGCTACAGCCCGGCGAGCGGCGCGGTGACCGGACCGGTGTCCTCGATCCTGCTCGGCCAGCAACTGGGCTTCGACGTCCGGACCCTGGACGCCTCGACCTCGCTGATCAATCAGCGGATCGGCCTGAGCGATGGCGACAACTGGGCCACGGGCGGCTACACCACGGCGCAGATCCGCGACTCCATCACCGCCCGCAATGGCTCGGTGGTGGCGGTAGGTGGGCTGACCCTGCGCAGCCGCGACGGCTACCTGCCGGCACTTGCCAGCCAGGGCCTGAGTCTGGATCCCAATACCCTGTTCTACATCAGCGGCGGGGGTAACGACTTCCTCCAAGGACTGGTCACCTCGCCGGCCACCGCGGCAGCCGCGGCCAATCGCCTGGGCGACGGTGTCGCTGCCCTGCAGCAGGCCGGCGCGCGCTATATGGTGGTCTGGCTGCTGCCGGACATCGGCCAGACCCCGGCCCTGGCCGGTTCGCCGCAACAGGCGGCCAGCTCGGCCCTGAGTCGGGTCTACAACCAGGCCCTGGTGGCGCGGCTGGCCGGCATCGACGCCGAGATCATCGGCCTCAACGTGCCCCAGCTGCTCGCCGAGGTGGTGGCCGAGGCGGGGCGCTATGGGCTGGCCAGCGGACAGAATCTCACCGGCACCTGCTTCAGCGGCGACAACTGCACCCGCAACGCTACCTACGGCCTGGGCGCGGCGGCGGCCGATCCCAGCCAGTTGCTGTTCAATGATCGCGTCCACCCGACCATCACCGGTCAACGACTGATCGCCGACTACGCCTATTCGCTGCTGGCGGCGCCCTGGGAGGTCACCCTGCTGCCGGAGATGGCCCAGTCCACCCTCAGAGCCCATCAGGATGGCCTGCACCAGCGCTGGCTGGGCGATTGGCATGCCTGGCAGCCGGTGGGGCGCTGGCAGGGCTATGTGGATACCAGCGCGCGACGCCTGGACGTCGACGACCAGCGCAGCACCGCTGGCGGCGATGGCAACGGCTACAGCCTGGACCTGGGCGGCAGCTATCGGCTCAGCGAGGAATGGCGCTTCGGCGTCGCCGCCGGGGTCGCGCGGCAACACCTGGAACCCGGTGCGGCCGATTCCAGCTATCGCCTCAACAGCTATCTGCTCAGCGCCTTCGCCCAGTACCAGGGCGAGCGCCTCTGGGGCGATCTCACCGCCACCGGTGGCCGCCTGGACTATGACGATCTGAGCCGGCGCTTCGCCCTCGGCTCGACCACGCGCAGCGAGCAGGGCGATACCGATGGTGATCTGCGTGCCCTCTCGGCGCGCCTGGGCTATGACCTGGCGGCGGCTGGCAGCCCCTGGCACCTGAGTCCCTATCTCAGCGCCGACTATGCCCGCGTCCAGGTGGACGGTTATCGGGAGCGCGGCAACGACGCCACGGCGCTGGAGTTCGACGACCAGTCGAGCACCTCGCGACGGCTGGGGCTGGGCCTGCAGGGCCGCTGGCAACTGGCACCGGCTACGGCGCTGTTCGCCGACCTGGGTCGCGAGCGGGAATTCGCCGACGGCACTCACGATCTGACCATGCGCCTGAACAGCGTGCCGGGTCTGGATTACACCCTGGACGGCTACCAGCCCGACCGCGACCGTACCCGCCTGAGTCTGGGCGTGGTCCAGCGGGTGACCCCGGAACTGACCCTGCGCGGCGGCTACAGCTATGCTGGCGCGGGCGATACCCAGCAGCAGGGCGTGGGGCTGGGCCTGTCGCTGGATTTCTAAGCGTCGCTCGACCTGGATAACGGGCGCTGACCTTGTCAGCGCCCGTTATCCCTAGACCCGGCTGGGATCACCCAGCCGTTGGCGCTGCCAGTCGCGCAACTCGTCCAGACGCCGCGGCGGGCAGACCAGAAAGCCCTGCAGCAGATCGCAACCGGCCTGCTGCAGGCACAGTTGCTTGAGCTCGGTATCCACGCCCTCGGCGATGACCTGGGCGTCGCGGGCATGGCAGAAGGCGATGAGCGCATTCAGGCTGGCCTGGTTACCGGGCTGGCTGAGGCGCTCGACGATGAGCCGGTCGAACTTGATGGTGTCGGCAGGATAGTCGGTGACCTGCTGGATGGAGGTGTAGCCGACGCCGAAGTCGTCGATGGCCACGCGAAATCCCTCGGCGCGCAATTCGTGCAGCAGCCCCAGGGTGCGCTCGTTCAGCTCGGCGGCGAAGGTCTCGGTGAATTCCAGTTCCAGATGGCCCGGATCGACGCCGTGGTGGCGCACCCGCTCGCGCAGATAGGGCACGATGTCGGCCTGATCCAGCTGCGCGGATGACAGGTTGACGGACAGCACCAGGTCGCTGCCCAGTACCTCCTGCAGTGCCAGGTACTCGCGGCAGGCCTGGTCCACGACCCAGCGATCGATCCAGCGGAAATGCCCCTGGCGTTCGGCGATGGGGATGAATTCCGCCGGCGATACCGAACCCAGGCGCGGTGAATTCCAGCGCAGCAGGGTTTCGGCAGAGCGTACCTGGCCGCTGCTGTCGACCGCCGGCATGTAGACGAGGTGGAATTCCTCGTCCGGATTCATTCGCCGCAGGTGCTCGTCCAGGAGATCCTGGCGGCACTGGCGCGCAGCCAGTTCCGGGGTGAAGTGCACCAGGTGATTGCCGCCTTCGTTCTTGGCTCGTTCCATGGCCAGATCGGCCTGGGCCAGCAGGTCGGCCAGGTCCAGCGGCGCCTCGGGGGTCGCCAGGCCGATGCTCAGGGTCACGGCATAGCGGCGTTCGCCGACCAGGGTGCCGTTGGCGTAGTTCTGCTGCAGTTGCTGGCCCAGGGCGAGGGCCTCGGTCGCTGCTGCCGGACCGCGCAGCAGGACGGCGAATTCATCGCCCGCCAGGCGCGTGAACACCAGTTCGTTGCCTGCTTGATAGGCCTCCAGCAACTGCTGGGTCTGGCGCGCCACGGCCTGCAGCAGTTCATCGCCCACCTCGTGGCCGAAGCGGTCGTTGACCGACTTGAAATGGTCGAGGCCGAAATAGAGCAGGGCGATGCGGCGGCCATCAGGCTTGCCCGCCAGCCAGGATTCGCCCATGAGCTGGAAGTAGCGGCGGTTGCCGATCTGGGTGAGGACGTCGGTGCGCAGGGCCGTGCGCAGTTGCGCCAGAATGGCCAGGTTGTTGTCGTGCAGGCGTTTCATGTTGGCGCCCAAATGACCGATCTCGCCGGGCTCGTCGCCGGTTTCGAGGGCCTGGCGCTGACCCTCCAGCACCTCGGTGAGCTGGCTGTCCAGGCGGGCGATGGGCCGGGTGATGTAGCGCCGGATCAGCACGATCAACACCAGGATGCAGGCCAGGGTCACCAGCAGGCCACCACTGAAATAGGCGATCGCCAGACGGCGCAGTTCCCCATGCAGATGTTCTGGGTTCGGGGTCAGGCGCACATAGAGATCGGGTGACAGGCGCACGACAGCGGTGAAATCGCTGGTGCGTACGGGCAGCGTCCGGCTGAATTCCAGGGGCGCGCCATAGCTCTGTTCCAGGGTACGGCGCATGGCCTCCATTCGGTCCGGACTGACCGCCAGCTGCAGCGTCATCGCCAGGCCGCGTTGACCTGGCAGGGGCGGTCCGGCCGTGCTCGGCAACAACGAGGTGGTCGCCACCAGCAGCGAGTGGCCCTGTTCGTCTAGCAGATAATCGCGCCGCTCCAGCGGCCCGTTCGCTTCCCGCGCCAGGCGCTCGAGTAGCTGGCGCTGGACGCTGCTCAGCTGGGCGAAGGGATCGCCACTACGCTCGTAATAGTAGGCCAGGCTGAGATCGGGGCGGGCGATGGCCAGGGAGATGCGCGTGGGAGCGTCGTCGCCAGCCAGCTGGCGCACCGCCAGTTGCAACTGGGTGCCCAGGGCCTCGTTGCGATAGGGCACCTCGGTCTGCCGCAGGAAGTTGCCCAGGGCCGCGCTGTTGGACAGGGCATAGAGCAGATTGCGGCTGAAGTGATCGTACTCGCGATAGGTGGTCTCCAACGCCGCCAGATCGTGGTTGACCCGCGAGCGCTCGAGGCCGATCACCGCCTCGCGCTGCACCGTGTAGCCCAGTCCGACCAGGGTCAGGCTGCAGAGCAGGGCGACTGGCAGGATCAGCAGCAGGGCGCGCCTATTGAGATTCATGGTGACCTACCAAAGCGCTGCCGATGCGCTGCCGGGTCTGGAAGGCGTCGGGCGGACCTTCACGGAAGACCTGGCTGCGGGCGATGACGTCGTCGGGGGGGAACAGGCTGGGATCCTCGCGCAGGTCGGCCGGCAGCAGGCGCACGGCACCGGCATTGGGGGTCGCCAGGTGCAGCTCCTCGGTGGCCAGCACGGCATTGCGCGGCTCGTTGAGAAAGTCGATGAAGCGCCAGGCGGCGGCCTGGTGCGGGGAGCTGCTGAGCACCGCCACGCAGTCCATCCACAGCAGGCTGCCTTCGCGGGGCGTGGTGAAATGCCAGGGCTGCCCGGGCGTCGCGGCATTGAGCAGGTGCTGGTCGCCGCTGTAGCCCAGGGCCAGATCGATGCGGTCGCTGTAGGCCGGATTGCGCAGGGCGCTGACCACGTACTGATAGGTCAGCACCGCCGGTGCCTGGGCCTTGAGCAGGGCGAAGCTGCGTCTGAGCAACTCGGGATCGTCGCTGTTGATGGCGGCGCCCAGGATGATCAGCGGCGCGACCAGCAGGTCGTCATGGTCTTCGAGCATGGCGATGCGGCCGTGCAGCGCCGGCGCCGGCTGCAGCAGCGGCAGCCAGGACGTGGGCGCCTGGGCCAGGCGGTCGCTGCGATAGAGCAGACCCAGGGTGCCCCAGACATAGGGCACCGCGTAGTCGCCACAACTATGGCGCCAGCGCGGATCGAGTTCGTTCAGATGGGGCAGGCGCCGGGGATCGATGCGCGTCAGCAGGCCGTCCTGGCCGAGACGCGTGGCGCTGACCTCGTTGATCACCACCAGGTCGAGATCGGCATCGCCGCGCGCCAGGGTGGCGTCGCGCACGTCGCTGCTGTCGAAGTGGATTTCCTGCACGGGGGGATGGGCCTTGGCCCAGCGCTGCAGCAGGGTGTCGCTGAAATAGCCTTCCCAGGTATAGAGCCGCAAGGGCTCGGCAGCCGCCACGGGTGACGCGGGCAGACCGGTAAGCACCAGGCTGCAGAGGAAAAGGCAGTAGCGCATGCGGACGACTCGGCGGCAAGGGCTGACTTCTATAGGAGGGGCCGAAGAGCCCGCACGTTCACCCCAGGAAATTCAGGGCTTCTGCCAGTCTAGGAGGCTTGCCCGTATTCGCCAGTCGCGGCGTCGTCTATTGCATGCGCTTGGCGATGTTCCTCAATTCTGCAAGGGCGCCACCCCGGCGCGCTGATGGGCGCGGGTCCAGGGCTTCTGCTCGTCGGCGAATTTCACCGCCAGGCGTTCCAGCACCCGTTGCGTCGGCGCGTTGGTGCCATGCAGCAACAGCAGCGGCAGGAGTAGCAGACTGGCGCCCAGGGCGGCCTGGCGTGGCTTGAGATTGACCTCCTGGCCACGCAGCAGCCAGAGCAGAGTGCCGCTGGCGGCATAGCCGATGGGCAGGCCGGTTACCACTTCCGAGATCGAGTGATAGCCCAGCACCACCCGCGAGACGGCGATGAGCAGGGCGCACAGTGCGCCCAGGGCGGCCGCGGTCAGCCGTAGCGACGGTCGCGCCCGACTGGCCAGCAGCCAGCCCAGCACTGGCAGCACGCTGCCCACCAGCATGGAGTGGCCGCTGAATCCGGTGAAATCCAGACGCGGAATGCCCAGGCCCCAGCCGAAGAAGGCGATCTTGGACAGGGCAACGCTGAGGCTGGCAGCACCAAACAGCAGCAACCAGAGCAGCGCCGCCCGCGCGGACAGGCCGGCCAGCAGCCAGAGCGCGATCAGTACGGCGCAGGGAAGCATCACCGAGGAATCGCCGAAGTTGGTGATGAACAGCCACATGGATAAGCAGACTCCTGGAGAAGACGAGGCATTCTGACCACCGGACGCCCAGAGGTTGCATCGCGCGTGCCAGCCTGTGGACTGGCGCAAGAAAGCGCTGGGATCCCGGTTGCAGACCCAGAAAAAAGCCCCGGCACCGACGGTGGCGGGGCTGTTTGCCGGGAGGCGTCTTACAGACCGGCAGCGGCGCGCAGGGCGGCGGCGCGATCAGTACGTTCCCAGGTGAAGGTGGTGAAGGTGTCATCGCCCACGGTGATTTCCTGGGGATGGCGACCGAAGTGACCGTAGGCCGCGGTGGCCCGGTACATTGGATGGAGCAGGTCGAGCATGGTGGTGATGGCGTAGGGGCGCAGGTCGAAATGCTCGCGCACCAGCTGCACGATCCGCTCGTCGCTGATCTTGGCGGTGCCGAAGGTGTTGATCGAGATGGAGGTGGGCTGGGCCACGCCGATGGCGTAGGACACCTGGATCTCGCAACGCTCGGCCAGACCGGCGGCGACGATGTTCTTGGCCACGTAGCGACCGGCATAGGCGGCGCTGCGGTCGACCTTGGACGGGTCCTTGCCGGAGAAGGCGCCACCGCCGTGACGGGCCATGCCGCCGTAGCTGTCGACGATGATCTTGCGGCCGGTCAGACCGCAGTCACCCACCGGCCCGCCAATGATGAACTGGCCGGTCGGGTTGATGTGGAACTGGGTGTCCTTGTGCAGCAGCTCGGCGGGGATGACGTGCTTGACGATCAGCTCCATCACGGCTTCGCGCAGGTCGGCGTACTTGACCTCGGGATTGTGCTGGGTGGACAGCACGATGGCGTCGATGCCGACCACCTTGCCGCCTTCGTAGCGGCAGGTCACCTGGGACTTGGCGTCCGGACGCAGCCAGGGCAGCAGGCCCGACTTGCGCGCCTCGGCCTGACGCTCCACCAGGCGGTGGGAGAAGGTGATGGGTGCAGGCATCAGCACATCGGTCTCGTTGCAGGCGTAGCCGAACATCAGGCCCTGGTCACCGGCGCCCTGGTCTTCCGGCTTGCTGCGATCGACGCCCTGGGCGATGTCCACCGACTGCTTGCCGATGATGTTGACGATGCCGCAGGTGGCGCCGTCGAAGCCGACGTCCGAGCTGTCGTAGCCGATGTCGACGATGACGTCGCGCACCAGTTGCTCCAGGTCGACCCAGGCGGAGGTAGTGACCTCACCGGCGACGATGGCCACACCGGTCTTGACCAGGGTCTCGCAGGCCACGCGGGCGTGCTTGTCCTGGGTGATGATGGCGTCGAGCACGGCATCGGAGATCTGGTCGGCGATCTTGTCCGGATGGCCTTCGGACACGGACTCGGAGGTGAACAGGGAATATTCGCTCATCGAATGGTTCCTAAATTACCAAGGGGTAGGGGCCCGCAGGCCGGTCGAGACAGCAGTTTCCTTGCTGGACATGACGCCCTTGAGCGTCGGGTCCGCCCGCCACTGGCCAGGTGGCCTCATGACGGGGTGTTTCCCTGATCCGGGCGCGCGAACTGGCGCACCTGGATCTGAAAGCCGTTGCGCAGGCCGAGGTAGAGGCTTTCGCCCGCCTGCAGGCCGGCCGCCTGGGCCCAGCGGGCCAGTTCGTCCTGGTCGAAGCCGAGCCAGAGATCGCCACAGGCGGCGCGCGCCCAGGTCTGGTCGTGGGGGCAGAGGTCGGTGATCACCAGGCTGCCACCCGGCGCCACGCGGCGGGCCAGCTGCTGCAGGGCCTCCGCCGGTGCGGCCAGATGATGCAGGACCATGTTGAGGATCACGCAGTCGGCCGCTGGCAGCGGCTCGGCGAGGGCGTCGGCCAGCTGCAGTTCGACCTGGGCGAGGCCGTCGCGCTGGCAGCGCTGGCGCGCCAGTTCGAGCATGGCCGGGCTGTTGTCCACCGCCACCACGCGGGCGAAGCGGCGCGCCAGATCCGGCAGGAAGGCGCCGTCGCCGGGGCCCACTTCCAGGGCGCAACCGCGCGGATCCAGGGCCAGGGCGTCCAGCAGGCTGAGCAGGCCGTCGCGATACTGCGGCAGACCGGCGATGAGATCCTGCTGAGCCTGGAATTTTTCCGCCACCCGCGCGAAGAAGTCGCGACTCACCGCAGCGCGCTGGGCATGCACCTCGCCGATCCGCGTCTGTACCGCGCTGGGCAGGGCCAGGGCGTCCACTTCTTCGAGCAGGGCGGCGTGCAGGGCGCCACCCAGGCTGCCGGGACGCGGCAGGGCACGGCGATAGAAGATGGCATTGCCCTCGCGGCGGGTGGCCACCAGCTGCGCCTGGGCCAGCACCTTGAGGTGATGGCTGATGCCGGACTGGCCGGTGGCGAAGATCTGCGCCAGCTCCAGCACGCCGAAGGAGGCGCTGTGCAGGGCGCGCAGGACGTTCAGGCGCAGGGGATCGCCGCCAGCCTTGCACAGGGCGGCGAGGGTATCTCCTGGTTCTTGGCCGAGCGCCGGCACGCGTAGCGGGGTCATGGGGCGCTAGTCTAGAGACCCGTCCCAGACCTCGCAAGAAAAGCATCAAAAAGTTTTGATGCTTTTCTGGGGGCGGCTGGCCGCGCATACCTTCGTCGAGGTAGGTAAGATGCCGGAGCCGTTTGGCCGGCAGTCGTCGCGGCCTTGCGGTAACGACCGCGAAACTCGCGCGTCCAACCTGCAGCC
The DNA here is from genome assembly GCF_001566765.1 of Pseudomonas sp. HUK17. Lineage (NCBI taxonomy): Bacteria > Pseudomonadati > Pseudomonadota > Gammaproteobacteria > Pseudomonadales > Pseudomonadaceae > Pseudomonas > Pseudomonas sp. HUK17. The sequence goes on from NZ_LSMW01000012.1 coordinate 454,640, forward strand.
CCCTTCCAGGAGCGTCACCGGGTAGCCCCATGTCCGTCCAGCCACCGTCCCCTTCCGCGCCCGCCACCGGCACGCGCCTGGTGATCTGCGAGCACTGCGATTCGGTGCATCGCCTCGAGCCCCTCGCGGCGGGCGAGCGGGCGCATTGCCTGCGCTGTGGCGCCTTGCTCTATCGCGCCAGCCGCCTGGACATCCAGGGTCTGCTGGCCCTGGCGATCGCTGCGGCGGTGCTGTTCGTGATCGCCAATGTCGGGCCCATCCTGCAGCTCAGCTTTCGCGGCCTGCACAGCGAGGCGACCCTGCTGGAGTCGGTGATCGCCATGAGTCGCGGCTTCGCCGGGCCCATGGCGCTGGTGGTGGCCATGACCCTGTTCGTGGTGCCGCTGCTGCAGATCGCGCTGCTGCTCTGGGTCCTCGGCTTCGCCCAGGCCGGTCGCCGCGCGCCCGGCTTCGCCACGGCCATGGTCACCCTGCATTACCTGCGGCCCTGGAGCATGATCGAGGTCTTCGTGCTCGGCGCCCTGGTGGCGGTGATCAAGCTCGCCGGGCTGCTGCACGTGGTGGTGGGCCTGGGGCTGTTCGGCATGGTCGGGCTGATGGTGGTCCTGCTGATCATCGCCAAGCGCGACCTGCATCCGCTGTGGGACGCTGTCGGGGAGCGCGAGCCGTGACCGCGCCCCAGCTGCCACCCCGCGCCGACGAACTCGGCCTCTGCCTGTGCCACGTCTGCGGCAAGGTCTGCACCGCGCCGCGCCACCACAAGGCCGGCTGCCCGCGCTGCGGCTCGGCGCTGCACCGCCGCAAGCCCAATGTCTATGCCAAGACCTGGGCCTACCTGATCGCCGCGCTGATTCTCTATATCCCGGCCAATACCCTGCCGGTGATGTTCACCGGTACCCTGGGGCGCGGCGTGGAGAGCACCATTCTCGAAGGGGTGATCGAATTCTGGGAAGGCGGCTCCTGGGGCGTCGCCCTGGTGATCTTCATCGCCAGCGTGGCGGTGCCCTCCAT